>NZ_JASZYB010000004.1:0-300000 GCF_030317205.1 Variovorax sp. J2L1-78 | reverse complement strand
TGGCCGAGACGGTCGAGCAGGCCAAGAACGCCGCCGAGGCGGTGGTGGTCGACTACGACGTGCACACGCCCGTCGTGAGCGTGGTCGACGCGGCGAAGAAGCAGAGCGGCGTGACCATCCACGACGAGGCGCCCGACAACCAGTGCTACAAGTGGACGCTGGGCGACAAGGCCGGCGTCGACGCCGCCTTCGCGAATGCGGCGCACGTCACGAAGCTCGACCTGGTGAACAACCGGCTGATCCCGAACCCGATCGAGCCGCGCGTGGCCATCGGCAACTACAGCCGCGCGACCGAGGAGTACGTGCTCTACGTGTCGAACCAGAACCCGCACGTCGAGCGCCTGCTGATGACGGCCTTCGTGCTGGGCCTGCCCGAGCACAAGGTGCGCGTCATTGCGCCCGACGTCGGCGGCGGCTTCGGCTCCAAGATCTACCTCTACGCCGAGGACGTGTGCCTGACCTGGGCCGCCAAGCAGCTCAACCGCAGCATCAAGTGGACCGGCGAGCGCTCGGAATGCTTCCTGTCGGACGCGCACGGCCGCGACCACGTGAGCCACGCCGAGATGGCGATGGACAGTCAAGGCAAGTTCCTCGCCCTGCGCGTGCACACCGACGCCAACCTCGGCGCCTATCTGTCGACCTTCTCGACGGCCATCCCGACCATCCTCTACGCGACCTTGCTGGCCGGCCAGTACGCCACGCCGCAGATCTACGTCGAGGTCGATGCCTGGTTCACCAACACCGCGCCGGTCGATGCCTACCGCGGCGCCGGGCGGCCCGAGGCGACCTACCTGCTGGAGCGGCTGGTGTCGCGTTGTGCGTGGGAGCTGAACCTGGGGCAGGACGAGATCCGTCGCCGCAACATGATCACCAGCTTCCCGTACCAGACGCCGGTGGCGCTGCAGTACGACACGGGCAACTTCCCGGCATTGCTGGACCGCGCCAACGAACTCGGCGAGGTCGCGGGTTTCGCCGCACGCAAGGCCGAGAGCGAGAAGAAGGGCAAGCTGCGCGGCATCGGCTATTCCAGCTACATCGAGGCCTGCGGCCTGGCGCCGTCGAACGTGGCAGGCGCACTCGGTGCGCGCGCCGGCCTGTTCGAAGCCGGCGAGGTGCGGGTGCATCCGACCGGCAGCGTGACGGTCTTCACCGGCTCGCACAGCCACGGCCAGGGGCACGAGACGACCTTCGCGCAGCTGGTGGCGGCGCGCCTGGGCATCCCGGTCGAGAACGTCGACATCGTGCATGGCGACACCGGCCGCGTGCCTTTCGGCATGGGCACGTACGGTTCGCGCTCGCTGTCGGTCGGCGGCACGGCGATCATGAAGGCGCTCGACAAGATCGAGACCAAGGCCAAGAAGATCGCGGCGCACCTGATGGAGGCGAGCGACGCCGACATCGAGTTCGCCAACGGCGAGTTCACCGTCAAGGGCACCGACAAGAAGATTCCCTTCGGCCAGGTGGCGTTGACGGCCTACGTGCCGCACAACTACCCGCTCGACAAGCTGGAGCCGGGCCTGAACGAAACCGCCTTCTACGACCCGACCAACTTCACCTACCCGGCCGGCACCTACATCTGCGAGGTCGAGATCGACAAGGGCACCGGTGAAGTGAAGATCGACCGCTTCACCGCCGTCGACGACTTCGGCACCATCGTCAACCCGATGATCGTCGAGGGCCAGGTGCACGGCGGCATCGTGCAGGGCATCGGCCAGGCGTTGATGGAGAATTGCGTGTACGACAACGAGACCGGGCAACTGCTCACCGGCAGCTTCATGGACTACGCCATGCCGCGCGCCGAGGACTTCCCGATGTTCAAGCTCGACACCTTGAGCACGCCCTGCACGCACAACCCGATCGGCTCCAAGGGCTGCGGCGAGGCAGGTGCCATCGGCTCGCCGCCGGCGGTCATCAATGCCGTGCTCGACGCGCTGGCGCCGCTCGGTGTCAAGGAATTCGACATGCCCGCGTCGCCGCACCGCGTGTGGGAGGCGATGCAAAAGGGCGCCACCACGCCGACGCAGCAACCGCAGACGCCGTCGCTCGCCGCGAGCACCCAGGGCCGTCCGGCCGCTTGAACCCATTGACCCAGCGTTGCAGGAACACACCATGTATCCCTTCACCCTCGAACGTCCGGCCAGCGTGGCCGATGCCGCGAAGCTCACCACCGCCGGCGGCAAGCCGCTGGCCGGCGGGCAGACCTTGCTGGCCTCGATGAAGCTTCGCCTCTCCGCACCCGAGCAACTGGTCGACCTCGGCGGCATCGCCGAACTCGCCGGCATCCGGAAGGACGGCGACACGCTCGTCATCGGCGCGATGGCGCGCCACCTGGCCGTGGCGAACGATGCCGCGGTCAAGTCGGCCTACCCGGCGCTGGCCGACCTCGCCTCGCGTATCGGCGACCGGCAGGTGCGCGCCATGGGCACGCTCGGCGGCTCGGTCGCCAACAACGACCCGGCCGCCTGCTACCCAGCCGCCGTGCTGGCCTCGGGTGCGACCATCGTCACCGACAAGCGCGAGATCGCAGCCGACGACTTTTTCCAGGGCCTGTTCACCACGGCGCTGGACGAGGGCGAGCTGATCACCGCGATCCGCTTCCCGGTCCCGAAGAGCGCGCACTACGAAAAGCTGCGCCAGAAGGCGTCGCACTTCCCGCTGGTCGGCGTGTTCATCGCGCAGTACGACGCGGGCGTGCGCGTGGCCATCACCGGTGCGGGCAACGGCGTGTTCCGCCACACCGGCCTGGAAGACGCGTTGAACCAGAGCTTCACGCCGGAGGCCGCGGCCGCGGTGAAGATCGATGCCAGCGACCTCAACAGCGACCTGCACGCCTCGGCGCCGTACCGCGCCAACCTGATCAGCGTGCTGACGCAACGCGCCGTCCGCGCCGCGCTGGGTTGATGCGCGGGTGATCTTCTCCAGCATCGACGCCGTCGCCGCCGGCCTTCAGCAGGCCGGCTACTTCGCCGACCGGCGCCTCGCCACCGCGGTCTTCCTGGCGCTCAAGCTGCAGCGGCCGCTGCTGCTTGAAGGCGAGCCTGGCGTGGGCAAGACCGAACTGGCCAAGGCGCTGTCGACGGCGCTGCAGCGCGAACTGCTGCGCCTGCAGTGCTACGACGGCCTGGAGCAGCGCGAGGCGCTGTATGAATGGAACTACGCCGCGCAGCTGTTGCACATGCGCGCCGCGGAGGCGCATGGCGCCTCCAGCGACATCGAGTCCGAGGTCTACCAGCCCCGCTACCTGATCCGCCGCCCCTTGCTGCAGGCGCTGCAGACGCCCGCGCCGGGCGCGGTGCTGCTGATCGACGAAGTGGACCGCGCCGATGAGCCCTTCGAGGCCTTCCTGCTCGAGTACCTGGGCGAGTACCAGGTGAGCATTCCCGAACTCGGCACCATCACCGCCGCGGTGCCGCCGGTGACCCTCCTCACCAGCAACCGCACGCGCGAACTCAACGACGCGGTCAAGCGCCGCTGCCTCTACCACTGGCTCGACTATCCCGAGCGTGAGCGCGAGCTGGCCATCGTGCGCGCCCAGGTGCCCGAGGCTGGCGAGGCGCTGTCGAAGCAGGTGGCCGATTTCGTGGGCCGGCTGCGCAGCGCGCCGTTCGCCAGCGCCTTCCAGCGCGCACCCGGCATCGCCGAGAGCGTGGAATGGGCGCGGGCGTTGGTCGCGCTCGATGCGCTGGTGCTCGACCCCGAGGTGGTGGTCGACACCGCCGGGATCCTCTTCAAGCAGCGCGACGATGTGGCCGCGGTCACGCAGGCGCTGGCCGCCGAGTTGCTGCAGCCGGAGGACGCGGGCGCCTGAGCGTCTGCGCCGCGACGCCATGGAGCAGCTCGGTGACGCACGCCGCGGCAAGATGGCCGGCAACATCGCCGGCTTCGGCCGCGCGCTGCGCCGCGCCGGCGTGCCCACCGATGCGGCGCGCATCGCCCTCGCCACCGAAGCGGCCGTGCTGGTCGGCGTCGATGCGCGCGACGACCTCTGCGCGGCGATGGAAGCCGTGATGGTCAGCCGGGAGCAGGACCGTCTCGTCTTCCGCGAACTCTTCGACGCCTGGTTCCGCGACCCCGAGCTCGCCAACAAGATGCTCGCGCAGATGCTGCCGAGCGCCGAAGGCAAGATGGAGCCGGCCAAGCGCCGCCCGCGCGTGCGCGAGGCGCTGGCCGCGCCGCGCGAGGCTGATGCGCCCGCACAGGGCGAGCGCGAAATCGAGTTCGACGCGGCCATGACCGCCAGCGATTTGCAGCGCCTGCACCATGCGGACTTCAATGCGCTCGGTGCTGCGGAGTACCGATTGGTCGAGCGTCTGGCGCGCGACATCGCGCTGCCCGTGCCCACCGTGCCGTCGCGGCGCCTTCGTGTGGCGGCCGGCGCCGGCACGCATGCGCGCATGCACTGGCCCGGCGTGCTGCACGAGGCGGCGCGCACCGGCGGCGAGATGCTGCGCCTGCCGCGGCTGGCGCGCCGCGCGCAGCCTTTGCCGCTGCTGGTGCTGATCGACGTCTCCGGCTCCATGGAGCGCTATGCCCGCCTGCTGCTCGCCTTCCTGCATGCGGCCACGCGTCGTGCCGGGCGGCGCGACGTGTTCGCCTTCGGCACGCGCCTGACCGATCTGACGCCGGCCTTTCGACTGGCCGACACCGACGAGATGCTCGCGAGCGCGAGCGCGGCCATCGACGACTTCGCCGGCGGCACGCGGCTGGGTGATTCGCTCGCGCAACTGCGGCGCGCGCATGCCCGGCGCCTGACCGGCCGACGCACGCTGGTGCTGGTCATCAGCGACGGCCTGGACACCGGCGAGCCGGCCGTGCTCGACCAGGAACTGCAATGGCTCAAGCGCCATGCGCGCCGTGTGCTGTGGCTCAACCCGCTGCTGCGTTTCGAGGGCTACGCTCCCCTTGCGCGCGGTGCGGCC
The DNA here is from genome assembly GCF_030317205.1 of Variovorax sp. J2L1-78. Taxonomy (NCBI): domain Bacteria; kingdom Pseudomonadati; phylum Pseudomonadota; class Betaproteobacteria; order Burkholderiales; family Comamonadaceae; genus Variovorax; species Variovorax arabinosiphilus. The sequence goes on along the minus strand of NZ_JASZYB010000004.1, from coordinate 295,081 downwards.
ATGCTCCACCGCCATGCGGACGCGATGCTGGCGGTCCACAATCTCAGCGCGCTCGGCCAGCTGGCGGCGAGCCTGGCGGCGCTGATGCGTGCCGGCCGTTGAGCCGCTGCCCCCACGATCACGACTAGAAGGAAGAACACCATGGAAATGCTCGGCAACCGCCGTCTCGGCGTCACGCAGCAACAGGCGTGGGACGCGCTCAACGACCCGGAGACGTTGAAGAAGTGCATCCCCGGCTGCGACAAGTTCGAGCTGACGGGCGACAACCAGTACACCGTGACTGCCGCCGTCAAGGTGGGTCCGGTGTCCGCCAAGTTCGCCGGCAAGGTCACGCTGACCGACATCGCACCGCCCGACGGCTACAAGCTCAGCTTCGAAGGCCAGGGCGGGGTGGCGGGCTTCGCCAAGGGCGCGTCCAGCGTCACGCTCAAGCCGGTGCCGGACAATGCGAGCGCCTGCGAGCTCGACTACACCGTGCAGGCCCAGGTGGGCGGCAAGATCGCGCAACTCGGCCAGCGGCTGATCGACGGCGCAGCCAAGTCGACCGCCGACGACTTCTTCAAGCGCTTCGACGCCGAGATGCAGCGCCGCTACGGCCCTGCGCCGGCCGAGGGCGAGGCGGTCGCGGAAGAGAAGAAGGGGGCGGTCGCCGGCTTCATGCAGAAGATGGGGCTGGGCGGCAAGAAGGAACCGGACGCGGGCTGAGGAAGAGACCATGGAAAACCTCGACGTCATGGTGCTGCGCACCCTGCGCGACTGGCGGCTCGCCGGCCGCCGCGCGTTGCTCACGACGGTGGTGCGCACGTGGGGATCGTCGCCGCGCCCGGTCGGCTCGATCATGGCGCTGGCCGAAGATGGCGCGGTCGTCGGGTCGGTGTCTGGCGGCTGCATCGAGGACGACCTGATCGCGCGCTACAGCCGCCTGCATGGCGCCACCGAGCCGATGCCCGCGGGCGGCGCACCGGCGCTGGTCAAGTACGGCATCACGGCCGACGAGGCGCACCGCTTCGGGCTGCCGTGTGGCGGCACGCTCGAGCTGCTGCTGGAGTACGACCCCGAGCCGGCGTCGCTCGAAGCGCTGGTCGCATCGCTGGAGCAGGGCCGCCTGATGCAGCGCACCGTGTCGCTCGCCGACGGCCGCGTGACGCTGGCCGAGGCGTCGTCGCCCGCGGCGCTGAGCGTGGACGAGCGCCAGCTGGTCAACACCTTCGGCCCCGAGTACCGCATGCTGCTGATCGGCGCCGGCCAGCTGGCCGAGTACCTCGCGACCATGGCCAAGTTCAGCGGTTTCGCCGTCACGCTGTGCGACCCGCGGGTCGAGTACCGCAGCGCGTGGGCCGTGCCCGGCGTGACCGTGACCACCGAGATGCCCGACGACGCGGTGACCGCCTTCCGGCCCGACCGCCGCAGCTGCGTGGTCGCGCTCACGCACGACCCGAAGCTCGACGACCTGGCGCTGCTCGAAGCCCTGGCGACCGACGCCTTCTACGTCGGCGCGATCGGCTCGCGCCGCAATGCCGAGGCCCGGCGCGCGCGCATGGTCGAGCATTTCGACCAGACGGCCGAATCGCTGGCGCGCCTGCGCGGGCCGATCGGCATCTACATCGGCAGCAAGACGCCGCCCGAGATCGCGGTGAGCGTCATGGCGGAAATCCTGGCGGTGAAGAACGCGGTGGCGCTGCCGCGGGAGACCGCCGTGGCGAACGCCAAGACCCTGCAGGAAGCGCTGGGCTGAGGCACATGGACTGCCGCCCCGGCTGCGGCGCCTGCTGCACCGCACCCTCCATCAGCAGCCCTATTCCAGGGATGCCCCTGGGCAAGCCGGCCGGCGTGCCGTGTGTCCAGCTGATGGCCGACCAGCGTTGCGCCATCTTCGGCCACCCGGAGCGCCCGGCCTGCTGCGGCGGACTGCAGCCTTCGGTGGAGATGTGTGGCGGCACGCGGGGCGAGGCGATGCTGTGGCTCGACCGGCTGGAAGCTGAAACGGCGCCTTGAAGTCCTCGTGCAGACCGAAGTCGGCTTTTGTGCGCAAAAGTACGCGAATTTTCCCCGATCGGCTGCTGTAAGTCCTTTGACTTCACAGGGCGGCGATTAACAATCGTCTGACACTTTCAGGCGCGCACGACCATGGACGTTCTCTTCCTCTTCCGTTCGATCCGTCAACTGTTCAACCGGCGCACCCGCGACACCGCACCGGCGCGCTCGACGGCGCAGTCGGTGGTGCGCCCGCCCGTGGTGCCCGTTGTCGCCGTGCAGGCATCGCGGGTCGAACCAGCACAGGTCCCGGTCCGCAAGATGCGCACGCTGGAAGAAGTGCGGGCCGACCTGGCCCGCCTGCGCCTGAGCGCCAGCGAACGCCATGCGCGCAGCCATGCCTGGCGCGACACCAACTTCGCGCCGACCGACTTCATGGGGCTGGCCAACAACTGAGGCCGGCGGGGCGCGTCAGTCCCCGCGGTCGGTGGTCGGCGGCACGTTGCCGCCCTTCTGGCGTTCGCGGAACAGCGCCGCCCGCATCAGGAAGATTGTGGTGACCGGCGCGGTCAGCGCGACGAACAGCGCGATCAGCACGGCGTGCAGGAACAGGTTGTAGCCCTGCACCGAGAAGTAGACGATGGTCGCGATGGTCAGGCACCACACGCCGGCCGTGGCGCCCAGCGTGGGCGCATGGATGCGGTGGAAGAAGGTCGGCAGCCGCACCAGGCCGAAGGAGCCCACGGCGGCGAAGGCCGCGCCGAGCACCGCGAACAGGCCGGTGAGGATCTCCGCCCACAGCGGCAGCGGGCCGATGATGAAGTCGGGGACGATGTTCATGGCCGGGCTCCCGTCATTCGATCACCTCGCCGCGCAGCAGGAACTTCGCCAGCGCGGTCGATCCCACGAAACCGAACAGCGCGATCAGCATCGCCGCCTCGAAGTACACGTTGCTCGCGTAGTTGATGCCCAGCACCAGCATCATCAGCATGCCGTTGATGTAGAGGCAATCCAGCGCCATCACGCGGTCTTGCGCGGTGGGGCCGATCAGCAGACGCCAGACGGCGCACAGCATCGCCACGGCCAGCAGGAAGAGGGCGCCCTTGAGGGCCCAGAAGAGGATGGGCGTCATGATTCGAAGATCTCCATCAGCGGGCGCTCGTAGCGCGTGCGGACCATCTCAATGAAGGCGGCTTCGTCCTCCAGGTCGAACACGTGCAGCAGCAGCTTGCTGCGGTCGAGCGAGACCTCGCCCCAGGCCGTGCCGGGCGCCAGGCAGAAGATCATGGCGAGCACGGCCAAAGCGTTCGGGTCGCGCAGGGTCAGCGGCATCTCGACGAAGGCGCTGCGGATCTGCGGCGTGCGGCGGGTGAGCAGCGCACGGCCGACGGTCAGCGCCGAATGCAGCAGGTCGCGCAGCACCGTGCCGGTCAGGCGCAGCGCCACCAGCGGCCGGCGCATGCGCACGGCCGCGGGCCGCAGGCCCTGGGTGATGAGCGGCACCACCACCGCGAGGATGGCGGCGAACACCATCGTCGCGACGTGCAGCGACTGGTTCAGCAGCAGCCAGACGACGAAGAGCGCCAGCGACAACGGCGGCGATGGAAGGATCTTGCGCATCAGGGCGTGCCTCCCTTGAAATGCTTTGGTGAGGGGTTGGGCACCTGCTGTGCGCCGGCCACCGCATCGCGGTAGGCCTGGGGGGCGAACAGGCCGTCGGCGGTGGCGCTCGCGTGCTGCATCACGGGGCCGGCCTCGATCGTGAGCGCGACCGAGGCCGCCAGCAGCGCCGCCACCGGCAGCACTTCCATGGCACGCAGGCTCGGCATCGCGCTCAGCGGCTGGGTCCAGAAATGGCGGATGCCGGTGCGGCTCAGCGCCACCAGCGTCATGAAGCCCGAGGCCAGCAGCAGGCCCAGGAAGAGCCAGCTCGAGCGGCTCACGACGGGGGCATCGAGCAGGCCCGACAGCATCGCGAGCTTGCCGACGAAGCCCGACAGCGGCGGCAGCCCGGCCAGCAGCAGCGTGCAGCCGATGAAGCCCAGGCCCAGAAAGGCCACGCCGGCCGGAATGGCGCGGCCGTAGAGCGCCTGCTGCTCGTCGTCGAGGTTCACGTCGTTCAATGCCGTGAGGTCTTCCGACAGGAAGGGCGCGTTGTCGGCCGCCTCGTGCGGCGCGATGCTGGCGCCTGCGTTGCGCCAGCGCTCGATCATGTCGATCAGCAGGAAGAAGGCGCTGATCGCGAGCGTGGAGCTCAGCAGGTAGTACAGCGCGCCGGCCCAGATGGCAGGCTGACCCAGGCCCACCGCCGCCAGCAGCGTGCCGGCCGACACCAGCACGCTGAAGCCGGCCAGGTTCGACAGCCGCTGGGTGCCGACGATGCCGAGCGCGCCGACGCAGAGCGTGGCCAGCCCGATGCCGACCAGCACGTCGTGGCCGAACTGCGCGGAGGCGCCGGTGTCGGGCGCGAACAGCACCGTCCACAGGCGCAGCACGGTGTAGAGGCCCAGCTTGGTGAGCAGCGCGAACACCGCGCTCACCGGCGACACGGCGGCGCTGTAGGCCGGCACCAGCCAGAAGTTGAGCGGCCAGGCGCCGGCCTTGGCGAAGAAGGCGGTCGCCAGGATGGCAGCGGCGGCGTGCACCAGGCCGCGGTCGCCCGCGTCGAGCTGGGCGATGCGCACCCCCAGGTCGGCCATGTTGAGCGTGCCGGTCACGCCGTAGAGCAGCGCCGCGCCGATCAGGAAGAGCGACGAGGCTGCCAGGTTGATCGCGATGTAGTGCAGGCCGGCCGACACGCGCAGCCGCCCTGAACCGTGCAGCAGCAGCCCGTACGACGCGGCCAGCATCACCTCGAAGAAGACGAAGAGGTTGAACAGGTCACCCGTGAGGAAGGCACCGTTGAGCCCCATCAGCTGCAGCTGCAGCATCGGGTGGAAGTGCACGCCCGCGCGGTCCCAGCGCGAGGTGGAGTAGATCGACGCGGCGAAGGCCACCACCCCGGTGAGCGCGACCATCATGGTCGAGAGCCGGTCGGCCACCAGCACGATGCCGAATGGCGCACGCCAGTTGCCCGCGAGGTACACGCCGATGGAGCCGGGGCCGCTGCCGGTGTCGGCCGCGTTGACCCAGCGCAGCAGCGCCAGCGCGACCAGCAGGCCGATGAGGCCGGAGACCACGCTCAGCGCCGACTTGATGCGGCGGCGCTTCTCGTCGAGCAGCAGCATCAGGGCGGCGGTCAGCATCGGCACCAGGATCGGCACCGCCACCAGGTGCGGCATGCTGAACTCGAGGAAGCGGTCGAGCAGGTGCAGCAGCTCGGTCATTCGCCGGCCTCCCGGGCGCGCTCTTCGCCGTCGACGTGGTCGGTGCCGCTCAGCCCGCGCGAGGCCAGCATCACGACCAGGAACAGTGCGGTCATGGCGAAGCCGATGACGATGGCGGTCAGCACCAGGGCCTGCGGCATCGGGTCGGCGGTGTTCGCCAGGGTGGAGGCCACGCCGGCGATCAGCACCGGCTCGCTGTCGACCTTCAGCCGGCCCATGCTGAAGATGAAGAGGTTGACGGCGTAGGAGATCAGCGTCAGCCCCATGATGACCTGGAAGGTGCGCGGACGCAGCAGCAGGTACACCCCCGACCCGGTGAGCACGCCGATGGCGATGGCGAGGACGGCTTCCATCAGGCGGCGCCCTCCGCGGTCGGCGTGGCGTCGGCCTCGGCGGCTTCGCGCTCGGCCTGTTCGTCGGCCCAGCGGTGGCTGCGCACCGACTGGTGGGCCAGCGCCGTGAGGATGAGCATCGTCGCACCGAGCACCAGCGAGAACACGCCCATGTCGAAGAACAGCGCGCTCGGCACATGGATCTCGCCGAGTAGCGGCAGGTGCAGGTGGGCGGTGTGGGTCGTCATGAAGGGGTAGCCCATCAGCACCGAGCCGCCACCGGTGGCCAGTGCGAGCAGCAGGCCGATGGCGATCCAGCGGCGCGGGTAGATGCGCAGGTGCTCCTCGACCCATTCGGTGCCCGAGACGATGAACTGCAGCACCAGCGCGACCGACATCACCAGGCCCGCGACGAAGCCGCCGCCCGGCGCGTTGTGGCCGCGCATGAAGAAGTAGACCGCGACCAGCACCGACAGCGGCAGCAGCAGGCGCACCAGCACGGCGGGCACCATCAGGTAGCCGATGGCGCTGTCCTTGGCGCGGCGCGGGTTGATCAGGTCGCTGCTGCCGTCGTCGGTCTGCAGACGCTGCTGCGTCGGCAGTGCCATCGATTCGATGGCCGGGCGGAAGCGGCGCAGCAACGCGTACACGGTGAGCGCGACCACACCGAGCACGGTGATCTCGCCGAAGGTGTCGAAGCCGCGGAAGTCGACCAGCATCACGTTGACCACGTTGGTGCCGCCGCCCAGACTCAGCGCGTTGTCGAGGAAGAAGGGCGAGATGCTCTGCGGGAAGTCGCGCGTCATCATGGTCCAGGCCAGCGCCGCCATGCCGGAGCCGGCCGCGGCGGCCACCAGCAGGTCACGCCCGCGCCGGCCCCATGGGCGCAGCCGCGCCGAAGCAGGCTGCACCGCGGCCTTGCTGCGCATCGGCAGCCAGCGCAGGCCGAGCAGCATGAGCACCGTGGTCACCGCCTCGACCACGAGCTGCGTCAGCGCTAGGTCGGGGGCCGAGAACCAGATGTAGGTGATGCAGCAGACCAGGCCGGCCGCGGCGGCGAGCATCAGCGACGCGAGCCGGTGGAACTTGGCCTGCCAGGCGGCCGCCAGTGCACAGCCCATGCCGATGATCCAGGTCATCGCGAACATCGGCGAGAAGGGCAGCAGCTCGCGCGTGCCGCGGCCGCCGGGCGTGAGCCACAGCGACGCGCCGGCACCGGCCGCCGCGACGAGCACCAGCAGCAGCAATTGCGTCTGCAGGCGGCGCGTGCCGAAGAGGCGGCGGCTGCGCCGGCCCGCTTCGCTCAGGCGCGCCAGCAGGTTCTCGAAGATGCGCTGGCCATCGAAGCGGTGCAGCACCGGCGTGTAGTCGAGGCGACCTCGCGCGCGGCCGCGACGCTGTGCCAGGTACAGCACGGCGCCGCCCGCCAGCGCGACGAAGCTCATCACCAGCGGCAGGTTGAAGCCGTGCCACACCGCCAGGCTGTAGTCGGGCAGGACGCCGCCGACCACCGGCGCCGCGGCGGCCGCCAGCAACGGGCCGACCGACCAGGCCGGCGCCACGCCCACCACCAGGCAGATCAGCACCAGCAGCTCGACCGGCACGCGCATCCAGTGCGGCGGCTCGTGGGGCTGCTTGGGTACCGCGTCGCCACAAGGGGGGCCGAAGAACACGTCGAACACGAAGCGCGCCGAATAGGCCACGCTGAAGACGCCGGCGAGGGTGGCGATGACGGGCAGGCTGAAGTCGACCCACGGTGTGGACTGGATGAAGACCGTCTCGGCGAAGAACATTTCCTTCGAGAGGAAGCCATTGAGCAACGGAACCCCGGCCATCGACGCGCTGGCGATGATGGCCAGCGTGCCGGTGATCGGCATCAGCTTCATCAGCCCGCTGAGCTTGCGGATGTCGCGCGTGCCGGTCTCGTGGTCGATGATGCCGGCCGCCATGAAGAGCGAGGCCTTGAAGGTCGCGTGGTTCATGACGTGGAACACCGCGGCCACGGCGGCCAGCGGGCTGTTGAGCCCCAGCAGCAGCGTGATGAGCCCGAGGTGCGAGATGGTCGAGTAGGCCAGCAGCGCCTTCAGGTCGCGCTGGAACATCGCGGCGAAACCGCCCAGCAGCAGCGTGATGGCGCCGGCGCCACCGACCAGCCAGAACCATGGCTCCGTGCCCGACAGCACGGGCCAGAACCGCGCCATGAGGAACACCCCGAGCTTCACCATGGTGGCCGAGTGCAGGTAGGCCGACACGGGGGTCGGCGCGGCCATGGCGCGCGGCAGCCAGAAGTGGAAGGGGAACTGCGCGCTCTTGGTGAAGGCGCCGAGCAGCACCAGCACCAGCACCGTGGTGTAGAGCGGGTGGTTGCGGATCAGGTCGCCGGAGGCGAGCACCACGTCGAGCTCGTAGCTGCCGACGATGCGCCCCAGCACCAGCACGCCGGCCAGCAGGCACAGGCCGCCCATGCCGGTGACCGTGAGCGCCATGCGCGCGCCGCGCCGCGCATCGCGCCGGTGGTGCCAGTAGCCGATCAGCAGGAAGGAGAACAGGCTGGTGAGCTCCCAGAACAGCACCATCTGGACGATGTTGCCCGAGAGCACCACGCCCATCATCGAGCCCATGAAGGCGAGGAAGAACGAGAAGAAGCGCGGCACCGGGTCGGATGCCGACATGTAGTAGCGCGCGTACAGCACCACCAGCGCGCCGATGCCCAGCACCAGCATGCAGAACAGCCAGGCGAAGCCGTCCAGGCGGAACACCAGGTCCAGGCCAAGGGCGGGGAGCCATTCGACCCGCTGGCGGACCACGTTGCCGTTCGCGAGATTGGGAAAGTACAGCGCCGCGCCGATTGCGCAGCCCAGCGCGACCAGTCCCGCCAGCGTCGACTCCCGGTTGCGGGCGTTCGAAGGCAGCAGGGCTGCCAGCACGCTGGCGATGAAGGGGAATGCGACGAGGAGGACAAGGGGCATTGCGATCGATTCTATCGACCGCACCTGTCCGGTAGCCTCTTCAAACTGCAGCGTGGCCGACGGCTTTTCAGGCCATCGGGCGCGTGCTCGCCCTCAGGCCGAGAGCCACTGGATGCTGCGAAAGCCGAGCCAGGTCAGCATGAAGGAACCCGCCAGGTGGGTGAGGGCGATCAGGGCGGCCACGCCGGCACGGCCTTCCATCATCAGGGTCACCACCTCGAGGGAAAAGCTCGAGAAGGTCGTGAGCCCGCCCAGGAAGCCGGTGATGATGGCCAGGCGCCAGACCGGGTCGAGCCCCGGCATCGCCTGGAAGAGGGCCATCGAGACGCCGATCAGGTAGCCGCCAACGAGATTCGCGGCGAGGGTGCCCCAGGCCATCAGCCCGGCGCCCAGCCACAGGCCGAGGCCCCAGCGGCCGAGGGCGCCCAGCGATGCGCCGATGCAGATGGAAATGACGTTCAAAAGCATGCCGCGATTATCGCGACGCTACTTTTCGCTGCCCATCATCAGGTCCGGCAGACTCGTGACGATGCTCGGGAAGACCGTGATGAGCGCGATGCAGACCACCAGGCAGAAGAAGAACGGGATCGCCGCCTTGGCGATCACGTTGCTGTCCTTGCCCGTCATGTTCTGCAGCACGAAGAGGTTGAAGCCCACCGGCGGCGTGACCTCGGCGATCTCGACCAGCAGCACGATGAAGATGCCGAACCAGACCAGGTCGAAGCCGGCCTTCTGGATCATCGGCAGCACCACCGCGCTGGTCAGCACGATCATCGAGATGCCGTCAAGCGCAGTGCCCAGCACCAGGTACACCACCACCAGCGCGCCGATCAGGGCGTAGGGCGACAGGTGCATGCTGTCGACCCATTCGGCCAGCTCGCGCGGGATGCCGGTGAAGGCCATGGTCTTGGTCAGGAAGGCCGCGCCCGCCAGGATGAACATGATCATGCAGCTGGTGCGCGTGGCACCCATCAGCGCGTCCTGGAAATTCTTCCAGGTCAGGCTCTTGCCGTAGGCGGCGATGCCCAACGAGCCGAGCACGCCGAAGGCCGCACACTCGGTGGCCGTGGCCCAGCCCGCGACCAGCACCCAGACGATGAAGACGATCAGCAGGGCGCAGGGAATCAGGTTGCCCGACAGGCGGATCTTCTCCCTGAAGGTGGTTGGCGGGTCGGCCGGCGGCACCTTGTCGGGGTTGCGCAGACTCCACCAGGCGATGTAGCCCGAGAACAGCAGCATCAGCAGGAAGCCCGGCAGGAAGCCGGCCAGGAAAATGCGGATGATGGAAGCATCGGCCGCGACCGCGTAGACCACCATGGTGATCGACGGCGGGATCAGGATGCCCAGCGTGCCGGCGGTGGCCAGCGAGCCGATGGCCAGCTTCTCGTCGTAGCCTCGGCGCTTGAGTTCGGGCAGCGCCACCTTGGCGATGGTCGCGCAAGTGGCCGCCGAGGAGCCCGAGACCGAACCGAAGACGCCGCAGCCGATGATGGTCGTGTGCATCAGCCGGCCCGGCACGCGGTTGAGCCAGGGGCGCAGACCTTCGAACATCTCTTCGCTGAGCTTGGTGCGAAACAGGATCTCGCCCATCCAGATGAAGAGCGGCAGCGCCGCCAGTTCCCAGCTCGCATTGCTTTCCCAGAAGGAAGAGAACAGGTTCTTGGCGGGCAGCGTGTTGGTGAAAAAGGCCTGGCCGACCCAGCCCACGATGGCCAGCGTCATGGCGATCCAGACGCCGCCGGCCAGCAGCACCAGCATGATGACGAGCAGCAGCGCGCCCATCAGGAGAGTTTCGATCATGGGTGCGTTCGTTCAGACGTCGGAAGAAAAGTCGCCAGCAGCGTGTCGCTCTTCGATGGCGCGCTGGTAGCTGGGCTTCTCGCCCCGCACCACGCCCACCAGTTCGTCGACCATGGCGATCAGCAGCAGCCAGCAGCCGACCACGAAGGTCGCCTGCGGGATCCAGATGGGGATGACCACCAGGCCGGTCGCCATCTCGGCGAACTCGTAACTCTCCCAGGTGAAGCTGGTGGCCGCATAGGTGAGGTAGGCCACCGACACGGAGGCGATCAGCAGGCAGATCACGTCGAGCACGCGCCGCGCCTTGAGCGGCACGGCGTCGAGCAGCAGCGTGACCCGCACGAAGTCGCCGTGGCGGAAGGCATGCGCCATCGCCAGGAAGGCGGCCGCGGCGCAGAGCCAGGCCACCACGTCGTTGAGCCCGCTCACGTGCCAGTTCATCTGGCGGCCGATGCCGGCCAGGATCATCAGCACGAAGATCAGGAACACGCAGAACGCGCCGAGCGCGCCTGCACCGTCGTACAGACGATCGAGGAATCGGCGCATCGCTTACTTTTTCTTGTAGGCGTCGACAATCGCGGCGCCGTCCGCACCGGCGACCTTGAGCCAGTCGGCCTGCATGATGCCGCCCACCTGGCGCATGTCGGCGTCGAGCTTGGCCGAGGGCTTGTGGATCTTCATGCCGCGTTCGGCCAGCAGCTTCTTGTACTCGGCGTTCTTCTCCTCGGCGACCTTCCAGCCGCGGGTTTCCGCATCGGCTGCGGCCTTGAGGACGGCGGCCTTGGTCGGCGCGTCGAGTGCGTCGAAGGACTTGGCGTTGACCAGGATCGCGTTCTTCGGGATCCATGCCTGTGTGTCGTAGAAGTTCTTGAGGCTCTCGTAGGTCTTGGTGTCGTAGCCGGTCGAACCCGAGCTCATGTAGCTCTCGATCACGCCGGTCGCCATGGCGGCGCTCAGCTCGGCCTGCTGGATCTGCACGGGTTGCGCGCCGATCAGTTCGGCGATCTTGGCGGTCGCCGGGCTGTAGGCACGCCACTTGATGCCGCGCAGGTCGGCCACCGAGCCGATTTCCTTCTTCGAGTAGATGCCCTGCGGCGCCCACGGCACCATGAACAGCACCTTGATGCCCTGTGCAGCCAGCAGCTTTTCCAGGGCCGGCTTGGACGCCGTGTACAGCTTCATGGCTTCAGGGTAGGTCGTGGCCAGGAAGGGCACGCCATCGAGCGCATAGATCGGGTTCTCGTTGGCGAAATTGGCCAGGAGGATTTCGCCCGCCTGGGCCTGGCCGCTCTGCACGGCGCGCTTGATTTCCGGTGCCTTGAACAGCGATGCGTTCGCGTGCACGGTGATCTTCACCTTGCCGCCGGTCGCGGCGTCCACATCCTTGGCGAACTGGGCGATGTTCTCAGTGTGGTAGTTGGTCGCCGGGTAGGCCGTCGGCAGGTCCCACTTGGTTTGCGCAAAGGCGATGCTGCCGAAGGTGAGGGCGGCGACCGCTGCGATGGCGGCGCGGGCGAACTTGTGCTTCATGGGCTCTCCAGGATGAGGATGAAAATGCGAAGCGAGCATACGTGCAAATATCGGGCCACCTGGAGGGGCCTTTCCCGGGGCGCGCCTCGCAACGAAAAGGCCGCCCGTGGGCGGCCTGGATCGATGGGCGCGGTCCGCGCTTACTTGGCGGGCGCTGCCGCCGTCTTGGCCACCGGACCCTTGGGCGCCGCCGCAGGCGCCGTGAAGGCCTTGCCGTTGACCGTCAGGCCTTCGGCCGAGAGTTTGGCCGCCGTCTTTTCCTTCACGCCCTTGACGCGTTCCATGAAGTCGCTCCAGTCCTTGAACTCGCCTTTCTGCCGCGCGTCGAGGATGCGCTTGGACATGGCCGGGCCGACGCCCTTGAGGCCATCGAGGTCGGCTGCGCTGCCCTTGTTGACGTCGACGGCCGCGAAAGAGGCGACGGCGAACAGCATGGCCGAGACGGCCAGAATCTTCTTGAACATGACACTCTCCCTGAGTTTGTGGATGGAAAACACACCGCGCGTGGTGCGTTCTCACCGCGCGCGACAGGGAGCTTAGAGGGGCGTCTTCGCGCAGATCAAGGCAGGAATTCGCGTTGTGCCGCGCAATTCCCGGCCCCAGTCCGCCGATTCAGAGTTCTTCGACGCGCCGCGGCGGGTAGCTGTCCCAGGCCTGGCAACCCGGGCAGTGCCAGAAATGCTGGTGCGCCTCGAAGCCGCAGGCGGCGCAGCGGTAGCGCATCAGCGGGCGCGTGGCCTGGTCGAGGGCGCGCTGCACCTGGGGGTGGTACTGCTCATCCGCGAAGGTCTCGCCGGCCAGCCAGCGCGAGGCGGCGATCAGCGAGGGCTGGTGCGCCAGATGCGCGATGTAGCCGTCACGCGGCGTCGGCGGCGCGTCGTCGTCGACCAGCCCGTCGGGCAGCGGCACGTTGCCGCCCAGCGCGATGATGGCCTCGAGCACGTCGACCGAAGGCGACGCCGCATAGCGGCGCTGCAGCAGCGACAGCGCCTCGCCGCTGCGCTGGGCGCCGAGGGCGGCCTGCTGCAGGGTCGCCGCATAGAGCGGCAGCGCCAGCGGTGCCCGTTCGCTCAGCGCCAGCAATGTTTCGAATGCGGCCCGCGCGTCGCCCTGGCGCAGCTGCAGGTTGGCGATGTCGATGGCCGGGCGCGGTGCGTCGGGCGCGGTCGCGCTGGCCTGGTGCAGCAGCGCCTCGGCCGCGGCGGCGTCGCCCTTGCCGAACTGTTCGGCGGCCTGTTCGCACAGGTGGTGCGCGCGCCGGGTGGCGTAGCTCGCCTGCTCCGCATCATCGAGCTTGGCGGCCACGTCGGCGGCTTGCGCCCATTCGCGTGAGCGCTCGTAGATGGCAAGCAGGGCCAGGCGCGCCTCGTTCTGGTAGCGCGTGCCCTCCAGCTTCTGCAGCGCGGCCTCCGCGCGGTCGAGCAGGCCGGCGCGAAGAAAGTCCTGCGCCAGCGCATGCTGTGCGCGTTCGCGGTCGGCGCGGGACAGGTCGCCTCGCCCCAGCAGGTGCTCGTGCACCCGCACGGCCCGTTGGTACTCGCCGCGGCGGCGGAACAGGTTGCCGAGCGCGAAGTGCAGCTCTTGCGTGTCGGGGTCGTTCTGCACGGCCTCGATGAACGCGTCGATGGCCTGGTCCTGCTGCTCGTTGAGCAGGAAGTTCAGGCCACGGAAGTAGGCCTTCGGTGCCTGCCGGTTCTCGAGCTTCAGTTGGCGCAGGTCGAAGCGCGAGGCGAGCCAGCCCAGCACGAAGGCCAGTGGCAAGCTGAAAAGCAGCCAGCTGAAATCAAAGTCCATGTTGACGCACGGCGGGAAGATCGGTCGGCAGGGTGTTCGATGCCGGCGGCGCGGTCACGGCGGGCGTGCCGGGCGGCGGCTCGGCCGGACGCTGTGCTGCGACCCGGTGCTTCCACCAGCCCGGCAGCATGCCGAGCGCGCCGACCACCAGTCCGCCCGCGAAGGCGGCCAGCACTACCAGCACCAGGGGCGCGCGCCACGAGGTGCCGAAGAAGAAGTAGACGGTGGCGTCGTGCTGGTTGTTCAGCGCGAAGGCGAAGAGGGTAAAAAAAATGGCTGCCTTGAGCAGCCACAGGAGGTATTTCATCAGCGTCCCCTTGGGCTCGCCGATTCTACGGTTGCGCTCACGGCGTGGACGGCTTGCGTTCGGCGGCGCCCATTTCCGCGGTGCGTGCATCCACCGCTTCGCGCAGGGCCTTGCCCGGCTTGAAGTGCGGCACGCGCTTCTCCGGGATCTGCACGCTCTCGCCCGAACGCGGGTTGCGTCCGATGCGCGGCGGCCGCCGGTTGACCGAGAAGCTGCCGAAGCCACGGATCTCGATGCGATGGCCGCGGACCAGCGCGTCGCTCATCGCGTCGAGGATCGTCTTGACGGCGTACTCGGCGTCGCGGTGCGTCAGCTGCGAAAAGCGGGCCGCGAGTTCTTCAACGAGGTCTGAGCGTGTCATGGGCCGAACAAAACGGAGGCGAAAAAAAAGACAGAGCGACCCTGCGGTCGTCTCTGTCTTGCGGACGCAGCTTACTTGCTGTCGTTGTTGTCGAGCTTGGCGCGCAGCAGGGCGCCCAGGCTCGTCGTGCCCGCGTTTTCGCGTGCCGACTGCTGGCTCAGGTTGGCCATGGCGCCTTGTTCGTCGACCATGTCCTTCTGCTTGATCGACAGCTGGATGTTGCGGGTCTTGCGATCCACGTTCACCACCACGGCCGTGACTTCGTCGCCTTCCTTGAGCACGTTGCGGGCATCTTCGACGCGGTCGCGCGAGATTTCCGAAGCACGCAGGTAGCCGATGATGTCTTCGCCGAGGTCGATTTCAGCGCCACGAGCATCCACGGTCTTGACCTTGCCGGTCACGATCTGGCCCTTGTCGTTCACCGTGGTGAACGTCGTGAACGGATCGCTGTCGAGCTGCTTGATGCCCAGGCTGATGCGTTCGCGGTCGACGTCGACTGCCAGCACCAGCGCCTCGACTTCCTGGCCCTTCTTGAAGTTGCGCACGGCGGCTTCACCGGTTTCGTTCCAGGACAGGTCCGAGAGGTGAACCAGACCGTCGATGCCGGCAGCCAGACCCACGAACACGCCGAAGTCGGTGATCGACTTGATCGGGCCCTTGACGCGGTCGCCACGCTTCGTGTTCTGAGCGAACTCTTGCCACGGGTTGGCCTTGCACTGCTTCATGCCCAGGCTGATGCGGCGCTTGTCTTCGTCGATTTCCAGGACCATGACTTCGACTTCGTCGCCGAGCGAAACGATCTTGTTCGGTGCGATGTTCTTGTTGGTCCAGTCCATTTCGGAGACGTGCACCAGGCCTTCGATGCCGGGTTCGAGTTCAACGAACGCGCCGTAGTCGGCGATGTTCGTGACCTTGCCGAACAGGCGGGTCGATTGCGGGTAGCGGCGCGAAACGCCCATCCACGGGTCGTCACCCATTTGCTTCAGACCCAGCGAGACACGGTTCTTTTCGGTGTCGAACTTGAGGATCTTGGCGGTGATTTCCTGGCCGGCCTGCACCACTTCGCTCGGGTGGCGAACACGGCGCCAGGCCATGTCGGTGATGTGCAGCAGGCCGTCGATGCCGCCGAGGTCCACGAACGCACCGTATTCGGTGATGTTCTTGACCACGCCACGGACGACGGCGCCTTCCTTCAGGGTTTCCATCAGCTTGGCGCGTTCTTCGCCCATGCTGGCTTCGACCACGGCACGGCGCGACAGCACGACGTTGTTGCGCTTGCGGTCGAGCTTGATGACCTTGAATTCCAGGGTCTTGTTCTCGTACGGGGTCAGGTCCTTGATCGGACGCGTGTCGATCAGCGAACCCGGCAGGAAGGCGCGGATGCCGTTGACCAGGACGGTGAGACCGCCCTTGACCTTGCCGCTGGTGGTGCCGGTGACGAAGTCGCCGGATTCCAGGGCCTTCTCCAGGGCGAGCCACGAAGCCAGACGCTTGGCGGTGTCGCGCGAGAGGATGGTGTCGCCGTAGCCGTTCTCGACGGAGCCGATGGCCACGGAAACGAAATCGCCGGCCTGGACTTCGAGTTCGCCCTTGTCGTTCTTGAACTCCTCGATCGGCACATACGCTTCGGACTTGAGGCCGGCGTTCACGACGACGTGGTTGTGTTCGACGCGCACGACTTCAGCGGTGATGACCTCACCGGTGCGCATTTCAGAACGCTTCAGGGATTCTTCGAACAGGTCGGCAAAAGATTCGGACATTGATTTTTCCTTCCGTCACGCAGGGTTCGCAGCTGCACCATTGCAACTGGCTTGGGGTCTGGAGACGGCGGTTGTGGGCTTGGGGCCCGGTTGGGTTACTAAAACCGGCAAGCCGATGCGCTGTCGCGCGGCGGGGGCCTGCCGGACTGAAACACCGATCAAGAAGACTTGAAAGGTTGTGTTTCCTGCCACCAGTTCAACACCTGCTCGACCGATTGCGCGATCGAGAGTTGGGAGTTGTCCAGGCGGCGGGCGTCTTGCGCTGGTTTCAGAGGGGCGACGCTGCGGGAAGAATCCCGGGCATCGCGAGCTTCCAGGTCGGCGCGAAGACTGTCGAGTGTAGTCGAAATCCCCTTTGAAATCAACTGCTTATGCCGCCGTTCGGCGCGCTGGGCGGCGCTGGCCGTCAGGAAGACCTTCAGGCGGGCTTCCGGGAAGATCACGGTGCCCATGTCGCGGCCGTCGGCGACCAGGCCCGGCAGGCGGCGAAAGCGCTTCTGCAGCGCCAGCAGGGCCGCGCGCACGGCGGGCAGGGCCGAGACGCGCGAGGCATCCATGCCGGCGGCCTCGGTGCGGATGGCGTCGCTCACGTCCTCGCCGTCCAGCAGCACCTTGCCCTTGACGAACTGCAGGGGCAGCGTCTCGGCCAGCGCGGCGATCTCGGCCTCGTACGCTGGCTCGGGCTCCAGCCCCTTGCGGCGGGTGGCGAGGCCGGTCACGCGGTAGAGCGATCCGGAATCGAGGTAGTGGTAACCCAGCTCGTGGGCCACCTCGACCGCCAGCGTGCCCTTGCCGGACGCGGTCGGCCCGTCGATGCAGATGACCGGGACCTCGGGCACGTCGATGACGGTGAACAGCGTCTCGAAGTAGTCCGGAAAGGTCTTGGCGACACAGTGCGGGTCGAGGATGCGCACCGGCAGGCCGGCCGGGTTGAAGGCAGCGAGCGAAAAACACATCGCCACGCGGTGGTCGTCGTAGGTCTTGATGCGGGCGGCGCGCCAGTCGGCGGCGGCGAGCGGATGCACCCGGATGAAATCAGGCCCGTCCTCGACCATGGCGCCGAGCTTGCGCAGCTCGGCGGCCATCGCATCGATGCGGTCGGTTTCCTTCACGCGCCAGCTGGCGATGTTGCGCAGCGTGCTGGGGCCGTCGGCATGGAGCGCCATCACGGCCAGCGTCATGGCCGCATCGGGGATGTGGTTAGCGTCGAGGTCGATGGCCTTCAGCGGCCAGGCGCCGCGCGCGACCTGCAGCCAATTGGGGCCGCTCTCCACGTGGGCGCCCATCTGGCGCGCGGCCTCGATGAAGCGGATGTCGCCCTGGATCGACTCCGCCCCCACGCCCTCGATGCGCAGTGCGCCGCCGGAGGCCGCCAGGGCGCCGAGCGCGATGAAATAGCTGGCCGACGAGGCATCGGCTTCGACATGGATCTCGCCCGGCGAGCGGTAGCGGCTGCCCGCCGGGATCGTGAAGCGCTGCCAGCCGTCCCGCTGCACGACGATGCCGAAGCGCGCCAGCAGGTTCAGCGTGATCTCGATGTAGGGCTTGGAGATCAGCTCGCCGACGACGTCGATGGTGATGTCGCGCACGGCCACCAGCGGCAGCGCCAGCAGCAAGGCCGTCAGGAACTGGCTCGACACGTCGCCGCGCACGCGGATCGGCGCGTCGAGCGTCAGGTGAGCGGGCGCGACGGGGTGGATGCGCAGCGGCGGGTAGCCCGGGTTGCCGAGGTAGTCGATCTGGCAGCCGAGCTGCGTGAGCGCGTCGACCAGGTCGCCGATCGGGCGCTCGTGCATGCGGGGCACGCCGCTGAGTTCGAAGTCGCCACCCAGCAGTGACAGCGCCGCGGTCAGCGGGCGCATCGCGGTGCCGGCATTGCCGAGGAACAGCGTGGCCTGCGGCGTGTGCAGCTGGCCGTTCAGTCCGTGGATGCGAACCGTGCTGCCCGTCGTCAACTCGACGCCGCAGCCCAGGGCGCGCAACGCGTCGAGCATGACGCGGGTGTCGTCGGAGTCCAGCAGGTCGTGGACGGTGGTCGTGCCCTCGGCCAGCGCGGCCAGCAACAGCACGCGGTTGGAAATGCTCTTGGAACCCGGCAGGCGCACGGTGCCCGCGGCGGCCACGAAAGGGGGGAGGTCGAGAAAGGCGGTCGAGAACATGGGGTCAGCCGCGCCACTGCGAGCGGGTGCGGCGCGCCGCCTCGATCGCTTCCTCGAGGGCCTGCGCATCGCCGGCGGCGAGCAGCGCCTCGAACTGCATCAGCGTCTTGCGAAAGGCCTGCGATTGGAGCAGCACCTGTTCGCGGTTGGCCAGCAGGATGTCGCGCCACACAGCGGGGTCGCTGGCGGCGATGCGGCTGAAGTCGCGAAAGCCGGTGCCACCGCGCTCGAGCATGCGTGCGCCGTCGGGCTGTTCGGCGATGCCGTTGATGAAGGCGAAGGCCAGCAGGTGCGGCAGGTGGCTCACGGCGGCGAAGGCGCTGTCGTGCTCCTGCGGCGTCATGGTCAGCACCTGGGCGCCGACGGCGGTCCAGAGTTGCGTGGCACGCTGCACATTGGAGCGCAGCGTGGTCTTGGTCGGGGTCAGGATCACCTGCCGGCCGTCGAACAGCGAGGCTTCGGCGTGCTCCACGCCCGCGACCTCCTTGCCGGCGATCGGATGGGCCGGCACGAAGCTGGCGAACTGCGTCTGCAGGCCGCGGCGGGCCGCTTCGATCACGTCGCCCTTGGTGGAGCCGACGTCCATCACCAGCGTGTCGGACGACACACCATGGCGGATCGCCTTGAAGGTCGCCTCCGAAGCCGCCACCGGCACGGCGACCAGCACCAGGTCGGCGCCGGAGACGGCCAGCAGCGCCGAGGGCGCTGCCACGTCGATCACGCCGAGCTGGCGCGCACGTTCCGTGGTGGAGGGCGACTTGCTGTAGCCGACGACGCGCTTGACCAGCTTGGCGCGTTTGAGCGCCAGCGCAAACGAACCGCCCATGAGGCCGCAGCCGATCAGACCGAGTTGCTCGAACATGCGCGAGCCTCAGGAGGTGACCGGGTAGGCGCCCAGCACCTTGTAGAAGGCGCACAGGCCGCGCAGTTCCTCCAGCGCCGCGGCCACGTTGGGCTGCGACGGGTGGCCGTCCAGGTCGATGTAGAAGTAGTACTCCCACTGGCCGGTGCGGGCCGGGCGCGATTCGAAGCGCGTCATCGACACCTTGTTGGCCTTCAGCGGCATCAGCAGGTCGTGCACGGCGCCAGGCCGGTTCGGCACCGACACCACGAGGCTGGTGCAATCACGGCCCGAGGCCGGCGGCATCGCCAGCGTCTGCGGCAGGCAGATGATCGCGAAGCGGGTGCGGTTGTACGAGTCGTCCTGGACGGCGTGCGCGACGATGTGCAACCCGAAACGGGTGGCGGCGCGTTCACCCGCCAGCGCGGCCCACGCCGGGTTCTCGGCGGCAAGGCGGGCGCCTTCGGCATTGCTCGAGACGGCGCGGCGTTCGGCGTGGGGCAGGTGCTTGGACAGCCAGGTCTGGCACTGGGCCAGCGCCTGCGGGTGGGCCAGCACGGCCTCGATGCCGCCCAGTGCGTTCTCCTTGCGCAGCAGGTGGTGGCGAACCAGCAGGCTCACCTCGCCCACCACGTGGGTCGGGGAATGCAGGAAGAGGTCGAGCGACCGGGTGACGACGCCTTCGGTCGAGTTCTCGACGCCCACCACGCCGTACTGGGCGCTGCCGGCCGCGGTGGCGTGGAAGACTTCATCGAAGCTGGCGCAATAGACCAGGTCGGCCGCACCGCCGAAATACTCGACGGCCGCGGCTTCGCAGAAGGTGCCTTCGGGGCCCAGCACCGCGACCCGTTGGGGCGATTCGAGCGCCAGGCAGGCCGACATGATCTCGCGCCAGATGGCGGCGACGTGCAGGCTCTTGAGCGGGCCGGGGTTGCTGCCCTGCATCTTCTCGATCACCTGCGCCACGCGGTCGGGGCGGAAGAAGGGCGTGCCTTCGCGTTTCTTGACTTCGCCGACCTGTTCGGCGACGTGCGCGCGCTGGTTCAGCAGGTCGAGCAGGCGCTGGTCGAGTGCGTCGATCTGCACGCGCAGATCGGCGAGGCTGGCGGAACTTTCGGGCGCCGCGGGCGAGGAGGGGGTCTGGGACATCGTGCGAGAAAAAAACGGGCGGGCCTCAGGCCTGCGACCGCTCGAATTCTCGCATGTAGGCCACCAGCGCCTGAACCCCCTCGATCGGCATGGCGTTGTAGATGCTGGCGCGCATGCCGCCCACGGACTTGTGGCCCTTGAGCTGCAGCAGTCCAGCGTCCCGCGCGCCCGCCAGGAAGGCGTCGTTGCGGCGCTCGTCGCGCAGGAAGAACGGGACGTTCATCCGCGAACGGCAGGCCGGGTCGATCCGGTTCTCGTAGAAGGCCGAGCCGTCGATGAAGCCGTAGAGCAGCGCCGCCTTGGCGATGTTGCGCTGCTCCATGGCCGCCACGCCGGTCAGCTCGCCTTCGCGCTGCTGCAGCAGCCAGTCGAAGGTCAGGCCGGCCACATAGATGCCCCAGGTCGGCGGCGTGTTGTACATCGACTGGTTGTCGGCGACCGTCTTGTAGTTGAAGGCGCTCGGGCAGATCTCGAGGGCGCGGCCCAGGAGGTCGTCGCGCACCACCACGATGGTCAGGCCAGCGGGGCCGAGGTTCTTCTGCGCGCCGCCGAAGGCCAGGCCGACACGGCGCCAGTCCACGGCGCGCGACGCCACGTGGGAGGAGAAGTCGATCACCAGCGGCGCGTCGCTGCCGAGGGCCGCCAGATCGGGCAGTTCCTGGAATTCGAGGCCGTTGATGGTTTCGTTGGTGCACAGGTGCACGTACGAGGCGCCGGGCGTCAGCTGCCAGGTCGACGGATCCGGCAGCCGCGTGTGCTTGCCGTCGGCGTTGCTCGCGACGATGCGCGCATCGCAGTAACGTTGCGCTTCCTTCTGCGACTTGATGCTCCAGCTGCCGGTGATGACGAAGTCGGCGATGGTGCCGCGCGACAGGTTCATCGGCACGATGGCGTTCTCGCCCAGGCCGCCACCCTGCATGAACAGGATGTGGAAGTTGGCGGGAATGGCGAGCAGCGTGCGCAGGTCGGCTTCGGCCTTGGTGGCGATGGCGCCGAACTCCTTGCCGCGGTGGCTCATCTCCATCACGCCCATGCCGCTGCCATGCCAGTCGAGCATTTCGGCGGCCGCGCGCCGGAGCACGGCTTCGGGCATGGCCGCGGGGCCGGCGGAGAAGTTGTACGGGCGGGCGCCCACCGCCGCGTCCGTCACTTCTTGGCGGGCGCTTTGGCCGCTGGCTTGGCCGGTTGCTGTGCCGCAGGCGGCTGGCCATTGGTCGGAGCGCCCAGGGCCTTGGCCACGCTCACGTTGAGGGCCTGGAGCTTGGGGTCGATCGTGGGACGCACATCGGCCACCAGCTTCTGGGTCAGCGCATTGCCCAGCTGCGGGTTCAGGTCCGAGAACTTCTTGTTCAGCGGCGAGCTGAGCCAGGCGACGAGCTGCTTCAGCTCGTCTTCATTGAAGTTCTGCTCCAGCAGCGGGCCGACGGTGGTCGGCGCCAGCTGGATGGCCTTGTCGCGCACGATCGGGAAGGCTTCCTGGACGTACTTCTGGACCTCGGCTTCGGCGGCTTTGCCGAGCGCTTCACGCTTCTCGGCCGGCACCTGGGTCTGCAGGTATTCGCTGCCGGCCTGGAGGATGGGGGCTACCGAGTCGTTGACCAGCAGGCGCGCCATGCCCTCGACGGCCGGACGCTGGACGTCGAGCAGCTGCTTGACGAGCGCGGCCTTGTCTTGAGCCATGGCGAGCGAACTGGTTGCCAGTGCGACCGTCAGGACCGCAAGCTTGAAATTTTTCACTGAGGATTCTCCGTTGAAGATGTGGAAGTGTCGTCGCTGCCGGCGTCGGGTTCGACGTTGGCATCGTTTTCGACGATGCGCTGCAGTCCGCTGAGTTTGGCGCCTTCATCGAGGCCGATGAGCGTGACGCCCTGGGTGGCCCGACCGAGTTCACGAATTTCGGCGACCCGGGTGCGCACCAGCACCCCCTTGTCGGTGATCAGCATGATCTCGTCGTCGGCATGCACGAGGGTCGCTGCGACGACCTTGCCGTTGCGCTCACTCTGTTGAATGGCAATCATGCCTTTGGTTCCCCGGCCGTGCCGGGTGTACTCGGTAATGCTTGTGCGCTTTCCGTAACCGTTTTCGGTCGCAGTCAGGACGCTCTGCTGCTCGTCTTCGGCCACCAGCATGGCGATGACGCCCTGGCCCGGGTCCAGTGACATGCCGCGCACGCCGCGGGCATTGCGGCCCAGCGGCCGGACGTCTTCCTCGTCGAAGCGCACCGCCTTGCCACCGTCGCTGAACAGCATCACGTCGTGCTTGCCGTCGGTCAGCGCCGCGCCGATGAGGTAGTCGCCGTCGTCGAGGTTGACCGCGATGATGCCGCCCTTGCGCGGGTTGTTGAACTCGTCGAGCGCGGTCTTCTTGACCGTGCCCATCGAGGTCGCCATGAAGATGTACTGGTCGGACGGGAAGGTGCGCTTGTCGCCCGTGAGCGCCAGCACGACGTTGATCTTCTCGCCTTCCTGCAGCGGGAACATGTTGACGATCGGCCGCCCACGCGAGCCGCGCGAGCCCGCGGGGACTTCCCATACCTTGAGCCAGTAGAGCCGGCCCCGGTTGGAGAAGCACAGGATGTAGTCGTGCGTGTTGGCGATGAAGAGCTGGTCGATCCAGTCGTCTTCCTTGGTCGCCGTGGCCTGCTTGCCGCGCCCGCCGCGTTTCTGTGCCCGGTATTCGCCCAGCGGCTGGCTCTTGATGTAACCGCTGTGCGACAGCGTGACGACCATGTCGGTCGGTGTGATCAGGTCTTCGGTCGACAGGTCGAACGCACTGTGCTCGACCTGGCTGCGGCGCGCGCCCAGCTTGGTCTGGCCGAACTCCTGCTTGATGACGGTGAGTTCGTCGCCGATGATGGTCGACACGCGCTCCGGCCGGGCCAGGATGTCGAGCAGGTCGTCGATCTCGGCCATCACCTCTTTGTACTCGGCGACGATCTTGTCCTGCTCGAGGCCGGTCAGGCGTTGCAGGCGCATCTGCAGGATTTCCTGGGCCTGCGTCTCCGACAGGCGATAGAGCCCGTCGCCGCCCATGCCGAATTCCTTTTCCAGGCCATCGGGTCGGTAGTCGTCGGCATTGACGACGCCGCCATCGGCACGGGTGCGGGTCAGCATCTCGCGCACCAGCTTGCTGTCCCAGGGCTTGCTCATCAGCTCGGCCTTGGCCACCGGCGGTGTCGGCGCATTGCGGATGATCGCGATGAAGTCGTCGATGTTGGCCAGCGCCACGGCCAGGCCTTCGAGCACGTGGCCGCGTTCGCGCGCCTTGCGCAGCGTGAACACGGTGCGGCGGGTGACGACTTCGCGCCGGTGTTGCAGGAAGACCTGGATCAGGTCCTTCAGGTTGCACAGCTTCGGTTGGCCGTCGATCAGCGCCACCATGTTGATGCCGAAGGTGTCCTGCAGCTGGGTCTGCTTGTACAGGTTGTTGAGCACCACCTCCGGCACTTCGCCGCGCTTGAGTTCGATCACCAGGCGCATGCCCGACTTGTCGGACTCGTCCTGGATGTGGCTGATGCCCTCGATCTTCTTCTCGTGCACCAGCTCGGCCATGCGCTCCTGCAGCGTCTTCTTGTTGACCTGGTAGGGGAGCTCGTCGACGATGATCGCCTGGCGCTGGCCGCGGTCGATGTCCTCGAAGTGGCACTTGGCGCGCATCACCACCTTGCCGCGGCCGGTGCGGTAGCCGTCCTTGATGCCGTTGATGCCGTAGATGATGCCGGCGGTGGGGAAGTCGGGCGCCGGGATGATCTCCATCAGCTCGTCGATGCTGGCGTCCGGGGACCGCAACAGGTGCAGGCAGGCGTCGACCACCTCGTTCAGGTTGTGCGGCGGGATATTGGTGGCCATGCCCACGGCGATACCGCCGGAGCCATTGACCAGCAAATTCGGCAATTTGCTGGGCAGCACGGCCGGTTCTTTTTCCGAGCCGTCGTAATTGTCCTGAAAGTCGACGGTTTCCTTGTCGATATCGCCCAGCATTTCGTGCGCGATTTTCGATAGCCGAATTTCGGTATAGCGCATCGCCGCCGCCATATCGCCGTCGACCGAGCCGAAATTGCCCTGGCCATCGACCAGCATGTGGCGCATCGAGAAGTTCTGCGCCAGCCGCACGATCGTGTCGTACACCGACTGGTCGCCGTGCGGGTGGTACTTGCCGATGACGTCGCCGACGATACGTGCCGACTTCTTGTACGGTCGGTTCCAGTCGTTGTTCAGTTCGTGCATCGCGAAGAGCACGCGGCGATGCACCGGCTTCAGGCCGTCTCGAGCGTCGGGCAGTGCGCGACCGACGATCACGCTCATGGCGTAGTCGAGATAGCTGCGACGCATTTCCTCTTCGAGGCTGATGGGAAGTGTTTCTTTGGCGAACGAGGTCATGGGTAGCAGGCAGACAGCAAGGAGCGAAATTTTACGCCCCCGGCGGTGTCGTACCGCAGCAACACAAGCGCCGTATTCCGCCGCCGTCCTACGCTTCGTGCACCTGTAGCGGGCTGTTTGCCAAAGACCCTATGGCACAATCGCCTCAACGTTTTGGGTGGTGGTCACTTAAAGCGTCCTTGATTCGCAGCGCGGCTGCGGCTTTTTCCCCAAGAGGAGAACCATGAAGAAACTGAATAAAGTGGCGATGATGTTTGCAGTCGCTGCGCTCGCCACTGCCGCCGGCGCGCAGACCCGTGTCACCGCAGCAAATGGCGGTCCCGTCATTGACAACTGGCAAAACGGCACCGGCGAACTC
This sequence comes from Variovorax sp. J2L1-78, assembly GCF_030317205.1. Taxonomy (NCBI): domain Bacteria; kingdom Pseudomonadati; phylum Pseudomonadota; class Betaproteobacteria; order Burkholderiales; family Comamonadaceae; genus Variovorax; species Variovorax arabinosiphilus. Next base: position 270,042 of record NZ_JASZYB010000004.1, on the reverse strand, counting down.
GTCTGGAAGAACGGCACGAACGAACTGTGCTGGCGCGATGCCAACTGGACGCCTGCAACGGCTGCCAAGGGTTGCGATGGCGCCCTGGTTCCCGCCGCACCCGCGACGGTCGCCACGCCGAGCACGCCGGTTGCTCCGGTCGCGCCGCCGGCACCGCCCGCTGCTTCGAAGGTCACCTTCGCCGCTGACGCTTTCTTCGACTTCGACAAGTCGGTTCTGAAGCCTGAAGGCCGCGCCAAGCTCGACGACCTCGTGTCGAAGATCCGTGACGTGAACCTCGAAGTCATCATCGCCGTCGGTCACACCGACTCGGTCGGTTCGGACGCCTACAACCAGCGCCTGTCGGTTCGCCGTGCAGAAGCCGTCAAGGCTTACCTGGTGACCAAGGGTATCGAACGCAATCGCGTCTACACCGAAGGCAAGGGCGAGAAGCAACCTGTGGCGGACAACAAGACCGCCGAAGGCCGCGCCAAGAACCGCCGCGTGGAAATCGAAGTTGTTGGTACCCGCGCCAACCGTTGATTCGTAAGAATCTTCGACAAGAACCCCGCTTCGGCGGGGTTTTTTTATGGGCTCTTCGATAATGACTTCCATGACAGAACACGTGAATGCCGACCCGGCGGAACTCGCCAAGTTTTCCGAGCTGGCCCACCGCTGGTGGGACCTCGACAGCGAATTCAGGCCCCTGCATGAAATCAATCCGCTCCGCCTGGAGTGGATCGACGGCCTGGTGCCCTTGGCGGGACTGCGCGCCCTCGATGTCGGGTGCGGAGGCGGCATCCTGGCGGACTCCATGGCGCGCAAGGGGGCAGACGTCCTGGGCATCGACCTGGCGGACAAGGCGTTGAAGGTGGCGCAACTGCATGCGCTCGAGGCCTCGACACCGAACGTGAAGTACCGCAAGGTCAGCGTCGAGGCGCTGGCGGCCGAACAGCCGGCCAGCTTCGACGTGGTCACCTGCATGGAAATGCTCGAACACGTGCCCCAGCCTGCGTCGGTCGTCAAGGCCTGCGCCGACCTGGTCAAGCCGGGCGGCTGGGTGTTCTTCTCGACCATCAACCGGAACGCCAAGGCCTTCCTGCTGGCCATCGTCGGGGCGGAGTACGTGCTCGGCATGCTGCCCCGCGGGACCCACGAGTACCAGAAGCTGATCCGGCCCAGCGAACTTGCCGCCTACTGCCGCGCCGCCGACCTCGACTTGCTCCACACGCGCGGCCTCGAACACAACCCGCTGACCCGCCGCTACTGGCTGAGCGCAGACACCAGTGTCAACTACATGTTCGCGACCCGGAAGCCCGGCTGATGGCAGTCTCTTCCATCCACGCGGTGCTGTTCGATCTCGACGGCACCTTGGTCGACAGTGCACCCGAGCTGGGCGCGGCGGCCGACAAGATGCGTGTCGATCGGGGCTTGCCCTCCTTGCCGCTGGCGCAGTACCGGCCCATGGCCGGTGCTGGCGCACGCGGCATGCTCGGCGTCGCCTTCGGCATCACGCCCGACATGCCGGACTTCGCCGCGCTGCGCGAAGAGTTCTTTCGCAACTACGAAGCGCGCATGCTGCTGAACACGCATGTCTTCGAGGGTGTGGCCGAGTTGATCGGGTCGCTGCAGACCCAGCAGCTCGCGTGGGGCATCGTGACCAACAAATCGAAGCGCTTCACGGAGCCGCTGGTGCGATCGATCGACGTGTTCTCGAGCGCCGGTGCCGTGGTCAGCGGCGACACCACGCCGTTTTCCAAGCCGCATCCCGAACCGCTGTTCGAGGCGGCCCGCCGCCTCGAACTCGACCCGGCACGCTGCGTCTACGTCGGTGATGACGAGCGCGACATCATCGCGGGACGCGCCGCCGGCATGCGGACCGTCGCGGCGACCTACGGTTACATGGGGGCCACGGCGGACGCGGCGCTGTGGCGGGCCGATGGCGCGATTGATTCTCCTGCGGCGCTCTTGCAATGGCTGAATACGGCCTAAAATAAGTCGCTTGGGGCTGCACTGGTTTCGACGTGGGTTCGGAATCGCAGCGGTGCATGTCGAGCTGAATGCGCTCGTAAAACAGATTCAAACAAACTAACTGCAAACGACGAACGTTTCGCACTCGCTGCTTAATTGCCAGTGAGCCTTGCAACAGTTGGCCGATGGGCTGGGCAAGGGGGTGAAGGAGCAATCTGACACCTCCCGGCTGCAAGGATAATTACATGGGCTGGTTTCGATCCGGGTGCCTTGGGTCGGGACGAGAAAATAGGGCACTGGCGTCCGGTTTAGCGTGCGACTGCGCGACTCCGGAAGCGAGATCCAAATCAGACCGCTAAACATGTAGATCTGTGCGAAGAAGGCTTGCGGACGGGGGTTCAAATCCCCCCAGCTCCACCATTTTCGAAAGGCCAGGTTGTTCGATGAACGACTTGGCCTTTTTTCATTTCGGCGCCGTGCCGACGATCGCCTTCGATGCGCCACGGCGCAGGGGTGCCCGGCTTCGCTCGTTGTTGTGACCGACGAACTTGCGCAACAGGTTCAGCAGGTCCGCGCTCTCCTGGGCGCTGAGGCCATGGAGCAGCGTGGCCTGCAAGGTCTGGATGGGCGACTTCAGGCTGTCGAGCAGCGCCTCGCCTGCCGTCGTCAACTCGAGACGCCGCCGTCCCCGCACGCCCACGCTGCGTGAAATCCATCCCTTGGCTTCCAGCCGCGCCGCGATGTCGGCGCACGACGAGGTGTCGATGGCCACCTCCTGGGCGAGGGTGAGCTGATCGATGCCCGGCTTCTCGCCAAGCACCTTCAGCACGGCGTACTGGATCGGCGTGACCTCGCGGCCCACGACGTCCAGGAACACCGAAACTGAGATCTGGTGCGCACGCCGGATCAGATGGCCCGGCTGGTCGTGGAGGTCGATGAGGGAGGGATCGTGCGGCGGATGTGGCATGCGCAATGGACCGGCGATGGCGAAGAAGAAGCCGAGCGATTCTCTCCCACGGCCACGCCGGCACGGCGATGGTGGTGGTCCTGGCCTGTGCGCTACAGGTCCAGCACCAGCAGCGTCGAGCGCGCACGCGAGCAGCACGGGGTGAACTGGTCGTTGGCCGCCTGCTCTTCGGGCGTGAGATACAGGTCCTTGTGATCGGGCTCGCCCTGGAGCACGCGCGTGAGGCAGGTTCCGCACACGCCCTGCTCGCACGACACCTGCACCTCCACGCCCGCATCGCCGAGGGCCTGCACGACCGTACGATCGGCAGGGATGTGGATCACGCGGCCCGAACTGGCGATCTGGACATCGAAAGCGCCATCCGTGGCCAACGGTGCGATGCTCGCGCCGAAGAATTCGAAGTGCAACCGCGTCTCGGGCCAGCCCGCGGCGCGGGCGCTGGCCAACACCCAGTCCATGAACCCCTTGGGGCCGCATACATACAGGTGCGTCTGGTCGGGCATGGCGCGCAGGATCGGCTCGATGGCCAGCTTCTGTTCGGCCGCGCCGTCGTCGAAATGGAGCGTGACCTGCGGGGCGAAGGCTGCATCGGCGATGCGCTGGCGAAAGGCGGTGCGCTCGGGCGATCGGGTGCAGTAGTGCATCTCGAACGGGTGACCGATGGCGGCCATGCGTTCGGCCATGCAGAGGATGGGCGTCACGCCGATCCCGCCCGCGAGAAGGAGGCTGTGCGAGGCGTCGCTGGCGATCGGGAAGTGGTTCTTCGGCGCGCTGATGCGCAGCGTCATGCCTTCCTCGATCTCGTCGTGCATGGCGCGCGAGCCCCCGCGCGAGGCCGGGTCGCGCAGCACACCGATCAGGTAGCGGTGATTTTCGGTGGCGTCGTTGCACAGCGAATACTGCCGCGTCAGGCCCGAGGGCAGGTGCACGTCGATGTGCGATCCGGCCGAGAACGCCGGCAGGCCCTGGCCATCGGTGCGAACGAGTTCGAAGGTGCAGATGTCGATCGCTTCCGGCGTCTTGCGCGCGACGCGCACGGTGAATTCCGAGGTGTCGGTCATGGGTGTCACGGTGTCCGATTCATGCAGCGGCCGAAGCGACCGGCGTCGTCGCCTGCTCCTGCGCGATGAGCCGTTCGATCACGCGGCGCGACTGCACGCCACCCGCATCGATGTTGAGCTTGAGCAACGCCCGCGCGGGATGCGCCAGCAGGTTGCGCTGCTGCTGCTCCAGCATCTGCAGGTCTTCGCTGAAGATCTGGCCCTGGCCTTCGCGAATGCTCTCGGTCAACGCCTTGTCTTCGGGCCGGAAGTTGCGCGCCATGCCCCAGAAGTACCAGATCGAGGTGTCGGTCTCCGGCGTGATGAAGTCGACGACGATGCTCGATGCCTTGTGGGCCGCGTCGGCCGAATAGCCCCCCTTGCCGGCATGCGCCACGCCGACCTCGATCAGCACATGGCTCGGTGGCGTGAAGCGGCAGATCTGCCACCGGTCCACCGGCACGTCGTCGGCCAGGCCGTTGCCGCGCAGGGCCATGCGCCAGAACGGCGGGGCGGAGATGTTCTCCATCATGCGGCTGGTGATGACCTCGTCGCCCTCGACGCGTGTTGCGACCGGGGTCTCGTCGATCTCCTTCTGGCCGATGCTGCTCGCGTGCACGTAGGTCTCGTGCGTGAGGTCCATCAGGTTGTCGATCATCAGGCGGTAGTCGCACTGGATGTGATACAGGCCGCCGCCATAGGCCCACTCGCTGCTCTCGGCCCAGGCGAGGTGAGGCAGCTTCGCGGCGTCGGCCTGCTCGGCGTCGCCGGGCCAGATCCAGACGAAGCCGTAGCGCTCGATCAGCGGGAAGCTGCGAATCGGCGGGAAGCCGCGCACGCGCTGGCCGGGCATCGCCACCGTCTTGCCGTCGCAACCCATTTCGAGGCCGTGGTAGCCGCAGACGAGCTTGCCGTCGACCACGCGCCCGAGCGACAGCGGCGCGCCGCGGTGGGGGCAAAAGTCTTCCAGCGCGGCGACGCGGCCGTCCGCACCGCGGTAGAAGACGATCGACTCGTTGCAGACCTTGCGGCCCAGCGGCTTGTCGCTGATCTCATCGCTCGTGCAGGCGACGTACCAGGCATTCTTGGGGAACATCGTGAGGCTCCTTGTGCGGGTGAAATGGATTTGATCAGAGTCGATCAGTACACTGATTGTCAAAGCAGTCGGAGCTGCTGGCATTCGGGTTTACCCGTTTCTCAAGCGCGGAGCACGGGGGGCGCGTCGATCCCGAGGGTGGCTCCGCTGCGCCTGCGTTGCATGATCAGCCGCGCAAGGGCTTGCGGGTCGGCCGAGGGCCGGTGCAGCATCGACCATTTCACCAGGAGACAACACCATGAAGATGATTCACTGGACCACGCGTTGGTCGGTGGCGGCCGCCGTGCTGGCGACGGCCGCATGGCCCACCGCGCAGGCGGCGTCACAGGCGCCGGTGGCGGCGCAGAACGGCATGGTGGTGAGTGCACAGCACCTCGCGACCCGGGTCGGCGTCGACGTGCTCCAGCGCGGCGGCAACGCCATCGATGCGGCCGTCGCCGTGGGCTATGCACTGGCCGTCGTGTACCCGGCCGCGGGCAACCTCGGCGGCGGTGGTTTCATGACGGTGCAGCTGGCCGATGGCCGCAAGACCTTCCTCGACTTCCGTGAGAAGGCCCCGCTCGGCGCCACGGCGAACATGTACCTCGACAAGGACGGCAACGTCATCAAGGGGCTGAGCACCCACGGCCATCTCGCCGTCGGCGTGCCGGGCACCGTGTCGGGCATGGAATACGCGCGCACGAAGTACGGCACGATGCAGCGCGCGGCGCTCATCGCCCCGTCCATCGCGCTGGCCGAGAAAGGCTTCGCGCTGGAGCAAGGCGACATCGACATGCTCCAAACGGCGACCAGCGACTTCAGGAAGGACGGCGTGTCGGGCGCCATCTTCTTGAACAAGGGCGAGCCTTTCGCCGTCGGCCAGAAGCTGGTGCAGAAGGACCTGGCCAAGACGCTGCGCGCCATCAGCCAGAAAGGCACCGACGGCTTCTACAAGGGCTGGGTGGGCCAGGCGATCGTCGCGTCCAGCCAGGCCGGCAAGGGCCTCATCACGCAGGCCGACCTGGACCAGTACAGCACGCGCGAACTGGCGCCGGTCGAATGCGATTACCGGGGCTATCGGGTCGTGTCCGCGCCGCCGCCGAGCTCGGGCGGCGTGATCATCTGCGAGATGCTCAACATCCTGGAGGGCTACCCGCTGAAGGACCTGGGCTTCCGGTCCGCGCAGGCGGTGCACTACCAGATCGAAGCCATGCGCCATGCCTACGTCGACCGAAACAGCTACCTGGGCGACCCGGACTTCGTGAAGAACCCGCTCGACCGCCTGCTGGACAAGGGCTATGCCGAGAAGATCCGCGGCGTGATCGACCCGGCCAAAGCGGGCGTGTCGAAGGACATCAAGCCGGGCGTCGCGCCGCACGAGGGCAGCAACACCACGCACTATTCGATCACCGACCGGTGGGGCAACGCGGTGTCCGTCACCTACACCCTCAACGACTGGTTCGGCGCCAAGGTCACGGCCGCCAAGACGGGCGTGCTGCTCAACAACGAGATGGACGACTTCACCGCGAAGGTCGGCGTGCCGAACCTCTACGGCCTGGTGCAGGGCGAGGCCAATGCCATCGCGCCCGGCAAGCGGCCGTTGAGCTCGATGAGCCCGACCATCGTGAGCAAGGACGGCAAGCCAGTCTTCGTCGTCGGCACGCCAGGCGGCAGCCGCATCATCACGGCGGTGCTGCACACGATCCTGAACGTGGTCGACTACGGGATGAACGTGCAGGAAGCCGTCGACGCACCGCGTTTCCACCAGCAGTGGTTGCCCGACGTGACCAACGTCGAGACGTTCGCGATCGGCCCCGACGCCCGAAAGATCCTGACCGACATGGGCCACAACCTCGGCGTGCCGCAGCCGGCGAACCACCTGGCGGCCATCATCGTCGGCGCGCCGTCGCTGGGCGGCAAGCCGGTGGGCAACAATCGCTTCTACGGCGCGAACGATCCGCGGCGCAACACCGGGCTCGCGCTCGGCTACTGAACCCACGCTTTACCGGCGGCTGCCGAGCCGGCCGCCGGACCCATCGATGCAACTCCAGGACATTCTCTATACCCAGGGCTTCGGCACGCGCCGCGTCTGCGCCGGCCTCTCGCAGCAGGGCTTCGTGACGATCGACGGGGTGGCCGTCACGGACCCCGGTACGGACGTGGCGGTCGTCGACGGCCTGCGCTTCACCGTGCAGGGCACGGCCTGGGAATACCACGAGAAGGCCTATGTGCTGCTGCACAAGCCGGCCGGCACCGAGTGCTCCCAGAAGCCGTCGACCTGGCCCAGCATCTACACGCTGCTGCCGTCGCCCCTGCGCCTGCGGCCCAACAAGGGCGCGGTGCAGGGCGTGCAGGCCATCGGCCGGCTCGACCAGGACACGACCGGCCTGCTGCTGCTGACCGACGACGGCCAGTTCATCCACCGCATGGGCTCGCCCAAGCACCATGTGCCCAAGGTCTACGAGGTGACGGTCAAGCATCCGCTGGACGACGCCCAGGTGCAGAAGCTGCTGGCCGGCGTGGTGCTGGACGACGATCCGAAGCCGGTGCGCGCCGCCGCCTGCGAAGCGGTGGGGCCGCTGCACCTGCGGCTCACGTTGACCGAGGGCAAGTACCACCAGGTCAAGCGCATGGTGGCGGCGGTCGGCAACCGGGTCGAGGCGCTGCACCGGTCGCAGATCGGCGCGCTGGTGCTGCCGGCGGACCTGGCGCCCGGCCAGTGGCGCTGGCTCAGCGCCACCGAGGTCGAGGCGTTGCGCAGCGCACGCTGACCTGTGGTTTTGCAGGCAAATTCGCATGCGTCGCACGCGAACGGTCAGCCGCCGCTAAGGCTTGCACGTTATGGTTCGACCTGCTGTCCCGGAAGTTTCCCCTTGCGATTTCTTGCCACCGCCCACGGTCGCCTCGCGGCCTTTTTCTTCGCCTGCGCCCTGCACGCCGTACCCGCCCTGGCTGCCGAACCGCCGCCGCTCTTCGTCCTCAATTCGCTCGACGCCACCGTCAGCGTGGTCGACCCGGCCACCTGGACGGAAAAGAGCCGCATCGCGACCGGCAAGGAGCCGCACCACATCTACATGACGCCGGACGAGCGCTCGGTGATCGTCGCCAACTCCGCCGGCGATTCGCTCACCTTCCTGAACCCGCGCACAGGCGACGTCCAGCGCGTGGTCTACGGCATCATCGACCCGTACCAGCTGCAGTTCTCGCGCGACATGAAGTGGTTCGTGACCGCGGCCAACCGCCTGAACCATGTCGACATCTACCGCTGGGACGGCAAGGACCTGACGCTGGCCAAGCGCATCGCCACCGGCAAGACGCCGAGCCACATCTGGATCGACGCGACCAGCACGGTGGCCTACGTGACCATGCAGGACAGCGACGAGCTCATCGCCGTCGACCTGGCCACCCAGACCATCCGCTGGCGCACCGCCACCGGTCCGATGCCGGCCGACATCTTCGGCATCCACGGCGACCGCACCCTGCTGGTCGGCCTGACCGGCAGCGATGGCGTGCAGGTGTTCGATGTGGCCGGCCCGCAGCCCAAGGCGGTCGGCAAAATCCCGACCGGCAAGGGCGCGCATGCGTTCCGCTCGGCGGGCGACGGGCAGAGCGTGTTCGTCAGCAACCGCGTGGCCAACACCATCAGCCGGATCGACCTCAAGACCCTGCAGGTGATCGAGAGCTATCCGGTGCCGGGCGGTCCGGATTGCATGGACTTGTCGGCCGACGGCAAGACGCTCTACGTCACCTCGCGCTGGGCCAAGAAGCTCAGCGTGATCGATCTGGCCAGCCGCAAGGTGGTGCGCCAGGTGAACGTCGGGCGCTCGCCGCATGGCGTGTGGACCTTGGACCATGCCAAGCGCTGACCGGCCGGTGCGCCGCCGCCTCGTCGCGGGGTTGCTTGCCTTCTGCGTCGCGGGCAGCGCGGTGGCGCAGGCGAGGTGCGACAAGCCCCTGTACCTGACCTTCGACACCGGTCACATGGGCGTCGCGCCGCTGATCGCCGAGGTGCTCAAGCGCCAGGACGTGCGGGTGACCTTCTTCGGTGCGGCCGAACGCACCTTGACCGATGGCGACAGCCTGGACAACCAATGGGCCCCGTGGTGGAAGGCGAGGGCGGCCGAGGGCCATGAGTTCGCCTCGCACACCTACGACCATGTCTACTGGCGCGGTGACGTGAAGGGCATCGAGCCGCAATTCCGTGTGCGTCCGTCGGCCGGCGGCCTGGCCGGCCGCGAGTTCACCTGGAGCGCCGCCAAGTACTGCGAGAACATCCAGAAGGCCAGCGACCGCATCGGTCACATCACCGGAAAGAAGCCGCTGCCGCTGTTCCGCGCGCCGGGCGGCAAGACCTCGCCCAAGCTGCTTGCGGCCGCCAAGACCTGCGGCTTCGAGCATGTCGGCTGGGCACCCGCAGGTTTCCTGGGCGACGAACTGCCGAGCGAGACCTTTCCCAACGACAAGCTGCTGCAGCAGGCGCTCGACCGGATCCAGCCGGGCGACATCCTGCTGGCCCACCTGGGCATCTGGTCGCGCAAGGATCCGTGGGCACCCGCCGTGCTCGAGCCGCTGATCGTCGGCCTGAAGGCCAAGGGCTTCTGCTTCGAGACGCTGCGGGCGCATCCCGCCTACCGCGCCTGGATCGCGGCGCACCCCTGAACACCGAGGCGGCGCGGCGATGGAATGGTTCACCGATCTTTTCGCGAACTGCCAGCAGTGGCTGTTCGAGGCCGTCGTGCAGCCGCTGGTCTACGGCATCGGCCTGGGCGGTTACGTCGAAGACGCCTTCGACGCCACCGGTTGGCTGCTGGTCGGGCTGATCCAGATCGCGGTGCTGCTGGCGGTGATCGGCCCGCTGCAGCGCTGGCGGCCGGCCGAACCGGTGGTCGACCGGCGCGCGATCCGCACCGACGTGCTCTACACGCTGATCCACCGGCTCGGCCTCTTCCGCCTGGGCATGTTCTTCCTGCTGCAGCCGCTGTTCGACGACGGGCTGGGCCTGCTGCGCGGCGCCGGCTGGGGCACGCTGCATCTGGACGAGCTGTGGCCGGGCGTGACCGACGTGCCCTGGATCGCGTTCGCCATTTACCTGGTGGTGCTCGATTTCGTCGAGTACCTGATCCACCGCGGGCAGCACCGCTTCACGTGGTGGTGGGGGCTGCATTCGCTGCACCATTCGCAGCGCCAGATGACGATGTGGAGCGACAACCGCAACCACCTGCTCGACGACGTCATCCACGACACGATCATCGTCGTCGTTGCGCAGCTCATCGGCGTTGCGCCGGGGCAGTTCATCGCCATCGTCGCGTTCACACAGCTCAGCGAAAGCCTGCAGCATGCGAACCTGCGCGCCGGCTTCGGCGCCCTCGGCGAGCGGCTGTGGGTCAGCCCGCGCTTCCATCGGGTCCACCATGCGATCGGCATCGGGCACGAGTCCGCCGGACCGTCGACTCTGGGGGGACACAACTTCGGCGTGCTGCTGCCGTGGTGGGACATGCTTTTCCGGACGGTGAATTTCGAGCCGCGCTACGACCCCACCGGCATCCGCGACCAGGTGGAACCCGACGCGCAGGGCCGCGTGCGCGACTACGGGCGCGGCTTCTGGTCGCAGCAATGGCGCGGGCTGTGCCGGATGGTCGGGCGGGGCTGAGGTCTTCGTCCGCCCGCTTCGCGGGACGTTCACGGCGCGGCGTTATCCTCGGCACCCCATGCGCCTTCTTCTCGATTCCTTCTGGCGAGCCGCCGCCTACTGCATGCGTCCCCGGGTGATCGTGCTGTCGCTGCTGCCGCTGCTCGTGATCGTCGTGCTGGCGGCGGGCTTCGGCTACTTCTACTGGGCGCCGAGCGTGGCCTGGATGCGCCAGGCGCTCGATGCGTGGCCGCTGCTGGCGAGCTTCTGGTCCTGGATCGGCGGCCTGTTCTCCAGCGACGTGCCGGCGTTGCTCGCGCCGCTGGTGGTGGTGTTCGCCGCGACGCCGGTGATCGTGCTGGTGTCCTTGATCGTCGTCGCCGGGCTGATGTCGCCCGCGCTGACGCAACTCGTCGCCGAGCGACGCTTTCCCGCGCTCGCGAAGAAGAAGGGCGCCTCTTTCGCCGGCAGCGTACTGCGATCGCTCGGACTCACCTTGCTGGCGCTGGTCGCCATCGTGGCATCGATGCCGCTCTGGCTGATTCCCCCGTTGGTGCTGGTGTTGCCGCCGCTGATCTGGGGCTGGCTCACCTACCGCGTGATGAGTTTCGATGCGCTGGCCGAGCATGCCGATGCCGAAGAGCGCGCCGCCGTGCTGCGCCAGCACCGCCTGCCCCTGCTGGCCATCGGCGTGCTGTGCGGCTACCTGGGCGCGGCCCCGAGCATCGTCTGGGCCTCGGGCCTGCTGTTCGCGGCGGCCTTCTTCGTGCTGGTGCCGCTGGCCATCTGGATCTACACGCTGGTCTTCGCCTTCTCGGCGCTCTGGTTCGCGCACTATTGCCTCGACGCGCTCGGGCAACTGCGCCTGCAGCGCGCGGAGGCGCCGGCGCCCCTCGTCATTTCTTCCCCGGAGTCCCCATGACCCGTGCATTCGGCCTGATCGTCGTTGGCGACGAAATCCTGTCCGGCAAGCGCCTCGACAAGCACATGCCCAAAGTCATCGAACTGCTCGCGGCGCGCGGCCTGCAGCTGGGCTGGGCCGAGTACGTGGGCGACGTGCCGACGCGCATCACGGCGGCATTGACGCGGGCCTTCGCCTCGGGCGACATCGTGTTCTCGACCGGCGGCATCGGCGCCACGCCCGACGACCACACGCGGCAATGCGCAGCCAAGGCGCTGCGACGATCGCTGGTGCTGCATCCGGAGGCCGAAGTGCTCATCCGGGAGCGCATGCAGGACACGGCGCGCGAGCAGGGCGTGGCCTACGAGCCCGATCGCCCCGACAACGTGCACCGGCTCAACATGGGCGTGTTCCCCGAGGGCGCCGAGATCATCCGCAACCCCTACAACAAGATCCCCGGCTTCAGCGTCGACCATGTGCACTTCGTGCCGGGCTTCCCGGTGATGGCTTGGCCGATGATCGAATCCGTGCTCGACAGCCGCTATGCCGAGCTGTTCAGCCAGGGGCAGTCAAGCGAGAAGTCGGTGATCGTTTTCGGTGCCATGGAGGCGACCCTCACCCCGTTGATGGAAGCCATCGAGGCGACGCACGCCGGCGTCAAGGTGTTCAGCCTTCCCAGCGTGGATCACCCCGAATATGGGCGCCATATCGAACTCGGCGTCAAGGGGGCGCCGGCCCTCCTGGACGCCGCCTATGCGCAGCTGATCGCCGGGTTGCACACCTTCAATGCGCGCCTGGGACCCGAATTGGTGCGTTGATCTGTCGCGCACCAAAATAGATTGTTTCCGCCTTTTTTTGGGGATTTGGCAGGATGATGGGGCCCTCGGTCCCGGGCCTGCCAATGGCACAGAAACTGCATTCCCTCACCGTTGTATTTCCAACCACTCATCCAACCAGGAGAAACTGATGGCAAAGACCGTCGCCGATGTACTGAAGCTCGTCAAGGAAAACGAGGTCAAGTTCGTCGACTTCCGCTTCACCGACACCCGCGGTAAAGAACAGCACGTGACCGTGCCGGTGTCTGCTTTCGACGAAGGCAAGTTCACCGACGGTCACGCCTTCGACGGTTCTTCCATCGCCGGCTGGAAGGGCATCGAAGCCTCGGACATGCAACTCATGCCCGACCCGAACACCGCCAACATCGACCCCTTCTTCGAAGAGACGACGCTGATCCTGACCTGCGACGTGATCGACCCGGCCGACGGCAAGGCCTACGAGCGCGATCCGCGTTCGCTGGCCAAGCGCGCCGAGGCGTACATGAAGGCTTCCGGCCTGGGCGACACCGCCTACTTCGGACCGGAACCCGAATTCTTCGTGTTCGACGGCGTGCGCTGGAAGAACGACATGTCGGGCTGCTTCGTCAAGATCGACTCCGAAGAAGCCTCGTGGAACACCGACAAGGAATACGAGCACGGCAACACGGGCCACCGTCCGGCCGTCAAGGGCGGCTACTTCCCGGTGCCCCCGGTCGACAGCTTCCAGGACATGCGTTCGGAAATGTGCCTGGTGCTCGAAGCCCTGGGCATCCCGGTCGAAGTGCATCACCACGAAGTGGCCAACGCCGGCCAGATGGAACTGGGCACCAAGTTCAGCACGCTGATCCAGCGCGCCGACTGGGTCCAGCTGCAGAAGTACGTGATCCACAACGTGGCCCACGCCTACGGCAAGACCGCCACCTTCATGCCCAAGCCCATCGTCGGCGACAACGGCTCCGGCATGCACGTGCACCAGTCGGTCTGGAAGGACGGCAAGAACCTGTTCGCCGGTGACGGCTACGCCGGCCTGTCGGAATTCGCGCTGCATTACATCGGCGGCATCATCAAGCACGCCCGTGCCCTGAACGCCATCACGAACCCCGGCACCAACAGCTACAAGCGCCTGGTGCCTGGCTTCGAAGCCCCGGTGAAGCTGGCCTACTCGGCCAAGAACCGCTCGGCCTCGATCCGCATTCCGTTCGTGGCCAACCCCAAGGGCCGCCGCGTCGAAGCGCGCTTCCCCGATCCGCTGATGAACCCGTACCTCGGTTTCGCTGCGCTGCTGATGGCCGGCCTCGACGGCGTCGAGAACAAGATCGATCCGGGCGAAGCCGCGACGAAGGACCTCTACCACCTGCCGCCGGAAGAAGACGCGCTGATCCCGACCGTGTGCCACAGCCTCGACCAGGCCCTGGAATACCTCGACAAGGACCGTGCGTTCCTGACCAAGGGCGGCGTGTTCACCGACGCGTACATCGACGCGTACATCGACCTCAAGATGCAGGAAGTCACGCGCTTCCGCATGGCGACGCACCCGGTCGAATTCGACATGTACTACTCGCTGTGATCGGAGGCCTTCGGGCCTTCGACACAATGCGCGAAAAGGACGGCTCCGGCCGTCCTTTTTCTTTGGTGGGGAACGGCGCGCCGGAACGCCGCTCGAATTGCATGAGAATCCGCTGTCTGCGTACATCTCCTCCCAGGACCATGAAGACCTCCTCACTCGTCTTGTTGCTCATCGCCCCGTTGACCGTGCTGTCGGTACAGGCGCAGGAGCGCGTCTGGCGCTGCGGCAACGAATACACCAACAATGCGGCCGACGCGCAGAAGCGCGGCTGCAAGGTGATGGAACGGGGCAACGTCACGGTCGTCCAGACGCCGCGTCCAGGGGGTGGTGGCAGCGGCGCGGGCGGCAGCGCCGCACGTGCCCCGGCCGGCAGCCCGCGCGTCGAGGGCGCCGACCAGCGCGCGCGCGACGGCGAGGCGCGCTCGGTGCTGCAGGCCGAACTCCGGAAGGCCGAAGCCCGCCAGGCCGAGCTGCTGAAGGACTACAACAACGGCGAGCCCGAGAAGCAGGGCGGCGAAGCGCGCAACTACCAGAAGTACCTGGACCGCGTGAGTGAAATGAAGGCGGAAATCGCCCGCAACGAAAGCGACATCGCCGGCATCCGCCGCGAGCTCGGTCGCCTGCCGCCTTCGACGACACCCTGACATGGCCTTCGGCAAGACAACCTCATCCCCCAAGCGCTTCCAGCCCTTCGACCTGCTCGCCACGCTCATCGCGGTGGTCAAGTCCGACGGGGCGGTGCTGTTCGCCAACGCCGCGCTCGAGGACGCGCTCGGCACCTCGCGCCGCACGCTCGAGGGCTCGCAGTTCGGCGCCTGTTTCCACGAGCCGCACGTCCTGCGCACGGCCATCGACGGCGCGCGCAGCAACGACTTCGCCACGCTGCGCTACGAGGCGATGCTCCGGCGCGTCAACCACGACCTGATGCCGGTGCAGGTGACGCTGGCGCAGAGCGACAAGGTGGGTGAACTGATCGTCGAGTTGTCGCCGCTGGAGCAGCAGGTGCGGCAAGACCGTGAAGAACGCCTCCTCGACCAGGCGCAGGCCAACAAAGAACTCATCCGCAACCTCGCGCACGAGATCAAGAACCCGCTGGGCGGCATCCGTGGCGCGGCGCAGTTGCTGCAGATGGAGGTCGAGTCGCGCGACCTGATCGAATACACCCAGGTCATCATCCACGAGGCCGACCGGCTGCAGACGCTGGTCGACCGTCTGCTGGCGCCGCACCGCCGCCCGCACGTGGTGGGCGACGTGAACATCCACGAGGTCTGCGAGCGGGTGCGCTCGGTGATCCTTGCGGAGTTCCCGCGCGACCTGCACATCGACCGCGACTTCGACCCGTCGATCCCCGAGTTCCGCGGCGACCGCGAGCAGCTGATCCAGGCCACGCTCAACATCGCGCACAACGCCGCGCAGGCCCTGGCTGAGCGCCGCGCCGCGGGCGATGCGCGCATCACTTTTAAGACACGCATCGCCCGTCAGGTGATCTTCAACAAGCAGTGGTACCGACTGGCACTGGAATTGCATGTCATCGACAACGGACCGGGCGTGCCCGACACCATCAAGGACCGCATCTTCTACCCGCTCGTGTCGGGCCGGGATGGCGGAACCGGCCTGGGGTTGACGCTGGCGCAAACCTTCGTACAGCAGCACCACGGCGTGATCGAGTGCGACAGCGTGCCCGGCCGGACCGATTTCAAGATACTGATACCGCTGCCTTAGCAGCAAGGCGACAAGGAGCTGCATGAAGCCGATCTGGATAGTAGACGACGACCAATCCATCCGCTTCGTGCTGGAAAAGGCGCTGCTGCGTGAAGACCTGCCGACGCGCAGCTTCACCAACACGCGCGAAGTCCTGGCGGCGCTGGAAGTCGCTGCCGACGACGACCAGCAAGGCCCACAGGTGCTGGTCAGCGACATCCGCATGCCGGGCGGTTCGGGCCTCGACCTGCTCGACAAGATCAAGGCCAAGCACCCTGGCCTGCCGGTCATCATCATGACGGCCTTCTCCGACCTGGACAGCGCTGTGTCGGCCTTCCAGGGCGGCGCCTTCGAATACCTGCCCAAGCCCTTTGACCTGCCGCGTGCCGTCGAGCTCATCCGCCGTGCCGTGGACGAAAGCCAGCGCGAGGAAGTGGCCGAAGAACGCATGCAGGCCGCCCCCGAAATGCTCGGCCAGGCCCCGGCGATGCAGGACGTGTTCCGTGCCATCGGCCGGCTCTCGCAGAGCAACGTCACGGTGCTGATCACCGGCGAATCGGGGTCGGGCAAGGAACTGGTCGCGCGCGCGCTGCACAAGCATTCGCCGCGCGCCAACGGCCCCTTTGTGGCGATCAACACCGCAGCGATCCCCAAAGACCTGCTGGAGAGCGAACTCTTCGGCCACGAGCGCGGCGCCTTCACCGGCGCCCAGACCATGCGCCGCGGCCGCTTCGAACAGGCCGAGGGCGGCACGCTGTTCCTCGACGAAATCGGCGACATGCCCTTCGACCTGCAGACGCGTCTCCTGCGCGTGCTGAGCGACGGCCATTTCTACCGCGTGGGCGGCCACAACTCGGTCAAGGCGAACGTGCGCGTGATCGCCGCCACCCACCAGGACCTGGAGCAGCGCGTCAAGGTCGGCGGCTTCCGCGAGGACTTGTTCCACCGTCTCAACGTGATCCGGCTGCGCCTGCCGGCGTTGCGCGAGCGTGGCGAAGACGTGCCCGCACTCACGCGCCATTTCCTGCAGCAGAGCGCCAAGCAACTGGGCGTCGAGCCCAAGCGGATTTCCGACGCCGCGCTCACGCAGCTCGCCACCTTTTCCTTCCCGGGCAACGTCCGTCAGCTGGAGAACATCTGCCACTGGCTCACGGTGATGGCGCCGGCGCAACTGATCGAGGCCAAGGACCTGCCGCCCGAGGTGATGGCCGTTCCTCCGCCCGGCGACGCGCCGTCGGCGGTGGCGCATGCACCGGCAGTGATGCCGGTCCTCTCCGCCGTTGCCGACATCGAATCGTCCGCCATGCCCGTGTCCGCACCCGTGGCCGCCACGGCCCCTGCGGCGATCGCCGAAGGCGGTGCCGCATCGGCCTGGGAAAGCGGGCTCGAGCTGGAGGCGCAGAGCCTCCTGGCGGCTGGTCGCACCGACGTGTGGGATGCGCTGTCGCGCCGCTTCGAGTCGCGCCTCATCCTCACCGCGCTGGCCAACACCCGCGGCCGCCGCATCGAGGCGGCGCAGAAGCTCGGCATCGGGCGCAACACCATCACGCGCAAGATCCAGGAACTCGGCCTGGAGTGACGGGCTCGCCGGCCCGGTCGGTCGGCTACCGGCTGCGCTGGCCGAGCGTGCGCGAATCCAGCTGGAAGCTGCCGCTCTTGTCCCACAGCCAGGTGTCGACATAGGTGTGCGCACCCAGCCGTCCGGGGCTGGGCAAGGGCGATGCCTTCTGGATCAGCTCGGCGATCATCGGCGGTACCTCGGGGGCATGGCTCGGCGTGCGGCTGAAGCCCACGTTCACCACTTTCCCCGTGGCGTCGATGTCGGTTTCGACCACCACCACGGCATACACGAGCGGCGGGATCTTGCCCTTGTGGATGCGGGTCGGGTAGGCCTTGTAGATCGCACCCGAGCCGATCTTTCGGTAGGCCCGGACAGCAGGCGTCTGCGCGGTGATCAGCCGCACCTCGGCCACGTCGCTGCGACCCGGCGCCGCTTCGCCCACGGTCTTCTCTTCGGATGACGAGGCCGATGCCTCGGCCGGTGCGCCGGACTTGGTCGATGTGCAGCCCGCCAGCACGGCGACCAGCGCCGAGAGCACCAGAGCGTATGTTCTTGTGGATGTCATCATGGGCGGCCTGCTGTCAGGATGCCGAGGCCAGCTCGAGCGTGACGGGGGCGTGGTCGCTGGGCTTTTCCCATTTGCGCGGCACGCGGTCGATCGTGCAGGCCACCGCGCGCGGCACCAGCGGTTCGCTCACCAGGATGTGGTCGATGCGCAGCCCGCGGTTCTTCTGGTAGCCCAGCATGCGGTAGTCCCACCACGAGAAGCTCTTCTCGGGCTGATCGAACAGTCGGAAGGCATCGGTGAGGCCCAGGCCCAGCAGCGCCTTGAAGTGTTCGCGCTCCTCGGTCGTGTGGTGGATGGTTTCGCGCAGGCCTTCGGGGTCGAAACTGTCGCGGTCCTCGGGGGCGACGTTGAAGTCGCCGAGCAGCACGAGGTTCGGGTGCGACGCCTTCTCGGCGCGCAGCCAGTCGCGAAGGGCGTCGAGCCAGCGCATCTTGTAGGCGAACTTGTCGCTGCCGGGGGCCTGCCCGTTGACGAAGTAGCCGTTGACGATGCGCAGTGGGCCATTCGCGGTATCGACGGTGGCGCTGATCACGCGCGAGTGCTCGTCGCTGAAGCCGCCGATGTTCTTTGCCACGTCGCGCATCGGCGCGAGGCTCAGGATCGCCACGCCGTTGTAGGTCTTCTGACCGAACACCGCTGCTTCATAGCCGGCCGACTTCAGGACCTCGAGCGGAAACTTGTCGTCGCTCATCTTCAGCTCCTGAAGGCACAGCACATCGACCGGGTTGGCGGTCAGCCAGTCGAGTACATGCTGGAGACGGGCGGTGAGGGAGTTGACGTTCCAGGTGGTGATTTTCATACGTGATGTGACTTGTTGTTTCAAGGTGCCCGGCCGGCTGTCGCGAGACTTTGTGCGGCCGCTGCCTTCCTGCCTCTGGGTTGCTTTGGATCAATGCGGTTGCGGGTTTCGGAACGATCATCTTGCCAAGCGAGCCGCTGGTTCAAGAGGGATTCTCCGCGAACCATGCGCGCTTGCGCGGACATCGAGGCCTCGTCGGAGCAGCCTGACGGCCCGCGTCGACTCGTGCATTCCCAGGAGAAACAGATGCAAAAGACCATGAAGGCGGCCGTCGTCCGGCAGTTCGGTGCACCCCTCGTCATCGAGGAAGTGACCGTTCCGATGCCGGGTGCGGGGCAGATCCTCGTCAAGATCGCCGCCACCGGCGTGTGTCATACCGATCTTCATGCGGCCGAAGGCGACTGGCCGGTCAAGCCGAATCCGCCTTTCATCCCGGGCCATGAAGGCGTCGGCCATGTGGTCGCCGTGGGCAGCGGCGTGAAGCACGTGAAGGAAGGCGACCGGGTCGGCGTGCCGTGGCTGTACACCGCCTGCGGACATTGCGTGCATTGCCTGGGCGGCTGGGAAACGCTGTGCGCGGAGCAGCAGAACACCGGCTATTCGGTCAACGGCAGCTTCGCGGAATATGTGCTGGCCGATCCCGACTATGTCGGGCACCTGCCGAGCAACGTTGGCTTCGTCGAGATCTCGCCGGTCCTCTGCGCGGGCGTGACGGTCTACAAGGGGTTGAAGGTCACCGACACCAAGCCCGGCGACTGGGTGGCGATCTCGGGGATCGGCGGGCTCGGCCACATGGCGGTGCAGTACGCGAAGGCCATGGGCCTGAACGTCGTTGCCGTGGACATCGACGATGCGAAGCTCACGCTGGCCACGGAGCTCGGCGCCGCCCTCACGGTGAATGCGCGCCGTGAAGATCCGGCCGCCTTCATCAAGAAGGAGATCGGCGGCGCGCAGGGCGTGCTTGTCACGGCCGTGTCACCGAAGGCCTTTCAGCAGGCGATGGGCATGGTGCGGCGTGGCGGCACCGTCTCGCTCAACGGCCTGCCGCCGGGCGATTTCCCGCTGTCGATCTTCGACACCGTGCTCAACGGCATCACCGTGCGCGGTTCGATCGTCGGGACGCGGCTCGACCTGCAGGAATCGCTGGATTTCGCCGCCAGCGGCAAGGTGCGTGCGACCGTGACGACCGACACCCTGGACAACATCAACGATGTCTTCGCACGCATGCATCGGGGCGAGATCGAAGGGCGCATCGTGCTCGATTTCGAGTCGCCCCCGACGCAGGCCACGCGCTGATCAGTCTGCCCAGAATTTCCACCAGGGTCGCGGGTGACGCAGTGTGACCGGGCGGGTGTCCAGGTCGGCCGGGGTGGTCTGCGCGTTCGTGCCGACGCCCCGGCGCCGAAGCTCGGTTTCCAGGGCGTGCGCCACACCGCGCGCCGACTTGTCGCCGCGCAGGGCGCGCTGGCGCCACTCCTGCGCATGGAGCGTCAAGTCCTCGTCGCTCAAATCACGGATCGCTGTCATGTGACGATTGTGCCGTCCTCGGGAACTTCTCCTGCAGGGATCGCCCTGATGGAGCGCGGATAATGCGTTCGCACACCGTCCACCGGCGGCACCTTGTCGTGCCGTCCCCGTGGGTTTCGGCGGGCCGCTGCCCCGCACCGTTCTTGCTTCAAGCCGTCATGACGCTTCGTGTCTTTCTGATCGAAGACAACCCCACCATCCGCGACCTGCTCGTGGGCCTGCTCGAAGATTCCACCCCTTGCGAAGTGATCGCCATGGCGGAGTCGGAGGACGAGGCCCGGCGCTGGCTCGCGCGCAACGGCGAGGGCTGGGATCTTCTGGTGGCAGACCTGTTCCTGACCGAGGGGTCGGGCATGGAAGTGGTCAAGGCCTGCGCCGACCGGCTGCCGCATCAGCGCGTCGTGGTGCTGACCAACTACGCCGAAGCGGCCAACGACCGTGCGCTGTCGCAGGGGGCGGATGCCGTCTTCGACAAGACCGGCCAGTTCGAGGATTTCCTGGCCTATGCCAGCGAGCTCGCCGAAGCCGGTACGCAAGGTCGGTAAGCGTCGCACATTGACCACGGCAGCCGGTCAGGACACCTGCTGACTGAGGGGCACGCGATCGTCGAATGGCGGTTCGTCGTCGTCATCGTGGCCACCGAAGGCGCCGGCGATCAGCCCGGTGAGGTCCGACGTGCGAAACGCCAGCGACAACACCGTCGCGAGCGACAGGAGCTTCCAGGGCTTGATGACCATCAGCAGCGCACCGGTGCCGGCGCCGTAGGCCATCAACCGGCCCGGCTGCCGTTGCGCCATGTCTTCCAGGAACGGACGCCCGAGGTCGACCGCACTGTTGAGGGGATGGCGCGACCACCAACGCGCAAGCACGCCCCGGCGCGTCGTGGGACGTGGGGCCGGCGTGCTGCCACGGGGTTCGCGTGTCGACACAAGTTGCGGGGCCGCGGCATCTCTGGGTGCCAGGTCGTGGTACCCCATGGCTTCGAGCAGTTCGGCGCGCGAGAGCGCGAGCTTCTGCTTGGGCGTCAGCGGGAGCGAATTTTCAGTGTCCACGGCGTGCCTCCTTGACGGTCCGCAGGACGGCGAAGTCCGCTTCGAGTTCGTCCTTCACGTCCTGCACGTCGTCGCGCACCGAGGATTTCATCGCGACCATCGCACCCACGCCGGTGAGCAGCCAAGCCACGCCCGGCACCGCCACCAGCGTCCAATGGAAGCTGCCATGCAGGGCGCCCAGCATCAGCGCGATGCCTGTCAGGCCGAGCGCGAGCATCAGCGCCACGAGCGCGACGACGGCGCCGGCGGCCTTGTAAGCGACGGAGCGGCCCGCATCGCCCAGTTCCTTCTTCACCAGCTCGACATGGTTGCGCAGATGCGCCGCGACCAGGTCGGGGCGGCGCAGCGCCGTCATGTAGATGGGATGGATCATCGGATCAGCCCCGACGCCCGCGCACGGCGGCCATCAGCAGCCCGGTGAGCAGTGCGCCGCCTGCCACGGCCATCATCGTGGCCTTGACCGGCTCCTGGGCGATGTAGCGCGTGCAGGATTCCTGGGCGGCGGCCACCTTGTCTTGCAACACGCCGAGCTTTTCGCTCGCAGCTTCCACCGCGCCGCGCGCATAGGCCTTGCCGGTGGCGGTCGCGTCCTGTGCGACGTCCTTGGCATCGGCGGCCACGCCCTTCGCGGTATCGAGCGCCTCTGCGGCCTGGCCCTGCACGGCGCTCATCGCATCACGTCCGGCTTGCCGCGCCTCGTCGGCGAGCTCGGAAGGGGTCTTTACGTATTCGTTCACCATGGCAGCACCTTTGTCGTTTCCGGTCGGCCCTGCGCCGCCCGGCACTCAGTGTGCGCACCCTGGGCCCGTGTCCGTGTCGGCGATGGATCGCCTTGTGCGTAGGCGAATTGCCGTGGCGACCCCGCTGCGTGCCGCGCGCCTCAGGCGGCCAGTTCGCGCGTGAGCTGGGCTGCCGGGATCGCGCGGCAGCCCGTGGCGTTCTGGCCCGACCACAGCGTGGAGAAATCATCGCGGCCCAGCTTCTCCGCGGCGGCCTTCAGCGGCGCCAGGGCGGCGGTCGCCAGCGGGAAGGCGGGGGCTAGGTCGCTCAGCGGGCCGAGTTCGTCGAGCAGGCGGTTGCGCAGGCCGCGCGCGGGGCGGCCGGTGATGAGGTTGGTGAGCACGGTGTGCTCGGCGCGCCGGCTGGCCAGTGCGGCGCGGTGCAGCGGCGTGGTGGTGGCCTCGGGGCACAGCAGGTAGCTGGTGCCGACCTGTACGCCGGCCGCGCCGAGCGCCATCGCGGCAGCCACGCCCGCCGCGTCCGCGATGCCGCCCGCTGCGATCACCGGGACGCGGACCGCCCGGACGATCTGCGGCAGCAAGGCCATCGTGCCGACCTGCGTCGTGAGGTCATCGCTCAGAAAGAGGCCGCGGTGGCCCCCGGCCTCCAGGCCCTGGGCGATGACGGCATCGACGCCGTGCGCCTCGAGCCAGCGCGCCTCTTCGACCGTGGTGGCCGACGCCAGCACCTTGGCACCCCAGCCCTTGACCCGTGCCAGCAGCTCGGGGGAGGGCAGGCCGAAATGGAAGCTCACGACCGGTGGCTTGAACCCTTCGAGCAGGTCGGCCGCCTCCGGGGTGAAAGGCGCCCGGCCGCCGCCGGCCGGCACGCTGCCGGGGTCGATGCCGAACTCGGCGTAGTAGGGTGCCAGGGCGGCGCGCCATGCGGCCTCGCGCGCCGCATCGGGCACCGGCGGCGTATGGCAGAAGAAGTTGAGGTTGTACGGTCGTGTGGTCTGCGCGGTGATCGCTTGCAATTCGCTGCGCAGCGTGTCGGGCGTGAGCATCGCGCAGGGCAGGGAGCCCAGGCCGCCCGCGTTCGACACCGCGACGGCCATCGCGCTGCCTTGCACGCCGGCCATCGGCGCCTGGATGATCGGCAGTTCGATGCCGAGGAGCTTCTGGATGGTCATAGTCTCTCCTGGGTCCGCGGTCAGAGATGGAGGGCCGCCGCCGCGCCCACGAGCAGGCCCGCGCCGGCGACGGCCAGCATGCCGTACTCCAGCCACTTCTTGCGCGTCAGCAGCGCGATGGCGGCCAGCGCGATCGACACCTGCAGCACCGTGGTGGCCTGGGCCCAGCGGTGGTGCTGGTGCATTTGCGCTTCCGACTCATGGTCCCACGCCGTGGCTTCGGCTTCAAGCTTCTGTGCCGCCAGCTGGATGTCGGTCTTCTCTTTCTCGTAGCGGTCGATCTTGGCTTGCAGCGCGGCCTTCCGGTCGTCGGGCGCCATGTCGCGCGCGAATTCCGTGAGCGCCTGCTTGGTGCTCTTGGCCTGGAAGTAATTCCACTGGTTCGAGGCCTCGGTCTTCTTGATGGCCGCGTTGTTCTTGTCCAGGCCCGCCGTGGCCTGTGTGGCACCGCCCATGTACGAGAACAGCGCGCCGACCGTGGCGATGACCGCCGTGCAGACCGCGATCTGGTTGGTCATGCTCTTGCCACCGATGCCGTGGTGGGCGGTCCCGCCATGCTCGCCCTGCGCGGCATGTTCGAGTTCGTGGTCGTGCGGGCCGTGCACGTGAAAGCCGTGGTCTGACATGGGGGTCTTGGTTGTTGTGAATGGGGTGGCGCGCCGGCGCCGTGCGCTCAGGCGCGTTCGAGCGTGACGAAGCTGAAGGCCAGGCCGTTGCTCGACACACTCGATTCGCGTGCGGTCTCGCGCCAACCGTCGTCGAGCACGGGCGCGTGCGCGTCGCCGTCGAAATCCTGCGCGATCTCGGTGACAACGGCGCGTCGGGCGAGCGGTGCCGCCTCGGCGTAGATCTGTGCGCCACCGATGACCCAGACTTCCTGCGCGTCGGCGCACAGGGCCATGGCCTCGCGCAGGCCGGCCGCGCGTTCGGCACCATCGGCCTGCCAGTCGGCCTGGCGCGTCACCACGATGTTGCGGCGACCCGGGAGCGGCCGGAACTTCGGCGGGAGCGAGTCCCAGGTCTTGCGGCCCATGACGACCGGGCACCCGGCGGTCATGCGCTTGAAGTGCGCCATGTCTTCCGGCAGGTGCCAGGGCAGGGCGTTGTCCTTGCCGATCACACCGTTGGCGGCGCGGGCGTAGATCAGGTTGAGGCGCATCGGAGCAACGCTTCGCTCAGATCGCGACCGGCGCCTTGATGGCCGGGTGCGGGTCGTACCCGTCGAAGGCGAAGTCTTCGTACTGGTAGTCGAAGATCGAATCCGGCTTGCGCAGGATGCGCAGTGTCGGATACGGCCGTGGATCGCGGCTCAGCTGCAGCGCGACCTGCTCGGCATGGTTGCTGTAGATATGGCAGTCGCCACCGGTCCAGACGAAGTCGCCGACGTCCAGATCGCACTGCTGCGCGACCATGTGCGTGAGCAGCGCGTAGCTCGCGATGTTGAAGGGCACGCCCAGGAAGATGTCGGCGCTGCGCTGGTAGAGCTGGCAACTGAGCCTGCCGCGTTCGCCGTCAGCCTGCGGCGGCGCCACGTAGAACTGGAAGAAGGCATGGCAGGGCATCAGCGCCATCTTCGACAGCTCGGCCACGTTCCAGGCACTCACGATGATGCGGCGCGAATCGGGGTTGGTCTTGAGCGTCTTGATGACCTCGGCGATCTGGTCGATGTGGCCACCATCCGGCGTCGGCCAGCTGCGCCACTGCACGCCGTAGACCGGGCCGAGGTCGCCGTCTTCGCGCGCCCATTCGTCCCAGATCGTCACGCCGCGTTCACGCAGCCAGTTGTTGTCGCTGGAGCCGGTGAGGAACCACAGCAGCTCCTGGATGATGGAGCGCACATGCACCTTCTTCGTCGTCACCAGCGGAAAGCCTTCGTTCAGGTCGAAGCGCATCTGGTGGCCGAAGACGCTCTTGGTGCCGGTGCCGGTGCGGTCCGACTTGAACACGCCGTGCGTGTCGACGTGGCGCATGAAGTCTTCGTACTGGGAACGGATGGGGTGGGTCACGATGCTTCCTCCAGCCGGAGCACCCGCCCCGGGTTCATGATGTTCTGCGGGTCCAGCCCGCGTTTGATGGCGCGCATCATGCCCAGTGCCACCGGCGACTTGTGCTTCTCCAGCTTGTGCACCTTCAGCTCGCCGACGCCGTGCTCGGCCGAGAACGAACCGCCGAATTTCTCGACGGCGTCATACACCAGCGTGTTGACGCGCTCTTCCTCGTCGCGCAGGAAGGCCTTCGCGTCGCCTTCGGCCGGCGCCTGCACGTTGTAGTGCAGGTTGCCGTCGCCCAGGTGGCCGAAGTTCACCAGCCGCACGCCGGGGATCTCGCGCTGCAGCAGGGCGTCGGTGTCGGCCACGAAGGCGGGGATGCGCGACACTGCGATCGAGATGTCGTGCTTGATGTTCAGGCCTTCCTCGGCCTGGGCCAGCGGAATGCTCTCGCGGATGTGCCAGAGCTGGTGCGCCTGCGTCAAGTTCTCGGCCACCACCGCATCGGTCACGCAGCCGTCCTCGAAGGCGGTTTCGAGCAGCGCCTCGAAGCGCGCCCGCGCATGGTCTTCGGATTCGTTGTCGGAGTTCTCGAGCAGCACGCAGTAGGGTGCCGCCGCCTCGCCGAGGAAGGGCACGCGCAGCTGCGGCATGTGCTTG
Source organism: Variovorax sp. J2L1-78 (assembly GCF_030317205.1). Classification (NCBI taxonomy): domain Bacteria; kingdom Pseudomonadati; phylum Pseudomonadota; class Betaproteobacteria; order Burkholderiales; family Comamonadaceae; genus Variovorax; species Variovorax arabinosiphilus. The sequence continues at coordinate 244,330 of NZ_JASZYB010000004.1, read as the reverse complement.
CCGACCAGGCTCAGTGCGAACTGGCCCATCACCTCGAAGCCGGTGAGGCCGGCGCCCAGGTGCTTGTGCGCCAGGCCCAGCAGCGTGACCGCGTGGTCGAGCGAGGGCACGGCGGCCCAGGCGGTGAGCTGCGCCGCGGGCATCGGGTACAGCTTCATCGTCGCGGCGGTGATGACGCCGAGCGTGCCTTCGCTGCCGATCAGCAGGTCGCGCAGGTCGTAGCCGGTGTTGTCCTTGCGCAGGCCGCTGGTGCCTTCCCAGATCTCGCCCTGTGGCGTGACCACTTCCAGGCCCAGGCACAGGTCGCGCGTGTTGCCGTAGCGCACGACCTGCGTGCCGCCGGCGTTGGTCGCCAGGTTGCCGCCGATGGTGCAGCTGCCTTCGGCCGCCAGGCTCAGCGGGAACAGGAAGCCGGCCTTCTCGGCGGTCTCCTGCAGCGTCTGCAGGATGCAGCCGGCCTCGACCGTCATCGTGAGGTTGGCCGCATCGATGTCGCGCACCGCGTTCATGCGCTGCAGGCTCAGCAGCACCTGGGTGCCGCTGGCGTCGGGAATGCCGCCCACCGCCAGGCCGGTGTTGCCGCCTTGCGGCACCAGCGAACTGCCGGCGGCGGCGCAGGCCTTGACCACGTCGGCCACCTGCTGCGCGCTCGCGGGGCGCACCACGGCCAGCGCCTTGCCGCGTTCGCGCTTGCGCCAGTCCTGCTCGTAGGCGGTGAGGTCGCCCTCGGTGAGCACATGGGGGGCGCCGACGATGGCGCGCAGTTGGTCGATCAGGTCGGTCATGGGATGGAAGTCTCCAGCGGAACGGCGGCCCGGGCGGTGCGGGCGTCGCGCAGGCGTAGCCGCACGTGCATCGCGCAGGCCACGAACAGCATGAGGCACAGCACGATTTCGATGCCTGCCAGTGCGCGCCCGAGCGGCAAGGCGTCGCTCCACGCACGCACCACGCCTTCGGTGAAATAGAGCCAGATCATCAGGCTGACCCAGCGGTAGGTGTACATGCGGTTCTTGTAGAGCCCCGCAAGCGGCACCACCAGCGGCAGCACCTTGAGTGCGAGCCACGAGCCGCCCGGCCGCAGCGGCGCCAGCCACATCTCCCACGCCAGGCCCAGCACGATCAGGCCGACGAGGCTGCCCACGGCCAGCCAGCGGGTGGCGGCGACGGCGGACGAAGGGCTTTGGGGCTGGATCACGGCATGGGCACGGAGAGGTCGCGCGCGGTGGGCGCGCAGGGCGGTCTGCGACGGCATGCCGCAGGGCCGATGGCATGATACCGGCCATGAAACACCGGTCATGGTGGAGGGACCTTTCGCATTTTCCGTGGGGCAACACGGCGGCCGTGCTGCGCGAGCGCTTCCGGGAAGACCGCCTGGGCCTGACGGCCGGCAGCCTGACCTTCACCACCACCATCGCGATGGTGCCGTTCTTCACCACGGCGCTGGCGCTCTTCACGGTGTTTCCGATGTTCGCCAAGATGCAGGGCCGCCTGCAGCGCTGGCTGATCGAGAGCCTGATCCCCGACAACATCGCGCGGCAGGTGCTGGGCTACCTGAACCAGTTCGCGAGCAAGGCCAGCGGGCTCGGCATCGCCGGCCTGATCGTGCTGCTGGTCACGGCGGTCGCGCTGATCCTGACCATCGACAAGACGCTCAACAGCATCTGGCGGGTGCGCAACCCGCGCCCGCTGGCGCAGCGCGTGCTCATCTACTGGGCGGCCATCACGCTCGGGCCGCTGATCCTGGCGGTGAGCCTGAGCACCACGTCGTACGTGTTCTCGGCCTCGCGCGGCGTGGTCGGCAGCGGGGGCCTGCTCAAGCTGCTGTTCGACACCTTCGAATTCGTGCTGCTCGCCGGCGGCATGGCCTCGCTCTACCACTACGTGCCCAACACTTCGGTGCGCTGGGCCCATGCATGGGCGGGTGGCCTGTTCGTCGCGGCCGCCATCGAGATCGCCAAACGGGTGCTGGGCTACTACCTGAGCCTGGTGCCGACGTACTCGGTGCTCTACGGCGCCTTCGCCACGGCGCCCATCCTGCTGATCTGGATCTACGTCGCCTGGGTGATCGCTCTCTTCGGCGCGGTGATCGCGGCCTACCTGCCCAGCCTGCTGGCAGGCGTGGCGCGCCGCGGCGACACGCCGGGCTGGCCGTTCCAGCTGGCGGTCGAGGCGCTGCAGCTGCTGGATGCCGCCCACGCGACGCCGGCCAAGGGGTTGGGCGCAAGCGAGCTGGTGGCGCGGATGCGGGTCGATGCCCTGCAGCTGGCGCCGGTGCTGGAGACGCTGGTCGCCATCGACTGGATCGCGCCGCTCGCGGAAGAGCCGGCCAACGAAGACCCGCGCTACGTGCTGCTGGCCGACCCCGACGTCACGCCCCTGGCGCCCTTGCTGACCGAGCTGCTGCTGCCGCGCACCGACGCGCTCGCGCACCTCTGGCACAAGGCCGCGCTCGAGAGCCTGTGCCTGCGCGACGCGCTGGTGGTGCGCGATGCGTTGCAGGACTTGACGCGGCCCAGCCAGAGGGGGCGCTACGTTGCGCCTGCCAGGCCCTGACCCGGCGCTGCAAGCATCGGCGGTCGCCTCGATAATCGCCATTCCACATGTCCAGGTCTTGTCCGTGAGCGCACTGCCCACCCTGCCCGTCGCCGATCCTGCCGCCGCCACCTGGGTGGTCTGCCTGTGCGCGGACTGGTGCGGCACCTGCCGCGACTACCGTCCGGCCTTTGAGCGCATCGCCGCGGCGCACCCGGGGCTGCGCTTCGCCTGGGTCGACATCGAAGACCACGCCGACATCGCCGACGACTTCGATGTCGAGACCTTCCCCACGTTGCTGGTCGTGGGCGCGCAGGGCACGCACTTCCTCGGGCCGTTGCTGCCGCACCCCGAGACGCTGAGCCGCATGCTCGGTGCGCTGCCGGCCGCGCAGCCGTCGAGCGAGACGGTCGGCGCGTTGATGGCGGCGGTGGCCGCGACGCCGGCGCAGTTCGAAGTCTGAGCCCGCGGCCTCAACCGGCCAGGAAATCGCGCAGCGCGAACAGCACGTCGTCCGGCGCCTCGGACATCAGCGCATGGCCGGCCTGCACCACCACCGTCTTCGACGACGGCGCCTTGGCGCTCAGTGACTTCACCGCCTTGGGCGGCGTCATCTGGTCGGCCGCGCCGAGCAGGAACAGCACCGGGCATTGCACCGCCGCGATGGCCGCTTCGCCGTTGGCGTAGTCGTTGCACGCGTTGAAGCCGACATGGAACACGTTGACCTCGCGGTTGCTCGCCAGCACGCGGCGCATGAGCGCGCGCGAGCCGCCGTACAGCCAGGTGCCGGGGCCGAGCGAAGAGGGCGGTGGCGCCATCATCGAGTGCGAAAAAACGTTGACCATGTCGATGGCCTTCATCGGCGCGTTCAGCGCGCTGTCGAGCAGCGCCGGCGACACCGCCATCGGGTAGGCCGTGCCGACCATGGCCAGGTGCGACACGCGTTCCGGCGCGCGGGCCGCCGTCTCCAGCGCGATCAGCGAGCCGAAGCTGTGGCCGACCAGTGCCGCCTTCTGCACGCCGGCCGCGTCGAGCAGCGCCACGACGAAGTCCGCGGCTTCTTCGACGGTGGCCGGCGCCTTGCCGGCGCTCTTGCAATGGCCGGGCAGGTCGATCGCCAGCACGTTCCAGCCGTGGTTGGCGAACCAGCGGCTCTGCAGGATCCACACGCTGTGGTCGTTGAGCACCCCGTGGATGAAGACGACGGTCGGCTTGGCCGCGTCGAGTGGCTTGCCGCCGGTGTAGGCATAGGTGGTGTGCCCGTTGACGATCAGTTCCATCAGGCACCTGCCTTTTCAGCAGCCTTCAGCGCGCGCTTCAGGTCGTCGATCAGATCGGCCGGATCCTCCAGGCCGATCGACAGGCGAATCGTGCCTTGTGAGATGCCCGCGCCCGCCAGCGCCTCGTCCGTCATGCGGAAGTGCGTGGTGCTGGCCGGGTGGATCACCAGGCTGCGGCAGTCGCCCACGTTGGCCAGGTGGCTGAAGAGCTTGAGCGCTTCGATGAAGGCCTTGCCTTGCGTGCGGCTGCCCTTGATGTCGAAGCTGAACACCGCGCCGGCGCCGCGCGCGCCATGCTTGAGCAGCTTCTGCGCCAGTGCATGGCTCGGATGTGATTCGATCAGCGGGTGACCCACGCGCGACACGAAGGGGTGCGCGGCCAGGAACTCCACCACCTTCTGCGTGTTGTCGATGTGCCGCTCCATGCGCAGCGGCAGCGTCTCGATGCCTTGCAGGATGAGCCACGCCGTGTGCGGGCTCATCGACGCGCCGAAGTCGCGCAGGCCCTCGCGGCGCGCGCGCAGCAGGAAGGCGCCGACCGTGCTTTCCTCGCTGAACACCATGTTGTGGAAGCCGTCGTAGGCCTGGCTCAGTTCGGCGAACTTGCCCGACTTCTCCCAGTCGAAACTGCCGCCGTCGACCACCACGCCGCCGATCACCGTGCCGTGGCCGGAGAGGAACTTGGTCGCCGAGTGGTAGACCAGGTCGGCGCCGTGGTCGAAGGGCTTGATGAGGTAGGGCGAGGTGAGCGTCGAGTCGACCAGGAGCGGCACGCCGGCCGCGTGGGCGATGTCGCTCACCGACGGGATGTCGAGCACGTCGAGGCCGGGGTTGCCCACGGTCTCGCCGAACAGCAGCTTGGTGTTCGGGCGGATCGCAGCCTTCCAGCCGTCCAGGTCGCCCGGCTTGACGAAGGTGGTGTCGATGCCGAAGCGCCGCATCGTGTAGTGCAGCAGGTTCTGCGAGCCGCCGTACAGCGCCGTGCTGGCCACGATGTGCGAGCCGGCGCCCATCAGCGTCGCCACGCTCAGGTGCAGCGCGGCCTGGCCACTCGCAGTGGCGATGGCGCCGATGCCGCCTTCCAACGCCGCCACCCGCTGCTCCAGGACCGCGTTGGTCGGGTTGCTGATGCGGCTGTAGACGTGGCCGGCGCGTTCCAGGTTGAACAGGGCGGCGGCGTGGTCGCTCGATTCGAAGACGAAGGAGGTGGTGAGGTGGATCGGCACGGCGCGTGCGCCGGTCGTCGGGTCGGGGGCGGCGCCGGCGTGCAGCGCAAGGGTGTCGAACCCGGGGTCGGAATAGCCTGGCATGTGTCTCCTCGGAGGGCTTGTAACGACCGCTCACGTCTGCGCGGCGCAGGGGCGGGCGGTGGCCGGCTATTGTGAGCGAGTTGGGCTATATTCAATCGGATCGGCCGAGTCAGAAGAGGAGCACCACGATGAAAGTCAGCGACATCCTGCGCGTCAAGGGCAACACCCTCTACACCATCACCCCCGACGAACCCCTGGCCGACGCCGTGACGACCATGGCCGAGAAGGACATCGGTTCGCTGGTGGTCATGGAGCACGGCGATCTGGTCGGCATGCTCACCTTCCGCGAGGTGATCGTCGCCATCGTCAAGAACGGCGGCCAAGTCGGCGGCTCGCTGGTGCGCAAGGCCATGGACGATGCGCCCGTGACCTGCACCGCCGAGACCGACCTCGACGAGATCCGCCGCATCATGCTCGAGCGCCACGCGCGCTATATGCCGGTCATGGACAAGCGCATGCTGATGGGCGTGATCAGCTTCTACGACGTCGCCAAGGCGGTCGTCGACAGCCAGAATTTCGAGAACAAGATGCTCAAGGCGTACATCCGCGACTGGCCGGCCGAGGACGAGGGCACCACCCCCTGAGCGGGGCCGCGTGACGATGCAGGTCGCACGCCAGTCACATCAGACCAGCGCCAATGCCGCCTGCCGGAAGGCCGTGACGGCGCGGTCGACCTCCGCCTCCTCGATGTGGCGGTGCGTCACGCAGCGCAGCAAGGTGGAGCCCCAGGGGCGCACACGCAGGCCTGCCGCGTCCAAGGCGGTCACCCACGCATGGCTGCCAAGCCCGCTGGCCGCCACATCCACCTGCACGATGTTGGTCTGCGGCAGGGCGGCGCGCACCGGTAGCCCGGTGGCATTGAGCGCGTCGCTGAACCGGCGCGCCCGCGCGTGATCGTCCACCAAGCGCTCCCGCATGTGGAGCACCGCGTCGAGCCCGGCCGCGGCCATGATGCCGGACTGGCGCTGCGTGCCGCCGAGCATCCGCCGCAGCGTGCGGGCGCGGTCGAGCGTCGCCTGTGAGCCGGTCAGCACGGCGCCCACCGGCGCGCTCAGGCCCTTCGACAGGCAGACCGACACCGTGTCGGCGAAGCACGCGATGGCGATCGGCTCGACCTGCAGCGCCGCGCTGGCATTGAACAGCCGCGCCCCGTCGAGGTGGACCGGGATGCCGCGCCGCTGCGCGATGTCCTGCACGGCCTGCAGGTGCTCGAGCGGCAGCACCGCGCCGCCGGCGTTGTTGTGCGAGGTTTCGACCGCGATCAGCGCCGTCGCAAGCCGGTGGCTGGCGGGCTTGAGCACCGCTTCGAGCATGGCCAGGTCCATCGCGCCGGACGTTCCTTCGACCGGTTGGTAGAACATGCCCGTGAAGGTGCTCGCGCCGCGCTCGGTCGTGTACATGTGGGCCGATGCTTCGAGGACCACCTGTTCGCTGCGCCCGCCCGCGGCCAGCACGGCCAGCAGGTTGGCCATGGTGCAGCTGGGCACGAACAGCCCGGCTTCCTTGCCAAGCAGCGCGGCCACGGTGCCTTCGAGCGCGACAGTGCTCGGGTCGCCGTCCAGGCCGTCGTCGCCGATCGGCGCTTGCCGCATGCGCTCGTACATACGCTCCGTGGGGTGGGTGACGGTGTCGCTGCGCATGTCGACGCTGGGCGCCGCGTCGGCGATGGCCGGGCGATTGGAGAGATGTGCAGCAGGCATGGGGATTCGGGTTCAGTGCGAATGGCGGTGGCGCCGCGCCAGGTAGGCGGTGCCGCGCGAGGCCGCGAAACAGATCGCGAGGTAGACCAGCGCGACGAAGATGTACATCTCGGGCAGCCGGCCGTCGCGCTGGCCGATCTTGGAGGCGGCGCCGAGGAAGTCGGTGAGCGACAGCACGTAGACCAGCGACGTGTCCTGGAACAGCATGATGATCCGCGTCAGCAGGGCCGGCGTCATGTTGCGGAAGGCCTGCGGCAGCACCACGCTGCGCATCAGCTGGCCATGTTCCATGCCCAGCGCCATGCCCGCGGCCACCTGGCCCTTGGGCACCGACTGGATGCCGGCACGCACGATCTCGCAGAAATAGGCCGCCTCGAAGAGCGTGAAGGTGATGACCGCCGACTTGAAGGCCCCCACCTGCACCGGGCTCGACGCACCCAGCACCCAGGCGCCCATGTACGGCATCAGGAAGTAGAACCAGAAGATGACCAGCAGCAGCGGCACCGAGCGCATCACGTTGACGTACATCGCGGCCGGCCAGGCGATCAGTTTGATCGGTGAGAGCCGCGCCATCGCCAGCAGCGTGCCGAGCGCCAGGCCCATGACGGCCGCCAGCGCGGTCAGCGTCAGCGTGAAGGCGAGCCCGGTCTTCAGCAGGTAGGGCAGCGACGGGAGGATCGCGCTCAGCTCGAAATGCGGCGCGGCCATCAGACGGCGTCCTTCGGTGCGGCACTGATCAGGCCGGGCACGGCGACGTGGCGCTCCAGCATCCGCATGCCCTGGCTCACCGCACCGTTGATCAGCACGTAGCCGACGGTGGCGGCGCAGAAGGCCTCGAAGATGTGGAAGCTGAAATCCGCCATCGAGCGCGCCTGCCCGGTGAGTTCGAGCAGGCCGATGGTCAGCGCCACCGACGAGTACTTGATGGTGCCCATCAGCTCCGAGGTCATCGGCGGCAGGATGATGCGGAAGGCCTCGGGCAGGATGATGTGGCGGTAGGCCTGGTACTCGGTCAGGCCCATGGCGCGCGCCGCCAGCATCTGCCCGCGCGGCAGCGACTCGATGCCGGCGCGCAGCGTCTCGGCCAGGCGGGCGGCGCCGTAGCAGCCCATGGCCAGCACCGCGAGGCAGAAGGCGCCCCACGGGTGCGGCAGCTGCTTGAGGGCCGTGCTCATGGAACTCGGCAGGAACTCCGGCAGTACAAAGTACCAGAGGAAGAGCTGTACCAGCAGCGGGATGTTGCGGAACACCTCGACATACACGGTGGCGATGAACTTCAGCGGCTTGTGGCTCACGCAGCGCAGCGTGCCGATCAGGCTGCCCATCAGCAGCGCGATGGTCCAGGCGCAGGCCGCGAGCGTGAGCGTCCAGCCGACGCCGACGAACAGCATCTGCAGGTAGGAGCGCGTGCCGTCGAGCGAAGGGTCGAGGAAGACGCCCCAGCTCCAGTCGTAGTTCATCGGATCTTCTTCTTCTCAGCCGGCGCGCGGGCGCCGCGCAGCACGTGCCTGACTTACTGGTAGACCGCCGGGTCACCCGAATCCGTCGGGCTCGCGAGCACCCGCTTGAGGATGTCGCTCATCGGGTAGTTGAGGTTGATCTGCTTCGGCGGGATCGGCGAGAGGAAGTACTTCTGGTAGAGCGCCGCGACCTTGCCGCTCTTGATCATGCCGACGACCGCCTCGTCGACCACCTTCTTGAAGGCCGGGTCGTCCTTCGGCTGGACGATGCCGTAGGGCGCAGGCTCCAGGCCCTTCTTGCTGATGACGAAGTCGCTGCTGGTGCGCGCCGATGCGACCGAGGCGTAGGCCAGGCCGCTGTCCTGTGCGGAGCCGGCGGCACGGCCGCTCTCGACCATCAGGAAGGTCTCGGCCGTGTCCTTGGTCGGGATCACGGTGATGTTGTAGCCGTTCTTCGCGCTCAGCTGCGACACCAGGCGGAAGGTCTGGCCGCCGGCCTGCGCCGCGATCGCCTTGCCGCGGAACGAGGCCAGGTCGTCGACGTTGACGCCGCCGTCCTTGCGCGCCGTCAGCACGACCTCGGCCACGAAGGTGGTCGGCGCGAAGGCCACCAGCTTGTGGCGCTCGAGGTTGTTGGTGGTGTTGCCGCACTCGAGGTCGATGGTGCCGTTGGCCAGCAGCGGAATGCGCGTGGCCGAACTGGTCGGGTTGTAGCGCACGTCGAGCTTGGCCAGGCCGAGCGACTTCTGCACATGGGCGGCGATGCCCTGGCAGATCTCGACGCTGTAGCCGATGGGGGCCTGCTTGTCGTCGAGGTAGGCGAAGGGCACCGACGATTCCGGGTGGCCCAGCACGATCGCGCCGGCCTGCTTGATCTTGTCGAGCCGGCCTTCGGCGGCGGCGACGAGGGGCAGAAGGGCGCTGAAGGCCAGCGCGGCGGCGAGAGAGACGGCAGACGTTCGCATCGGATCGATCCTCGTGTGGCAAGGGTGCTGAAGACGCAGGCAGTATCCCGGCGCGCTATCCTTTTGCCCAATTCCACTTGGATATTCATCCATTCATATCTGATATGGCTACGACACGCATGTCGCTGCGGCACATCGAGGCCTTCCGGGCCGTGATGGTGTCCGGCTCGATGACCGAGGCCGCGCGGCGCATGCACACCTCGCAGCCGCAGGTGAGCCGGCTGATCGGCCAGCTCGAGAAGATCGCGCAGTTCGCGCTGTTCAGCCGCAAGGGCAGCCGCCTCACCGCGACGCTCGACGGCACGCGCTTCTACAAGGAGGTGGAAAAGACCTTCGTCGGCCTGGCCGGGCTCGAGTCCGCGGCGGCAGGCATCCGCGCCTTCAGTGCCGGGCGGCTCACGGTAGCGGCCATGCCGCGGCTGGCGGGTGGGTTGCTGGCGCGGGTCGTGGCGCAGTTCAAGACGCGGCATCCCGACGTGATGGTGTCCATCCAGTCGGGCAACGCCGGTGCCATTCACGACTGGGTCAGCGCGGGGCTGTGCGATCTCGGCCTGGCGCTGCTGTCCGAAGACAGCCCCGGCGTGCAGGTCGAGCCCGTGCTCGCGATGAACTGCGTCGCCGTGCTGCCGCGTGGCCATCGGCTGGCGCGGCTCAAGGCACTGGGCGCGGAACATTTCGGCGGCGAGCCCTTCATCTCGTTCTCGGGCGGTACCGCGCTGCGCCACCGCATCGACCTGCTCTTCGCCGACGCCGAGGTGCAGCGCGCGCTGGTCGCCGAAGCCAGTCTGGGTGCGTCGATCTGCGCGATGGTCGGCGCGGGGCTGGGCATCAGCATCGTCAACCCGCTGGCGGCGAGCGAGGAAACCGGCCACGGCGGCATCGAGGTGCGGCCCTTCCTGCACCCGCTGCCGGTCACGGCCGCGCTGCTCTATCCGCAGTACCACAGCCGCACGCGGCTGGTGGAGCTGTTCGCACGCTATGCGCGGCAGCTCATCCTGAAGGAGATGGGGCACCTGGGCGCGCCGGTGTCGACGATGCCGGGGGTGGTGGGCGCGGGGCGGTCGGTGTAGGCGTTGAGGTCGGCCGCCAACGCTTCTACGATCAGTGCATGGGACAACGTCGATCGCAAGGATCCGGCGCCGTCGACCCCATCGTCCAGGAGTTCGTGTGTTCTCTCATGTCTTTGTCAGCGTCGGCGATTTCGAGCGTGCCTTGCGCTTCTACAGCCCTCTCATGCACAGCCTGGGCCTCGAGTTGCGCTTCTGCGAGCGAGAAAGGCCATGGGCAGGCTGGCACAGCGCAGGCGGGGCGCGTCCTTTCTTCGTCATCTGCCAGCCCCATGACGGACAACCGCATCACCCCGGCAACGGGCAGATGGTGGCTTTCGCGGCGGCCTCCAGGGAGGTCGTGCGCGCGGCCCATCGAAGCGCCTTGGAAAACGGCGGCACCTGCGAAGGGCCGCCAGGCCCGCGCCCGCAGTACCACGCCGATTACTACGGCGCCTACTTTCGCGATCCGGACGGGAACAAGCTGTGCGTCGCTTGCCATGCGCCGATGGGCGAGGGCGAGGGCGAATGATGACGCCGGTGATGTTCGCTGGGACGGGAGAACGTGTTCAACAGCGGAAGTCTGCCTGGCGTTGCTCGTTGCGTTCAGCACGCTCCGGATGGGGATGGCTGCTGTGCGCATGTGCCTTCGCACTGCTGCTCCCCGCCGGCGGCGCCACCGCAACACCTGCTGCGCCAGCAGTCTTCCCCGGTGCATCCTGGGCCTCGGCGTCTGAGGCTGAACCGGGCAGCGCCTGCCGCCGTGCACTGGACGCCACCCGCAGCTACGTGCGCACGCTGGACACGACCGCGCTCATGGCGGTGCAGGACGGCCGCGTGCTGTTCAGCGAGGGCCCGGTCCAGGCCGTGAGCATCGTGTTCTCGGTGCGCAAGAGCGTGCTCTCGATGATGTACGGCAAGTACGTGGCCAATGGCACCATCGACCTCGACCGCACGCTGGCCGACCTGGGCATCGACGACGTGGGCGGGCTGCTGCCCGTCGAGCGGCAGGCAAGGTTGCGCGACCTGCTGGCCGCGCGTTCCGGGGTCTACCACGCGGCCGCCAATGGTGGTGACGACGCGGCGGCCGCGCCCCCCCGTGGATCGCAGAGGCCCGGCAGCTACTTTCTGTACAACAACTGGGACTTCAATGCTGCGGGCACGGCCTTCGAGCGCCTGACTGGACGAGACATCTACCAGGCTTTCGACGACGACCTAGCCACACCTCTCCAGCTCGAGGATTTCGACCTGGCCCGCCATGCACACAGTGGCGATGCGCGGCGCTCGCAGCATTTGGCCTACCCCTTCTTCCTGTCCACGCGCGACATGGCACGTCTGGGCTACTTGGTGCTGCGCCAGGGCAATTGGCGCGGCCATCAGCTCGTGCCGGCCGACTGGGTCCAACAAATGACGAGCCAGACCACGCCCGCTGCACAGATGCATCCGCCGCACACGGCACGGCGCGGCTTCGGGTATGGCTACCTGTGGTGGCTGCTCGAAGAGCCGCCAGATTCACCACTGAGCGGTGCGTCCATGGCGTGGGGTGTGCATGGCCAGTACATCCTGGTCGTGCCGAAACGAGATCTGGTGATCGCGCACAAGCGTGAGGTGCCGGTCGCGGGCAACTGGCATGTCAGTTGGGTCGGGCCGGTGGCGTTCCTCCGCGCAGCGCGCATGTTGGCTGCGGCACCCTGCCGTGCGGCGGAGCAATGAGTTTGCTGCGCGTATGACGAAGGGCGGCTGATCCCCTTTTTCGGCGACAAGCTGGGCGCCTACAGTAGGCCAATACCAGACGTTCGACGCCGGCTCCGAATCAAACCGTCGTGAGCGCGTGCGCACTAACCATCGCGCAGGCAACAATCGGCCATGAGCGGTTTTCTACCCCCTCTTTTGACATTCGCAGTCGTGCTCGCGCTGGTGCTTGGATTGGCTGTTTTGCTTATCGTGGGCGCTCTGGCGGCAGCTGCCGTTCTTCCGCGCGGAAATTCGCACGCTGACCGTCTGCGCCGCTTTGCTCGCGAAGTGCCTCGGTGGGTGTGGCGCGCGGTGGTTTTCTTGGATGGCTTCGTCTTTGCTGCCGCCGTGGCGGGGGGCATAGCTGTCACATTTGCGCTTTCATAGGGACTTGGGCAACAGATCACTCTCGGCAAGATGGACATACGCGCTGAACCTTCATCGTGAGTTGACGCCAGAGGCTGGCTTGGCAATGCCGAAGGCATCCCATGGAGATGCTGCACATGAAAACGGCCCGGCTATCCATCCGGAAAAAGGTTTCTAGAGCTTCAGCCCAAACCGCTCGAACCGGGGAATCCAATTGCTCTGGATATCAGCGGAGACAAGCACACCAAGCGCCCGTCCAATGAGCAGATGACGCGGAACGAAGCCGAAATAGCGCGAATCGGCGCTGTCGTCCCGGTTGTCGCCCAGCATCAGGTACTCGCCCTCGGGTACCGTAATAGGGCCAAAGCTTCTCCGAGCCGCAACGCCGTGAAGCCACTGCACGCGACGCTCGTTGCCTTGCACCTTCTCCGTCAGGCGCGTGGCGTTGAAGATGCGGCCAAGGTAGATCGACTCTCGAACGGCTTCGGCAGCGTCGTATCGAGCCGCCTCACCATTGATGAAGAGCATCTCATCGCGCATTTCCACCGTATCTCCGGGCACACCCACCAGCCGCTTGATGAGGCGCATGCCATCTTGCGGCGACGAGAAGGTAACCACCTCACCGCGCTGCGGTTCACCAGTGTGGGCCAGCACGACGTCGGTTAGGGGCACCTTGACGTTGTAAGCCAGGCGGTTGACGAATACCACGTCTCCTTCGAGCAAATTGGGCCGCATGGACCCAGAGGGGATGGGGTTCCAGTCTGCAATGGCGGTTCGGAAGAGGCCGAAACACATCAAAAACACCAGGAATCCCTTGTTGGTACTGAACCAGCGTCCCATGTTCTCTCCGAGAGTAGTCGCGCCATGGCGGCCGTGCCATTGCGCAACGGCCGCGAAGTACGCCCCAAACGGCTCCATGTGACCGGCCGGCGAGGCACCCAAATTCTATGGGATGCGACTGAATTCCCAAGAGTTGAGTTGGCTGGCTGCTATTCACAAAGCTGAAGGTCCCTTGCCGTTAAGCAGACTTTCACCAGTGCTATTCCAACCAAACAACAGCGCTTCCGAGAACGCTCTCCCTCAACCCAGCGTCGGCGTCAAATCCGGATCACCCTTGGCCATCGCGCGTCGATACGCCGGCCGCTCGCCGATGCGTTGCAGGTAGGCGCGCACGATCAAAGGCGCCGCGCCCAGCGGATGCAGCGCCTTGAGCTCGGGTGGCGAAAGGATGGTGACGGGGTCCCGCATGTAATGTTGAAGCGCATACGGAACCCCAGTTCCTCGCGCGGCCGGACGATGCGTTCGGATTGAGAGTGACCGAGATGATGGACCTTGGGCGTGGCGGTTTCGTTGATCAGTGGCGCGCGTCGAGCGCGACCAGAGCTGCGCCCGGGAAGTGCGAGAACACCTCGCGCATCAGCAGCGCGCCGTCGCGCACGGTCAAGACCTCGCCGGTGAACAGGTTGCGAAAGCGCGCGCCGTCGGGCCAGCCGGGCAGCGCCACGGCCGTGTCCTTCCAGACCTCGGCACCCAGCGGCAGCCAGCAATCCGATGCCGCGATCGAGGCTTGCGATTCGGCCTCGGTCGCCAGGCCGACGATGAGGCGGCCGGCCACGATCAGCAGCGTCTTGCCCTCGTGCGTGCGCTGGAAGGCGAGCACATGCGATGCGCCGTCGCCGGTCGCTTCGAGCGGGGCGTAGGCGCCGTCGCGGAACAGCGCGGGCTCGTCGCGGCGGAATTCGAGCAAGCGCGAGAGGATCCACAGCTTCGCGCCGCCATCGTGCGGTGCCGCCGCGAGCGCACGCACGGCTGCCGGTTCGCCCGGGCCCTGGGCGATCTGCGACAGGCGCTCCAGCCACTGCGCGCGGGCGCCGTAGTCGACCGGTCGTCGGTTGTCCGGGTCGACCAGGCTCAGGTCCGTCAACTCGTTGCCCTGGTACAGGTCGGGCACGCCCGGCGAGCCGTACTTGATGAGCGTCATCGACAGGCTGTTGAGCGCGCCGAACCAGGCCAGCGTGTCGCCCAGGGCCTGCACATCGTCGAGGAAGGGGTTGCCGGCAACTTGGCCGAGGATGCGCTGCACGAAGCCCGCCAGCGCCTTCTCGTAGTCCTCGTCGGGAAAGGTCCAGCTGGTGTGCACCTTCGACTCGCGCGCGGCCTTGAGCATGTAGCGCTCGATGCGTTCGACGTAGCCAGCGCGTGCGGCGTCGGTCAGGCCGCCAGCCGGCAGCGTGCCCAGCAGCGTCTGGTAGAGCAGGTACTCGTCGGCGGCCGAGGGCATGGGTCCGCGCTCGTCGGCGCCCGCGGCAGCGTCCGCCTCGGTGCGGTTCATCGCGCGCCAGCGGCGCAGCGCGAGCCGCCAGGTGGCGGGCATCTCGGAGAGCACGTCGATGCGCGTGCGGACGTCTTCCGAGCGCTTGTTGTCGTGCGTCGACGTGGCCAGCATCGTGTGCGGCCAGCGCGCGGCACGGTCGGCGCTCGCGATGTGGAAGTCGGCCACGGTCATCCCGAAATGCGCCGGTTCGCCGCCCACCTCGTTGAGCGAACTCAGCGGGAAGTAGCGGTAGAAGGCGGTGTCCTCCACGCCCTTGGCCGTGACCGGCGCGCTGAACTGCTGGAAGCGGATCGCCAGGCGCAACGCCCTTGCGCACAGCGCCTTGTCGGCACCGGGCACGGTGTCGGCCAGCAGCGTGAGCCGCACGAAGTCGAACACCGAACCGTCGGCATCGCGGCTGCGGTGGCGCGCTTCGGCCACGGCCTGGTCGATGTACTTGCGGTCCTGTTCCGACGGCGCATCGAGGATGTAGCTGCGGTACACCGGCAGGCAGGCCGCGACCTCCGACAGCGCGCGGCGCAGCGTGTTGAGCGTGTAGTCGCGCGTGCGCCGGTCGCCGCGCGCGATGCGCAGCAGTTCGCTCGACAGCACGTTGAGTTCCGACGACAGCGCGTTGCGCATGATGGCGCGCTTGCCTTCGTAGGCCAGTTCGCCGAAGGGCTGCAGCACGCCGGTGAAGCTGCGCCAGATGCGCAGGAAGCGCTCTTCGACGTTGGTATCCACCAGCACGCCGTTGACCACCGTCGCGAAGCGGTAGCCGGTGGTGCCGTGGATGGCCCACTGCACCGGCACCTCTTCCTGCGACGCGGCGATCTTCTCGGCCACGACGTAGAGCGGGCGGGGTGGGCGGCCCTCGGCATCGGGCTCGGGCAGCACCAGGCCGGCGCGCTTGGCGTAGCCCTGCTGCAACCGGTTGAAGTACTGGGCCGGGTCGTACAGGCCGTCGGGGTGGTCGATGCGCAGGCCGTCGACCACGCCTGCGGCCGCCAGGTCGAGCGCCATGCCCTGCGTGGCCTCGAACACCGGCTCGCGCTCGATGCGCAACGCCGCCAGCTCGTTGATGTCGAAGAAGCGCCGGTAGTTGATCTCGTCGGCCGCCACGCGCCAGAAGGCGAGCCGGTAGGCCTGCCCTTCGAGCAGCGCGTGCAGCGCATCGCGCTCGCCCTGCGCGTTGATGTCGGCCAGTGCCGCCGCGATGGCCTGTGCCACGTCGAGCTGGCGCGATACCAGCCGCGCGAGGCGGCTCTTGAGCAGCTCCTTGTCGCGCGCCCGCTCGGCCACCGCCTCGGCATCGGTGGCTTCGCGCGCCGGCAGGTGGCCGAAGGACGTGGCGATGCTCGCCAGGCTGGCCGACAGGTCCGGGTCGGCCAGGCGCGATTCGGCGCGCTGCAGCACACGGCCGTAGGTCTCGGGCGCGAGCGGGAAGCGGTGTTCGTGGTAGTGCACCGCGAGGCTGCCGTTCTCGGCATCGAAGGCCAGCACCAGCTCGCCGCGGTCGAGCACGTCGCCGTAGTGGTCGCCCAGCACCGGCAGCAGCACCTTGCCGTGCAGCTCGACGTTGAGCGGCTGCCAGTCGATGTCGAAGTGCTGCGCGTAGAGCGACGCGGGGCCGTTCTCGAGCACGTCCATCCACCAGGCGTTGTCGGCGCCCAGCACGCCCATGTGGTTGGGCACGAGGTCGAGCAGCTGGCCCATGCCGTGCGCGCGCAGCGCGGCGCTGAAGCGCTCGAAGCCGGCCTGGCCACCGAGCTCAGGGTTGATCTCATCGTGCGCCACCACGTCGTAGCCGTGCATGCTGCCCGGCCGCGCGCGCTGGATGGGCGAGCAGTACACATGGCTCACGCCCAGCTTCTCCAGGTAGGGCAGCACGGCAATGGCGTGGTCGAAGGTGAAGTCCTTGTGGAACTGCAGGCGGTAGGTGGCACGCGGCACGACGGTCTCGATGCCGCGGTGGGCCACCGGCGCGCGCGCCGGGTGCGGGCGCACGGCCTCGAGCGTCTGGAACAGCGCCAGCGTGCTCTCGTCGGTGGCGAGCTGTTGCAGGTCGAGCGTGAGCTTGCGCTGCCAGTTGGGGTGCGCGTCGGTCGTGCCCGGCATGTTGGCCTGCTCGACCTGGCCGATGGCGTCCTCCAGCTGCACCATCATCACCTGCGATGCGGTGCTCGCGAGGAAGGCGTGGAAGGCGGCCACGGTCTCGGGCGCCAGCGTCTGCGCGCCGGTGGCCTGCGCCACCGCGTCGGCCGACAGCAGGCCGGCGCGCTGCACGGCCAGCAGCAGGCGCACGCGTTCCTGTGCGCGGTCGAACAGCTGCTTCTCGAAGATGGCCTGGTTGGGGAAGAGGCCGAGCGACAGGCGCAGCCGCAGGTCGTGCCCGGTCCACCAGCCGGTGAGCGTGGCCAGGTCGTGCGTGCTGATGGCCACCAGCGCATGGCGTGGGTACTCGGCGGGTGCCTTGAACTCGCCGTCGTGGCCGCGCTCGAAGTACATCAGGCGGTACGACAGGATCTGGTAACGCGCCAGGGCGCCACGCATCTCGTCGGCCACCGTGCCGAGGTCTTCGCCGATCACCATGCAGCGTTCGCGCTCGCTCTCGATCGCGACCACGGCCAGCATCTCGTGCAGCTGGTAGTGCACATAGGCGCCGTCCTGCGGCGTCTTGCCCGGCGGAATCCAGAACAGGCGCATCAGGCCCATCACGTGGTCGATGCGCAGCGCACCGGCGCCGCGCATGTTGGCGCGCAGCGTCTCGATGAAGAAGCGGTAGCCGTCGGCACGCAGCTTGTCCGGCCGCAGCGGCGGCAGGCCCCAGCCCTGGCCGTTGGGGTTGAACTCGTCGGGCGGTGCGCCCACGCTCGCGCCGTGCGCGAACTGCTCGCCCTGGCACCAGGTGTCGGAGCCGGCCCGGTCGACCGACACGGCCAGGTCCAGGTAGAGGCCCACGGCCATGCCCAGCGCCGCGCACTGGTCGCTCGCGCGTTGCAGTTGGCGGGCCGCCTGCCATTGCAGGTACTCGTAGTAGCCGACGCGCTCGGCGTGCGTTTCGACGAAACGCGCGACCGCGGGCGAGGCCGGATCGCGGTAGTCCTCGGGCCACACCGGCCAGCCCCACACGGAGGCGTCGGCCGCGAAGAAATGCGCCTGCAGGGCCTCGAAGGTGGCGTGGCGGCGCAGCGCGTCGCCGCGTGCCGTGCGGAAGTCGTCGAAGGCGGCGGCCGTGGCGCTCTGGCCGCTGGCCTGCTGCGCGCGGAAATGGGCGTAGAGCAGTTCGAGCACCTCGAACTTCGCCGCGGCCACGCCGGGGTAGTCGACCAACGGCGCTTCGCGCAGCGCGGCCAGCCGGGTCTGGAAGTCGGGCGACTGCACCAGGCGCTGGGCCGGCTCGCAGTCGCGGAATTCGTCGACGGCCTCGACGTCGATGTAGAGCACGTCGAGCATCAGCCGCGACGACGGGCTGTAGGGGCTCGCATGCGCGGGGTTGTGCGGAAACAGCGCATGCAGCGGGTTCAGCCCGATGATGCCGGCGCCGCGTGGCGCCACCTGTTGCGCGAGCTGCGTCAGGTCGCTGAAGTCGCCGATGCCCCAGTTGCGCGCCGAACGCAGCGCATAGAGCTGGACTGCCGGCCCCCACACGCGGCCATCGCCCCGCAGGGCGGGTGGCTGGTAGCAGTGCGGCGGCGCGGCGAGCACCAGCGTTTCGCCGACGGTGCCTTCAAGGCTCAGGCGGTGGTAACCGATCGGCAGCGGCAGGCTTAGCGTCACCCGGCGTTCGCATACGACGACACCGTCGCGTTCACCACGCGCGCCCTCGGGCAGCGCGTGCAGGTCGATGCGGCCATGGTGGGGCGTGCCGTCTTCGGTGTGCAGCGTCCAGCCGATCTCCGGCTGTGCGGCTGGCAGCCGCAGCGTGAGCTGCCACTGCTCACGCCCGGCGTCGACCGCAACCGCGGGCGGCAGCGTTCCCTGCCAGTGCGCCGCGTCGACCTGTTCCAGGCTCTCGTGCGGCAGCGCATGCGGGTCGACGCCGAAGCTCTCGAGCAGCGTGACCAGGTTGGCCGGTGCGATCACATGGCGGTGGCCGAAGATGTCGTGGTAGTCGGTCGCGATGCCGAAGTGGGCGCACAGGCGCTGCAGCGCCTCGTGTTCGCCGTGGGGTGCGTCAAGCAAGCGGGTTCTCCTCGAGGGTCAGGCAGACGGCGCCGGGCGCAAGCCGCCAGGTCGGGCCGGCGTCGCGGTCGGTGGCCGATGTGTAGAGCAGGTCGCCCGCCAGCGGCGGTGCGTCGATGGTCGTCGTGCCGAAGTGGGCCAGCAGGTTCAGTTGCGCGAAGCGGCCGGGCGCGGCGCCGCCGACTTCCCAGCGCACGCGCAGCGCTTCACCTTCGCGCCAGTGCTGCCCGCCGGTTCGGTGTGCGGCCAGGCGCGGCATCAGCCGTTCGCGGCGCAGCGCGAGCAGGTCGCGCACATGCGACAGCAGTTCGGCATGGGCACCGTCGGCGCGCTCTTCCCAACGCAGCTTCGAGGCGAGGAAGGTCGATTCGGCGTTCGGGTCGGGGATGCGCTCACGAGCGGCCTCGTCCTTGAAGGCGGCGAAGCCGCCGAACTCGGCGCGCCGGCCTTCCGACACGGCAGCGGCCAACTCAGGGCCGAAGTCGCAGAAGTAGAGGAAGGGCGTCGACGCCCCGTATTCCTCGCCCATGAACAGCATCGGCGCATGTGGCGACAGCAGCAGGCAGGCGTAGGCCGCGCGCAGCAGCACCGGGTCGGCCAGCGCCGAGATGCGGTCGCCGAAGGCCCGGTTGCCGACCTGGTCGTGGGTTTGCAGGAAAGACACGAAGGCCGCCAGCGGCAGGTGCGCACTCGGCTCCCCACGGTGCTCACCGTTGCGGAAGGGCGAGGGCTGGCCCTGGTAGACGAAGCCCTGCGCCAGCGCCACGCCGAAGCTGTCGACGGCATCGTCCGCATAGTCGGCGTAGTAGCCGTCGCGTTCGCCGGTGACGAGCACGTGCGCCGCATGGTGCAGGTCGTCGTTCCACTGCGCGGTGGCGCAGGTCGGGCGGTTGTCGGCATCGCGCTCGAGGTAGTGCGAGCCGTTGGCGTCGTTCTCCAGCACGACGTGGATCTGGCGCTCGCGGCCCGGGCCGTCGCGCAGGGCGGCACAGATCTCCTGCACGATGTCGGTGTCGGAGTCGTCGCGGATCGCGTGCACCGCGTCCATGCGCAGGCCGTCGAAGCGGAACTCCTCCACCCAGTACAGCGCGTTGTGCACGAAGAAGTCGCGCACCGTGCGCGCCAGTTCACCGTCGTAGTTGATGGCCGCGCCCCAGGGCGTCTGGTGCGCCGGGTTGAAGAAGGCCGGGCTGCCGGCGTGCAGGTAGTTGCCTTCCGGGCCGAAGTGGTTGTAGACGACGTCGAGCAGCACCATCAGCCCGAGTGCATGCGCGGCATCGACGAAAGCCTTGAGCTCGTCAGGCGTGCCGTAGACCGCGTCGGGCGCGAACAGCAGCACGCCGTCGTAGCCCCAGCCGCGCCGGCCGGGGAAGTCGGCCACCGGCATCACTTCGATCACGGTGAAACCGAGCTCGGCGAGCTCGGCCAGCCGGGCCTTCGCCGCGGCGAAGGTGCCTTCGGGCGTGAAGGTGCCGATGTGCAGCTCGTAGATCACGGCCTCGTGCCAGGGCCGGCCGTGCCATTCCACGTCGTGCCAGTGGTAGCTGCGCGGGTCGACCACCTCGCTGGCGCCATGCACGTCGTCCGGGTTGCGGCGCGAGGCCGGGTCGGGCACGTGCAGGCCGTCGGGCAGCTTGAAGCGGTAGCGGTCGCCGGCCGCGGCTTCGGGCACCTCGAGGTGGTGCCAGCCGTCGGCGTAGGGCAGCATCGGGAGAGCACCCTCGGCACCTTCACGCTCGAGTTCGATGCGCGCGAGGCCGGGCGCCCAGTAGCGAAAGAGCACGCCGCCGCCGTCGAGCAGGCTGGCGCCGAAAGGCATGGTGTGGGCACGTTTCATGGGGGGGTTCTCGTGGGTCGGGCCAGCAGCACCAGCGAGCGGCAATGCACGCGAAGGGTGGCTTGCACCAGGGGGGGCGCCTCGTCGTCGGGCAGCGTGTCGCTGGCCGTGTCGACGCGCAGGCGCCAGGGGGCACCGTCGGCGGGCAGGGTGAAATCCATGTCCTCGTGGTGCGCGTTGAAGAGCAGCAGGAAGTCGTCGTCGTAGAGCGCTTCGCCGCGCCGGCCCATGTCCGCGATGCCGCAGCCGGACATGAACATGGCGATGCAGCGCGCGTTGCCGTCGGACCAGTCGCCGGGGCCCATCTCCTGGCCGTCGGGGCGGTACCAGACCAGGTCCTTGGGGGCACCGGCTTCGAGTGGTGCACCACGGAAGAAGCTGCGTCGCCCGAAGGACGGATGGCGCCGGCGCAGGTGCACGAGGTGGCGGGTGAAGTCGCGCAGGGCCGCACGCTCCTCGTCGAGCGCCCAGTCGAGCCAGCCGAGCTCGTTGTCCTGGCAGTAGACGTTGTTGTTCCCTTTCTGCGTGTGGCCGGACTCGTCGCCCGCCAGCAGCATGGGCACGCCCTGCGACAGCAGCAGCGTCGCAAGCAGGTTGCGCTTCTGCCGCGCTCGCAGCGACAGCACGTCGGGGTCGTCGGTCGGCCCCTCGACGCCGCAGTTCCATGCATGGTTGTTGCTGCTGCCGTCGCGGTTGTCCTCGCCGTTGGCCTCGTTGTGCTTCTCGTTGTACGACACCAGGTCGTGCAGCGTGAAGCCGTCGTGCGCGGTCACGAAGTTGATGCTGGCCGGCGGCTGCTTGCCCGACCAGCCGTACAGGTCCTGCGAGCCGGTGAGCCGGCTGGCCACTTCGCCGAGCAGGCCGCCGTCGCCCTTCCAGTAGCTGCGCATGCCATCGCGGTAGCGGTCGTTCCACTCGGCCCAGCCGAGCGGGAAGTTGCCGACCTGGTAGCCGCCGTGGCCGAGGTCCCACGGCTCGGCGATGAGCTTGACGCGGTTGAGCACCGGGTCTTGCCGGATCGCGTCGAAAAAGCCGCCGAGGTTCTCGACCTTGCCGCTCTCGCGCGCCAGTGCCGAGGCGAGGTCGAAGCGGAAGCCGTCGACGTGCATCTCCTCGACCCAGTAGCGCAGCGAGTCCATCACCAGCTGCAGCGCGCGCGGATGCTCGAGGTTGACGGTGTTGCCGCAACCGGTGAAGTCGTCGTAGTAGCGCCGGTTGTCGGCGTTGACGATGTAGTACGACGCGTTGTCCACGCCGCGCAGCGACAGCGTCGGCCCGAGCTGGTTGCCTTCGCAGGTGTGGTTGTAGACCACGTCGAGGATCACCTCGATGCCCGCGGAGTGCAGCGTCTTCACCATCGTCTTGAACTCCTTGACCTTGCGCGCGGCGCTGTAGCGCATCTCGGGGGCGAAGAAGCCGAGGGTGTTGTAGCCCCAGTAGTTCTGCAGGCCCTTCTCGGCCAGGTGCCGGTCGTTCAGGTAGCTGTGCACCGGCAGCAGCTCGACCGTGGTGATGCCCAGGCGCTGCAGGTAATCGATGACCGGCGCGGTCGCCAGGCCGGCGTAGGTGCCGCGCAGTTCGGGCGGTACCTCGGGGTGCTGCATGGTGAAGCCGCGCACGTGCATCTCGTAGATGACCATGTCCTGCCGTGCGATCTGCGGTCGGCGGTCGTCGCCCCAGGTGAAGGCGGTCTCGAGCACGCGGCCCTTGGGCATGAAGGACGCGCTGTCGCGCCGGTCGAAGGACAGGTCCTCGCGCTTGCTGCCGATCGTGTAGCCGTACAGCGCGTCGCTCCAGCGCAGCTGGCCGACCAGGTCTTTGGCATAGGGGTCGATCAGCAGCTTGTGCGGGTTGAAGCGGTGGCCGTCTTCCGGCTTGTAGGGGCCGTGCACGCGGTAGCCGTAGGCCATGCCGGGGCGGGCCTCCGGCAGGTAGCAGTGCCATACGTCGTCCGTTCGCTCGCGCAGCACGATGCGCTGCAGCTCATGCCGGCCGTTGTCGTCGAAGATGCACAACTCCACCTTCTCGGCATGCTGCGAGAACAGGGCGAAGTTGACGCCTTCGCCGTCCCAGGTGGCACCACGCGGGTACGCGGCACCGGGCCAGACGACGTGGATCGGGTTGGGTGATTTCATGGCAGCAGTGCGCGTCGGCGAAGGTGGGGGAACGTGCCCGAAGGCGAGGCAAGCCGCGTGCCACGGAACCGGTGGAGGCCCGGTTGCCCGATCAGGGCAGCCGGTCGCTCTCCTCGCGTTCCTTGAGCGAGCGGCCGCGGCGCGGCCACCACTCCTCGATGCGCTCGGCCGCCCAGTCCTTGCCACCGAGGCCGAAGGCCAGCGCGATGGCGAAGACCACGCCGCCCAGCAGGATCAGGAAGCTCTCGCGGATGATGTCGCCGCCGACCTTGATCTGGTCGAGCGCGATCAGCACCACGAAGGCCATCACCGCGTACTGGGCCAGCTTGCCCAGCAGCAGCGCGTCCTGCATCTTGACGTTGCGGCAGTAGGTCGTGACCGTGTCGCCGATGAAGCGCGCGAAGTAGGCACCGAAGGCCAGCACCAAGAGCGCCACGAACACATTGGGCACGAACCACACCACGCGGCCGAGCAGGTCGGTGATGTAGGTCAGGCCCAGGCCGTTGAAGGCGATGAGCAGCGCCGCCAGGATGACGAGCCAGTACACCAGCACGCCGAAGATCGTGGTGGTGTCGCCGGTCATGCCCCCCTGGCGCAGGAAGCCGTCCAGGCCCGAGCGCTCGGTGAGCACGGGGAAGTTGATGGCGCGCATCGCCTTCACGACGGCGAAGCGCGCCACCTTGGCGAGCAGCCAGCCCGCGATGACCACCACGACCGCGATCAGCAGCCGTGGCAGGAAGGCGCCGATCTGGAACAGGATGGCCCGTGCGGGCTCGAGGTGGATGCCGAAATTGTCCATGGTGTCTCTCCGGGTGCCGGGTGTCGCGGTGATTCAGTCGTTCAATGGCCGTGGCGGTCGATCAGTGCCAGGATGCCTTGCAGCGGCACCTGCACCCAGTCGAGCCGGTTGTCCAGCTCGTAGCGCAACTCGTACATCGCCTTCTCGAACTCGAAGAGGGCGAGCAGCCGCGTGGCCGATTCGGCGCTCTGCGCCGCGCCGCCATGGCTCATGCGTGCCATGTAGGCGCCCAGGAAGGCATCGCGCGTTTCGGCTTCCCATTCGCGCGCGGCAGGCTCCAGCTTGACGATCTCGTCGGCGCTCTGGGCCACGCGGCGCAGGGCGGACCAGCGTGCGTAGTTGAAGGAACGCACCATGCCGGCCACATCGCGCAGCGCAGAGCTGCGCTGGCGTCGTTCCTCGAAGCTGCGCGCGGGCTCGCCTTCGAAGTCGATGATGAGGAAGTCGTTGCGCGACACCAGCACCTGGCCCAGGTGGTAGTCGCCGTGGAAGCGCGTCTTCACGCCCGACTGGCCGTCGAGCGGGAAGTCGGCGACGCGGGCGCGCACCTCCGCTGCGCGCACCAGCAGCCGCTTGGCTTCGTCCTGCAACTCGTGCGGCAGATCGGCCAGGCGTTCGGCCAGCCGGTCGAGCGTGCGGCCGGCTTCGTTCGCAGCGCGCTCGCGCCAGGCGATCACGTCCTGCGCCGTCAGCGGCTCCGGGTCGAAGGCCGCGTTGCCGGTGCGCTGCGACAGCGCCAGGTGCAGCTCGGCGGTGCGTTCGCCCAGCGTGTGCATGAGCGACAGGAAGCCGCCGTGCACATCGGCCGGTTGCGGCGCATCGACGGTGCGCATGGCCTCCAGATGGCGTTCCAGGTAGCTGAGCGTGTAGTCCCAGCCATCGCCCTGGTTGGGCACGTAGGACTGGACCATCGCGAGCGTCATGGTGCTGCCGTCGGCGGCCACGTACTCCAGCGCGCCGGCCACCGGCACGCAGTTCGGGTACTTCGCCACCTCGGTGAGGAAGCGGCCCATCTCCAGTTCGGGGTTGATGCCCGGGCGCAGCCGGCGGTAGCCCTTGAGGAACAGGCGCTCGCCGAGCGTGACCACCGTGTTGCTGCTCTGCGCGGTCGGCGCGGTCACGGGCAGGGTGGCGATGTCCTTGCCTGCCAGTTTGGCGAAGGCGTCGGTGTGGGTGAAGAGCAGCTTGCCGCCCGCGGTCGGCAGCGTGAGGCCGCTGCCCATCGCCTCGATCAGCGCACGGCAGAAGCCCTCGTCGAAGAAGGCATCGGCCATCACGCCGACGTTGGCCTGCTGGCGCACCTTGGCGACCGGGCAGGCCATGAGCGCCTTCAGGCGATCTTCGTCGTGGTCCTCCCAGGCGATGGCCAGGGGCATAAAGTAGGTGGAGGCTTCGGCCGGCCCGTCGAGGTCGAGCAGGGGCAGCATCCAGCTGCGCTGTCCGGCATCCCACACCGCGTGGTCGCGCAGGCGGGCACGGGTGATGGGCGTTCCCTTGGACGCGTACCAGCGCTGCGTCTCGACATGGTGCGGCAGGGTCTCGGTCTCCAGCTGCAGGCGCATGCGCTCGGCCATGCCGATGCGCCAGGGCATCACGCGATCGCGGAAGAAGCTGGTCCAGCCGTCGAACAGCACGAGCACCGCGCGGTCCTGCAGCGGCGTGCCCTCCTGGTGCCACGCCGGCATTTGCACTTCGGCCGACAGGCGGAACCAATAGAAGCCGTGCGACGGCAGCGTCAGCAGGTAGGGCAGGTCGCCCACCGGCGGGAACGCGGTCTTGCCCAGCATCTCGACCGGCACCCGGCCCTTGAAGGCCGACAGGTCGAGCTCGACCGGCTGCGCCGTGCGCGACAGGTTGAAGACGGTGAGGATCGCGTCGTCGTTGTGCTCGCTCAGGTAGGCCAGGATCTTTCGGTTGCCCGGCTTGAGGAAGCGGCGCTTGCCACGTCCGAACGCGCGGCTGGTCTTGCGCACCGCCAGCATGCGCTTGGTCCAGTTCAGCAGCGAGCTGGCTTCGCGCGATTGCGTCTCGACGTTGAGCGCCTCGTAGCCGTACATCGGGTCCATGATCGGCTGCAGGTACAGGCTCTGCGGGTCGGCGCGCGAGAAGCCGGCGTTGCGGTCGGGGCTCCATTGCATGGGTGTGCGCACGCCGTTGCGGTCGCCCACGAAGACGTTGTCGCCCATCCCGATCTCGTCGCCGTAATAGATGATGGGCGAGCCCGGCATCGACAGCAGCATGCTGTTCATCAGCTTGATGCGGTCGGTGTCGTTTTCCATCAGCGGCGCCAGGCGGCGGCGGATGCCCAGGTTGATGCGGGCGCGCGGGTCGGCGGCGTACATGCGGTACATGTAGTCGCGCTCGCGGCTGGTCACCATCTCGAGCGTCAGCTCGTCGTGGTTGCGCAGGAAGATGGCCCACTGGCAGCCGTCCGGGATGTCGGGCGTCTGCTGCATGATCTCGATGATCGGGTCACGGTCTTCCTGCGCGATGGCCATGTACATGCGCGGCATCAGCGGGAAGTGGTACGCCATGTGGCACTCGTCGCCATTGCCGAAATACTCGCGCACGTCCTCGGGCCACATGTTGGCCTCGGCCAGCAGGAAGCGGTTCTTGTACTCGGCGTCGATGGTGGCGCGCAGCTTCTTGATGACGTCGTGCGTCTCGGGCAGGTTCTCGTTGCTGGTGCCGTCGCGCTCGACCAGGTAGGGAATCGCATCCAGCCGGAAGCCGTCGACACCCATGTCCAGCCAGAAGCGCATCGTCTTCATGATCGCTTCGAGCACCGCCGGGTTGTCGAAGTTGAGGTCGGGCTGGTGGCTGAAGAAGCGGTGCCAGAAGTACTGCTTGGCGACCGGGTCCCAGGTCCAGTTCGAGGTCTCAGTATCCGTGAAGATGATCCGCGTGCCCTGGTAGATCTGGTCGGTGTCGCTCCACACGTAGAAGTTGCGCTCCGGCGAACCGGGCGGCGCTGCACGGGCCGCCTTGAACCACGGGTGCTCGCTCGAGGTGTGGTTGATGACCAGCTCGGTGATCACGCGCAGGCCGCGGGCGTGCGCGGCGTCGAGCATCTCGCGGAAGTCCTCGATGGTGCCGTACTGCGGGTGCACGTTCTCGTACTCGGAGATGTCGTAGCCGTCGTCGCGCAGCGGCGACGGGTAGAAGGGCATCAGCCAGATCGTGTTGACGCCCAGTTCCTTGACGTAGTCGAGCTTCGCGGTCACGCCCTTGAAGTCGCCCATGCCGTCGTTGTTCGAGTCGAAGAAGGCCTTGACGTTGAGCTGGTAGATCACCGCGTCGCGGTACCACTGCGGATCGTCGCTGGTGTCGATCTCCGGCGTTTCGAGCGTGAGGGCGGGCACGTTGCCGGCCGCGGCCGGCTGCACGTGCTGGGCTTGAAGGGGTGCGTTCATGACCACGGGGCCTCTCTTCTTTTCACAGGAAGTATTCGAAGTCGTTCTCGTCGCGGGTGCGTCGGCGCACCCGCAACACATGGGCCGGCGTGCTCTGTGGTTCCAGCATCACGTAATGCCACTCGCCTTGCCACAGGAAGCGCTGATCGCTCAGCAGGTCGTGCACCTGGAAGGACTGGCCGGCAGGCACGCCGATGGATTCGGGCGTGAGGCCGATCCAGCCGGACTGCGCGTTGTGCGGGTCCAGGTTGACAACCGTGACGACCACGTTGCTGCCGTCGTCCGACGCCTTCACGTACGCGAGCAGCTGGTCGTTCTCGACCGGCAGGAAGCGCAGCGCCGCGTTGCTCTGCAGCGCGGGGTTGTCGCGACGGATGCGGTTGATGCGCGCGATGAAGGGTGCCAGGCTGTGCGGCATGTCGTTCGGCCAGGTGCGCAGCTGGTACTTCTCGGAGTCGAGGTACTCCTCGCTGCCCGCGTGGCGCGGCTTGTGCTCGAGCAACTCGTAGGCCGGGCCGTAGATGCCGTAGCTGGCGGCCAGCGTGGCGGCCAGCGTCAGCCGCAGCCGGAACATCGGCGCCTCGCCGCTCTGCAGTTGCTCGTGCAGGATGTCCGGCGTGTTGGGCCACACGTTGGGGCGGAAGTAGTCGTACCCGGGGCCCTGCGACAGCTCGGTGAAGTACTCGGTCAGCTCCTGCTTCGTGTTGCGCCAGGTGAAGTAGGTGTACGACTGCGAAAAGCCCAGCTTGGCCAGCCGGTGCATCACCTTCGGGCGCGTGAAGGCTTCGGCCAGGAAGAGCACCTCGGGGTGCTCGCGCTTGATCTCCGTGATGCACCACTCCCAGAACGGGAAGGCCTTGGTGTGCGGGTTGTCGACGCGGAAGATCGTCACGCCCTCGGCGATCCAGTGATCGAACACGCTCTTGAGTTCGGTCCACAGCCCTTGCCAGTCGTCGCACTCGAAGTTGAAGGGGTAGATGTCCTGGTACTTCTTGGGCGGGTTCTCGGCGTACTGCACCGTGCCGTCCGGCCGCCAGCGGAACCAGCCCGGGTGCGCCTTGACGTAAGGGTGGTCGGGCGCGCACTGGAACGCGATGTCCATCGCGATCTCCAGGCCGTGCTTGCCGGCTTCGGCGATCAGATGGCGGAAGTCCTCGGGCGTGCCCAGCGCGGGCAGGATGGACTTGTGGCCGCCTTCCTCTGCGCCGATGGCCCACGGGCTGCCGACGTCGTCCGGCTCGGTGACGAGCACGTTGTTCTTGCCCTTGCGGTCGACGCGTCCGATCGGATGGATCGGCGGGAAGTACAGCACGTCGAAGCCCATCTTCTGGATCGCGGGCAGGCGTGCTTCCACGTCCTTGAACGTGCCGTGCTGGCCGGGCACGGTGCCGGCAGAGCGCGGAAAGAGTTCGTACCAGCTGCTAAAGCGTGCGCGTTCGCGGTCGGCCACCAGCGACAGTTCGGCGCCGTAGCGGGCCTCGAAGCGGCGGTCCGGGTAGAGCGAGGCCAGGGCTTCCAGCTTCTCGTCCAGTGCCAGCGCCTTGAGGGCCGTGCCGGTGATGGTGTCGTCGTCGGCCGCGCGGCCGAGCTCGGCCGCCAGGCGCGCGAGCGTGGCGGCGTCGTTGCCCTGCGCGCGCTGGGCGGCGGCGGCAACCTCGGTCGCACCGACCTTCGCGGCGATGCGGATGTCGGCGTCGTCCACGCGGCGTGTCAGCTCATGGCGCCACGACGCGAAGCCGTCGACCCAGGCCAGCACCGAATAGATGTAACGGCCCGGCACCGGCGGGGTGAAGCTGCCGGTCCATACATCGTTGTTGACCAGCGCGAGCGGCGTCTCGTGCACCGTGGTGTCACCCTCGCGCCACCACTGGATCATCGCGCGCAGCACATCGTGGCCATCGGTGATGCAGTGCGCGGTGACCTCGAAGGGCTCCCCGGCGATGCGCTTGACCGCGAAGCGGCCACCGTCGACGTTGGGCAGCACGGCATCGATCACCGCGCGGATGCGGCCTTCCTTGGGCAGGCTGTGCGGATGCGCGATCAGCGCGGCGGTCTGCGTCTCGGGGATGGCTGGCGTGGCGGGGATGGCGGGGATGGTGGGCGTGATGTTCTCGCGGGGCGTGCGTGCGGCCTTGGAGGTCTTCGCTGCCGGCGTCGACGGGGGGGGCGCTGTGCTCTTCGATGGGCTCTTAGGCATGGGTCTCAAGCTTCAGGATCAGGGTGGAAAGAGGGGGCAGCGTCAGCGTCAGCGAATGCGGCCGTCCCTGGGCGGGCAGCGGCGCGGACTCGACCGTGCCCATGTTGCCCCAGCCGGCGCCGCCGTAGTCGCGCGCGTCGCTGTTGAGCAGTTCGCGCCACAGGCCGGGCAGCGGCACGCCGAGGCGGTAGTTCGTGCGGGGCAGCGGTGTGAGGTTGCACACCACCAGCACCGGGTCGCCGTTGCGCGCCTTGCGCAGGAAGGCGAAAACGCTGTTCTGCGCGTCGTCGGCCTCGACCCACTCGAAGCCGTCGGGCGAGAAGTCCACTTCGTACAACGCCGGCTCGGCCTTGTAGACGCGGTTGAGTTCGCGCACGAAGTGCTGCAGCCCGCCGTGGCCTTCCTGGCCGGTGACCCACCATTCCAGTTCGCCGTCGTGCGTCCATTCCCGGCGCTGGCCGAACTCGCCGCCCATGAAGAGCAGCTTCTTACCCGGGTGCGTCCACATCAGGCCGAACAGCGCGCGCAGGTTGGCGAACTGCTGCCAGGCGTCGCCGGGCATCTTGTTGATGAGCGAGCCCTTGCCGTGCACCACCTCGTCATGCGAGAGCGGCAGCACGAAGTTCTCGTTGAAAGCGTAGACCAGCGAAAAGGTCAGCTGGTGGTGGTGGTGCCGGCGGTGCACCGGGTCCTTCGCGAAGTACGACAGCGTGTCGTGCATCCACCCCATGTTCCACTTCATGCCGAAGCCCAGCCCACCCATGTCGGTGGGCCGCGAGACCATCGGCCAGGCGGTCGATTCCTCGGCGACCGACACGGTGTCCGGGTGCTCGCGGTAGACCGCACGGTTGAGGTCGCGCAGGAAGCCGATCGCCTCGAGGTTCTCGCGGCCGCCGTGCACGTTGGGGATCCATTCGCCGGGTTGGCGCGCGTAGTCGAGGTAGAGCATCGACGCCACGGCGTCCACGCGCAGGCCGTCGAGGTGGTAGTGCTCCAGCCAGAACAGCGCCGAGGAGATCAAGAAGCTGCGGACCTCGTTGCGGCCGTAGTTGAAGATGCTCGAGTTCCACTCCGGATGAAAGCCCTGGCGCGGGTCAGCGTGCTCGTAGAGATGCGTACCGTCGAAGAAGGCCAGGCCGTGGGCATCGGTCGGGAAGTGCGAAGGCACCCAGTCGAGCAGCACGCCGATGCCGCGCTGGTGCATGTGGTCGACGAAGGCCATGAAGTCCTGCGGCGTGCCGTAGCGCGAGGTCGGCGCGAAGTAGCCGGTGGTCTGGTAGCCCCAGGAGCCGTAGAACGGGTGCTCGGTCACCGGCATCAGCTCGACGTGGGTGAAGCCCATGTCGACCAGGTAGCCGGCCAGCCGTTCGCCCAGCTCGCGCCAGCCCAGCATCTGGCCGTCCTGCCGTTGCCAGGAGCCGGCGTGCAGTTCGTAGGTCGACATCGGCGCGTCGAGGGCGTTCTTCGGGCCGCGCGCGGCCATCCAGGCGTCGTCGTTCCAGGTGTGCTCGAGCGACCAGACGCGCGAGCCGGTGGCCGGCGGCGGTTCGGCGTAGAAGGCGAAGGGGTCAGCCTTTTCCAGCACGTTGCCGTTCGCGGCGGAGAAGATGCGGTACTTGTAGACGGCGCCGCGCACGGCGTCCGGGTCGAAGCCTTCCCACACGCCGCTGCCGTCCGGGCGCGGCTCGAGCCGCATCGCGCTGTCGTCCCAGCCGTTCCAGTCGGCGATCACCGAGACCGCCTGGGCATTGGGCGCCCACACCGCGAAGCTGGCGCCGCCGCCGGGCTGGAGGTGGCAGCCCATCGTGTCGTGCAGTTTCGCGTGCGTGCCTTCGCGGAAAAGCCAGACGTCATGCTCGCTGAGGCGAGGGTGTTCGATATGCACGGGTGCGTTCCTTTTGCGCCGGATGGTCCGGCCGCTTCGACTGCGGGCTTGAAGCCTTTAGCCTACGCCACGCCTCTGACATTGCGGGCCGCCGAGCGCCCTTCGTGCTGTCGGACAGGAGCTATGTCGGGCTTGAATCGGGCGTGCCGGCGCGCGGTCAGGCCAACTCGGCCGCGGCGTGGATCGCCTCGCGCACCCGCGGGTAGATCTGTGCGTTCCACTTGCTGCCGCTGAACACGCCGTAGTGGCCCACGCCGGCCTGCAGGTGGTGGGTCTTGAGGTAGGGGCGGATGCTGGTGCAGAGGTCCTGCGCCGCGACCGTCTGGCCCACCGAGCAGATGTCGTCGCGCTCGCCCTCGACCGTCATCAGCGCGGTCTTGCGGATGGCGGCCGGGTTCACCTTGCGGCCGTGCACCGTGAGTTCGCCGCGCGGCAGGTCGTAGGTCTGGAAGACCCGCTCGACGGTCTCCAGGTAGAACTCGGCCGGCAGGTCGTTCACGGCCAGGTACTCGTCGTAGAAATTCCGGATCGTGTCGGCCTTGTCGGTTTCGCCGTTGACGATGTGCTCGTACAGCTTCTTGAACTGTTCCTTGTGCCGCTCCGGATTCATGCTCATGAAGGCCGTGAGCTGCAGGAAGCCGGGGTACACCCGCCGCATCATCCCGGCATGCGGGAAGGGCACATGGCTGATGAGGTTCTTGCGGAACCACTCGATCGGCTTGCTGGTGGCGAGGGTGTTCACGCCGCTGGGGTTGACCCGGCAGTCGACCGGCCCGGCCATCAGCGTCAGGCTCTTCGGGGCGGCGGGGTTGTCGTCCTCCGCCATGAGCGCGGTGGCGGCCAGGGCGGCCACGCAAGGCTGGCAGACCGCGACCAGGTGGGCGCCGGGACCGATGGCTTCGAGGAAGGCGATCAGCTGGGCCGTGTAGTCGTCCAGGCTGAAGCCGCCATGGCGCAGCGGCACGTCGCGGGCGTTGTGCCAGTCGGTCAGGTAGACATCGTGGTCGCGCAGCAGCGTGCGCACCGTTTCGCGCAGCAGCGTGGCGAAATGGCCCGACAACGGTGCCGCCAGGAGCACGGGCGGATGCACCGCCTTGGTGTCCTTGCGGAAATGGAGCAGGGTGCCGAAGGGCGCGACCAGCGTCACCTCCTCGTGCACCGCCACCGGTTCGCCGTCGACCAGCACCTCGTCGATGCCGTAGGCCGGCCGGGTGTGGGTGAGCCGCAGGCGCGAGAAGACCTCGAAGGCCGCCGCCATCTTGCGGCTCGCGCTGTCGGGGCCGGCGCCGACCCACATGGCCTGGCCCATGAACTGCGCTGCGAGCCGCAGCGGCGACATCAGATCGCTCTGGTTTTGGTAGGCCCGGTACAGCATGAGGCTGCGTGAAGGCAATTTGCGGGCCAGCATGCCGAGGCCGGATGGGCTGTGGCACAGGCCTTGCACCGGTCAGCCGACAACAGGGCAATCAGGAGCAACGCCATGGCCAAACCCGTTCTCACCATCAGCAGCAAGAACTACGGCGCCTGGGCGCTGCGCGGCTGGCTCATGTGCAAGCTGGCAGGGCTCGACTTCAGCGAGAAGGTGATTTCCCCGGACGACCCGGCCATGAAGGCCGAGATGCTGCTGCTCTCGTCGTCGATGCTGGTGCCGTCGCTGCAGCACGGCACCGTCCATGTCTGGGACACGCTGGCCATTGGCGAATACCTCAACGAGATCAAGCCCAAGGCGGGCCTGCTGCCGGCCGACATCAAGGCGCGCGCCCATTGCCGGGCCATCAGTGGCGAGATGCATTCGGGCTTCAGCGCCATGCGCGGCTCGCTGCCGATGAACATCAAGGGCCACTTCCCGGGCTTCAAGATCTGGTCGCGGGCGCAGACCGACATCGACCGCGTGACCGCGATCTGGCACGAGTGCCTCAAGAGCTACGGCGGGCCATTCCTGTTCGGCAAGCAGCCCTGCATCGCCGACGCCATGTACGCACCGGTCGTCACCCGTTTCCTGAGCTACGACGTGGCGCTGGACCGCGAGTGCGCCGCCTACTGCAAGCGCGTCATGGAGTTGCCGGCGATGCAGGAATGGGTGGCTGCGGCGAGGCAGGAACCCGACGAGATCGACGAACTGGACGCCGAGTTCTAGTCGAGGGGTTCCCCGGTTGCACCCCAAAAATGAATACTTGCGTGTAACATTTTTTACACAAAAGAGTACTAAAGGTTAACATTTCATCCTATCATCGCCGGTAGTGTCGGCAGCCTGGGTGGCTGCCCGCTGAACCGGAGATGTGGTGTGAAGAACTCCTGGACTGTGGCCGCGGGCCTGACGGTGCTGGTGCTGTGTTTGACGGCGTGCGACGACGCCGCGCGCGCCGGGCTCGATACGGGCAAGAGCGCATCGGCCTCCAAGGGCACCAACATCGAAACCGTCGTCGTGACCTGGCAGCCGCGGGACAAGACCGCCGAGTTCCTCAGCGCCTGGCGCCCGAAGAACTGATCGAGTCCGACGGTTCAAGCGCTTTGTGAGCGTTGCCCGCGGTGTGCCGCCCGACTCGCGCAGCCCGACGACACCCGATCCCTCCTGAAATTTTGTCGCAGAGCCTCAAGACTTCGCGCGCCCTGCCGATAAGTCTTTTGTAGGCATCGAGCGCGGTGCCCAACCGATGGACACGACTCTGGACGAGAGGATCACATGCAACACGACACCATTCCCATGGGGTCTGCCTTTTCCCAGTGGGAAAGCCTGACGAAGGACTACCTGGAAGGCCTGGTGGCCCTGCGGCGCCGGGAGCCGGGCGCGTCCGCCAAGATGATGCGTCTGGCGCGGGAGATGCAGGAATGCGAGGCGCGCTGCGGAGGGCCGGTGTACGCCCCCCCGCCCCGCGCCGAAGCGCAGCCGCCCCAGCCGATCCAGCGCCAGCGGCCCGACAAGGACCCGGCACCGGGCTTTTGGACCAGCGCCTTCGGCGCCTTCCTTGGCGCCCACCGGCAGGCTGCCCACGGCGGACGAGACGCTGCCGCGCGCTGACCTGTCGCCGTCGAAACCCTCTTCTCATGAAGGAGACGATGCGAGATACTGTATTTAAGTACAGTATCTCATGGCCGATCACCTCATCCCCCTCCAGGCTCTCAAGGGCCGCGGTGCCGCCAGCCGGCTGGCGCATCGCTTCGAGCGCGACGTGCGCGACGACTTCGACGACGGTTGGAACACGCTGCAGGACGAGGCGGCCGAGGGCCTGCCCCCGCTGCAGACGGAAGTCCGCTTCGAAGACGTCAAGTCGGTCCTGAGCGAGAACGATTCGCCCGACATTCCCTTCGACCGTTCGCTCAACCCCTACCGTGGCTGTGAACACGGCTGCATTTACTGCTTCGCGCGGCCGACGCACAGCTACCTCAACCTGTCGCCCGGCCTCGACTTCGAAACCAAGCTGATCGCCAAGCGCAACATCGCCGAGGTGCTGCGCGCTGAACTGGCCCGCAAGAGCTACCGGCCCAGCCACCTCGCCATCGGCACCGCCACCGACTGCTACCAGCCGATCGAGCGCGAGCTGCGGCTGACCCGCTCGGTGCTCGAGGTGCTGCGCGAGGCGTGCCACCCCTTCGGCATCGTGACCAAGTCGAGCGCGGTCGAGCAGGACCTGGATCTGCTCGCCCCGATGGCGGCGGACCGGCTGGCCGCGGTCTATGTCACGGTCACCACGCTCGACGGTGAGCTGGCGCGCAAGCTGGAGCCGCGCGCCGCCGCGCCGCACCGGCGCCTGCGCACGATCCGTATGTTGGCCGAAGCCGGTGTGCCGGTGGGCGTCAGCGTCGCACCGCAAATCCCTTTCGTGACCGAAGACATGGAGCAGGTCCTCGAAGCCGCCTGGGACGCCGGCGCGCGCTGCGCCTTCTACACGGTGGTGCGGCTGCCGTGGGAGGTCGCGCCGCTCTTCAAGGAATGGCTCGAACTGCACTACCCGCAGCGGGCCGGCCGCATCATGGCGCGCATCCGTGAGATGCGCGGCGGCAAGGACTACGACGCCGACTTCGCCACCCGCATGAAGGGCAGCGGCCTGTGGGCCGACCTGATCCGTCAGCGCTTCGAGAAGGCGACGAACCGCATCGGCTTCAACCGGCAGCGCATCGCGCTGGACCTCGGCGCCTTCCGGCCACCGGGCGTGGCGGGGCAGGGCAGCCTGTTCTGAGGGGCTGTCCGCCCTGCGGCCACCGAGCCGGTGATCTGCCGTCCGCCGATCGCCACTTCGCCAAAGGAAAGGGCGGCGAGCCTGCAGTCTGGCCCACTGCCCCGTTGCTGTGCCCCTGAGTGCCGCGGGCCGATCAGCTGGCGAGGCCCAGCGCCATGGCCGGATCGCTCACGCTGTGGCGACCGGTTTCCACGCGGCCGGCGAAGCGGCGTTCGAACTTCTCGCCGGTGACGGTGAAGTCGTACCACTGGCCGCTGTCGTCCAGTTTCCAGTGCAGCGTGCCGGTGGCGCCGGCCGCGACCTCGAGCGGCCACGGGCCGTCGGTGCGGTAGGCATTGGGTGTCACCGTCACGCGACCGCCGGCGCTGCCGGTGTTGTGCAGCTTGACGTAAATCTGGCCGCCCACCGGCTCGTAGCAGACCTGCACCTCGGGCTTGAACGCAGCGGTGCCGTGGGCCAGTGCGTCACCCGAGAAGCTGCGCACGTAGCCGTTGGTGCTGTAGACCCACAGGTCGTACTTGCCGCTGTCGGTCGCGGCGGTGTCCCAGAAGTCGTTGAGCGTCTTGCCCGCTTCCACCGTGTAGCGGCGCGGGATGCGCTCCAGGTGCAGCTTGTCGTAGACATGGAACACGGCGCCCTGCATGCCGGTGTTGGCGAACACCAGCTGCAGGAGGCCGCGCGGCTCGACGCGCGCGCTGGTGTGCAATTCGTACGGAAGGGCCCGCGATGGTCGCGTGCCGACTTCCTGTGCGAACGTCGGCAGAACCGCCGGGGCCACTGCGGCCGGCAGCGCGAGCTGCTGGGTCTCGATCGTCTGGTACTGGCGCGTGGCGGGCAGCGTCGGCACGGCCGGGTCGTTCGGCGAGACGAAGTCGAACGCACTGGTCAGGTCGCCGCTGACGGCCCGGTGCCACGGGCTGATCGCCGGCACCGTGATGCCGAAGCGCTTCTCGAGGAACATCCCGACCGATGCGTGGTCGGACACCTGCGAATTGACCCAGCCGCCCTTGCTCCATGGCGAGATCACGTACATCGGTACGCGCGGGCCCATGCCGAACGGGCGCAGCTTGCCGGTGATGGTGTCGCGGTCGTCCAGGTATTTCGAGGTCGTCGGCTTGCCTATGTAGGCGCTGAGGAACTCGTCGACGTAAACGTTGTTCTGGGTGTCGAAGTACATGCCGTTCACGTCCAGCGTCGACTTGCCGGCGAGGCTGCCGTCGAGGTTGTACGAGGGCACGGCTGGCGGTGGCACGTGGTCGAAGAAGCCGTCGTTCTCGTCGAAGGTGACGAACAGCACCGTCTTGCTCCAGACCTCCGGATTCGCGACCAGGGCTTCGAGCACCTGCTGCGTGAAGTCGGCACCGCTGGCCGGGCTCGACCCCGATGCGTGCTCGGATTGCGCCTGCGACGGCAGCACCCAGCTGACCGCCGGCAGCGTGTTGTTCTTCACGTCGTTCGCCAGGTCGGTGAGCGACCATGCGCTCATGCCGTTGGCATAGATCGGCGAGCCGGGCGGTGCGGTCCGGAAGCTCTCGAACGCGAGGCAGCCGTTCATCGCGCCGGTCCAGTTGTTGTTCGGGTCCTGGTAGATGCGCCAGCTCACGCCGGCCTTCTGCAGCACGTCCGGGATCGTCGGCCAAGTCAGGGCGTTGCTCAGGTACGTGTACCCCGGCACCGGCCAGTTGCCCGGCTTCCAGTTCTTGACGACCCAGCAGCGCACGTTGTTGGGCTCGGAGGTGGCATCGGTGTTGTTGAGGCCTTGGGCGCGCACGGTCGGATCGAACGCGGAACCGGACCAGAACGCGACCCGGTTCGGGTCGGTGCCGGAGAGGACCGAGCAGTGGTATTGATCGCACAGCGTGAACGCCTCGGCCAGGGCGAACTGGAACGGAATCTCCTGGCGCTTGAAGTAGCCCATCGAGTGGCCGGTGTTCTTGCCGGTGACGAGGTCGATCTTGAACTTCGGCCAGTAGCCGTACTGACCCTGGCTCCACGCGGCCTGCATGTCGGGGAAGGTGTGCGAGGTCGTGTCGGACTTGATCGCGTTCATCTGCGTCATGTCGAGGTGGAACGGCGTGATCTCGCGCGTGCCGTCGCTTTCGTACCAGACCGATTTCCCGCTCGCGAGCGGGATCGGGAAGCGGTCGCCGAAGCCGCGCACGCCCTTGAGCGTGCCGAAGTAGTGGTCGAAGCTGCGGTTCTCCTGCATCAGGATGACGACGTGCTTGACATCCTGGAGGGTGCCGGTGTCGACGGCGGCCTCGACCGCCAGCGCCTTGCGGATGGACGGCGGCAGCATCGTGAGGGCGGAGGCGGCGCCGATCGCGCCAGCGGACTTGCGCAGGAAGTTGCGTCTTGGAAGGTGGTTCATGGTTCAGCGTGTGGGATGGAGAGGGTCGGGAGAAAAGGCCGTTGGATGCGGTGCCGCGCCTCAGGGCGCGCACTTGAGTTGCGGGTCCGGGGCCGTCGGCGGTGCTTCGGGGCTCCCACCGGTGGGCGGCGGTGTGGGCGTGCCGCCGTTGCCTCCGCCGCCGCAGGCGGCAAGGCTGGACAACAGGGCCGCGGCGCACAGGCCGCGCAGGAGAAATGAAGCAGCTTTCATGGTGGAGTCCTCGGGAGGAAAGAAGAAGAAGGAGTCGGTGGGAGAGGAAGACAGGTCCGCGGAGGACCTCAGGCAAAGCGGCGGCGCAGGCGCGCGGCGATCTGGTCGAGCACGAAGACGGTCAGGAAGATCGCGACCAGGATCGTTCCGACGTGCGAATAGTTGTACATGTCGTAGCGCCCCTTGAGCTCCTGGCCGATGCCCCCGGCACCGACCAGGCCGACCACCGTGGCCATGCGCACGTTGCGGTCGAGCACGTAGAGCGTGTAGGCGATGAACTGGGGCATCACCTGCGGCAGCACCGCGAAGCGCATCACCTTCAGCTTGCCGGCGCCGATGGCGCGCAGTGCCTCCTGCGGCTTGTCATCAGCGGTCTCGATGTCTTCCGCGTAGAACTTGCCGAGAAAGCCCGCGGCATGCAGCGCCAGGGCCAGCACGCCAGCGATCGGGCCGAAGCCGTAGGCCAGCACCAGCAGCAGTGCACTCACCAGTTCGGGCACCGCGCGGCACAGGCTCACCATTCCGCGCGCCACGCCGTAGGCGACGACGTTGGGGCTGTAGTTGCGCGCACTGAACCAGGCGAGCGGCAGGCTCATCGCGACCGCAAGCAGCGTGGCCCAGAAAGCGATCTCCAGCGTCTCGACCATCTTGGCGAGCACGTGCGTCAGGTACCCGATCGGCTCGACCAAAACCTCGCGCTGCTCGACGCTGTCTTCCATCTGCAGCGTCTGCGGATTGAGGCGCGGGTCGTGCACCGTCTCGGTCTCGATGTGCGCAAACAGCGGCAATCTGGCGCGGTCGAAGTTCTCGATGCGCGCGACCTCGGTGCGCTCGGAGATCTGGATCGGGAACAGCGACCTGGCCACCCCTGCCAGGCCAGCCGACACCTGCGAGGTGTCGCGCAGTCCGACGGCGGCCAGCAGGCCTTCGCCCGTGAGCACGGCCATGCGACCCATCTCGACGCGTTGACCGGTCACGAAGCACAGGGCAAGCGCGAGCAGCACGCCCATGACGGTGCGAGCGCCAAAGGGGGGACGGATTGCCCACGCCTGCGAGGGTGTCGACGGGCTGGACGAAGCGCAAGCACGGTTCATCACGCGGCCTCCCACACCAGCGAGTGCGTCGGCCTGGGCTCGACCGGTGCCGTGGTCGACGCGGCAGAGAGCCGCTCCGCGCCATACAGTGCCTGTGCGGCGGCCGCATCGAAATCCTGCGGGGCGCCATCAAAGACCAGCACGCCATCGCGCAGCGCGACGATGCGGTCGGCGAAGCTGCGCGCGAGGTCGACCTGGTGCAGGCTGCACAGCACCGTTGTGCCGCGTTCGGCGGCTTGGCGCTTGAGCAGTTCGAGCACTTCGCCGCTGGCCTGGGGGTCCAGACTGGCAACCGGCTCGTCGGCCAGTACGAGGGGAGGCGCCAGCATGAAGGCACGGGCGATGCCCACGCGCTGTTGCTGGCCGCCGGAGAGTTCGCTGGCGCGGCGGTTCAGGTGGGCGGGCTGGAGCCCGACCGACGCGAGCAGCTCGCAGGCGCGTTCGCGCATCGCCTCCGGGAACAACCCGGCCATGGCACGCCACAGCGGCAGGGCCGGCAGCGCACCGCTCAGCACGTTGGTCGCCACGCTGGCGCGCAGCACCAGGTTGAATTGCTGATGGATCATGCCGATGCGCGGCCGGATGTCGGCAAGCGACGCTGCCGTCACCTGGACGCCATCGACATGCACCGTGCCCGCTGTCGGCCTGACCAGCCCGTTGGCCATGCGCAGCAAGGTCGACTTGCCGGCGCCGGAGCTGCCTAGCACGACGCAGAACTGGCCGCGCGGGATGTGCAGCGACACGGTCTTCAACGCCGACGTGCCATCGGCGTACCGCATGTCGACCGAATCGAAGCGCAACATCGGAAGCGGTGCCGAGGCGGATGCGATACCGGCGTTCAACGCTCGGCCGCCTTCTTGAGGATCCGGCCCTTGAGCTCGTCGGTGAGCAGCGCGAGCTTCTGCGCGGCGACGTTGAACTCGGCCTCGGAGAACTGCGTGTCGTAGCCGTCGATCTTGGCGCCGCCGTAGCCGCGGATCATGTCGGGTGTGATGCCGGGCGCCTTGTTCACCGTGCTGAAGGCCGACTTCAATTGCGTCTTCAGGGCTTCGGGCAACTTGGAATTGAGCGCCAGAGGCGGATAAGGGATGGCCGGGCTGCGGGCGATCACCTTGATCGTTTTGGGATCGACCGCGCCTTGCTTGACGGCCTTCTCGTAGGAGTCGAAGGACAGCGACGCGACGTCGACCTGCCCCTGCACCAGGGCGGCCAGGCTGTTGGCATGGCTGCCGGTCATTCGGATCGCTGCAAGATCGCGTACCGGATCGATGCCCGCATCGAGCAGCATGGAGATCTGGAAGGTGAAGCTCGAGGCCGAGTTGACGTCACCGAAGGCGACGCGCTTGCCCTTGACGTCCTGCACGCCGGCGATCGGCGCGTCGGCCTTGGCGAACATGCCCGCGTAGTAGATCGACGCCCCCTTCTCGACGCCCACGGCCAGCAGCTGCGCGCAGCCGCGCTGATGCGCCTGCACATAGGACACCGGGCCGAAGAAGGCGATGTCGGCGAGCTGGTTGCACATGCCTTCGACCACCGCACCGTACGACTGGCCGACCTTCAGGTCGAACTGCAGACCGGTCGTGCGCGAGATCGCGTTGAACACCGGCAGGTAGTCGGCCTTGGTGCCCGACTCGGTGCCGCCGTCGGCCGGAATCAGCAACACGCGCAGCGGGCGCTCCTTCGAGCCGTCGGCCACGCTTTGCGCGAATGCGGGAGAGAGGGGGGCGACGGTCAGCGCGAGCGCCGCGGCGGCCGAGGTGAGGAGGTGTTTCATGTCCGGGGTCCTTGCGGGGGTGAGGGGGTGTCGCTGGCGTGTGCAGCGGCTCGACCTGGGCAAGGTTAGGCAGCGGATATGACAGAGGAATGAATTCAGCTCAAGTATTTATCGATAAAAATTGAGCGAAACTCAATAGAATGCGAGCCAGCGCCGGAGGGTCGGCGCGCATCGAATCCACTTGCTCATGAACAAAGACAGCGCGGTCGTCGACCGCACCGCGGCCGACCACTTCATCGCACGCAGCGCGGCCGAAAGGCTGTGGCAGGCACGCCACCTGATCGTCGATCTCGACGGCACCCTGATCCGCGAGGACGAGGTGCTCGATGGCGCGTCGGAACTGCTCGAACGCTTCCGTGGCCGCTGCATGATCGTCTCCAACAACTCCACCCACACCGCCGAAGGCATGGCACGCCGGCTCGCACGGCTTGGGCTCCAGGTGGCGCCGTCGTGCATCGTGCTGGCGGGTGAGCAGAGCGTGGCCTACCTGCGGCGCGAGCACCCGCAGGCGCGCGTCCTGCTGGCCGGCAGCGCCGCCCTGCAACGCCATGCGATGGCCCGCGGCTGCCAGTTGGTGAAGGCCGATGCCGACGTCGTGCTGCTGGCGCTGGACCCGCACTTCAACCGCGCTCGGCTCGGCCTCATCGCCAACCAGTTGCGTCGCGGTGCCCTGCTGGTGGCAACCAACGCCGACGCCAGCCACCCGGGGCCGGGCGGCAGCCTGGTGCCCGAAACCGGTGCGCTGCTGGCCGCCGTGATCACGGTGAGCGGCGTTCAGCCGCTGCGCGTGGTCGGCAAGCCCGGCCCGCTGTTGCTGGAGGAAGGGCTGCGCCGGCTCGGCGCATCGCCCGCGAGCACGCTGGTGATCGGCGACAACCCCGACACCGATGCGCGTGGCGCCTTGCAGCTGGGGATGGACTGCCTGCTCGTGGGCGGCGCCGCCGGATCTCCCAGCCTGGCCGCCTTGCTGCGTGGTGCCGTCAGCGCGCCTGGGGCCGCCGCTGCGGCGCCGGCGCTGTAGCCGCCGCGGGGCGCCGTTCAGCCGCCGGCGTGCAGTGCGGCGAGTTGCGCGCGCAAATCCGCGTTCTCGGCCGTCAGTGCGGCCACGCGGGCACGCAGCAGTTGCAGCTCGTCACCGGTCTCTGTCTCATCCGCGGCGGATTCGGGCGTGGAGGCTTCCTCGCGCGGTCGGCGCTTGGCATCACGTACCCGCTTGGCGGCCTGCTTGAGTTCGTCCTTGCCGGCGATCGCTGCGGCCGCCTGCTCCTCGGCCGGCAGGCTGGCGACGGCGGCGGCTGCGTTGAGCGAGATGGTGCCGGCCTTCACGGCCTCGACCAGCTCCGGCGCGGCCTGCTTCTGGATCTTCTCGATCATCACGACCTGGCTGCTGCTCAGGCGCGCGGCCTTGGCGATCGCCTCGCGGCTGTTCATCGGTGCCGGCGGGGCTTCGTCGACGTCGAAGGGCGGGCCCTCATCGGCAACGGTGTTCGAGTCGGCCGGCGCGGCGGCACGTGCCCGCCGCCCGGCCACGATCTCGCGCTTGCGCAATGCCAGCACGCCGCGCTGGAAATCCGACACGCTGCGCCGGCCCAGGTGCTGGTCGATCATCCAGAGGTGCACATCCTCGATGGTGCGAAAGCGCGGGTTCTGCACCGTCTGGAACGGCAGGCCGTGCTTCTGGCAGATGCCGTAGCGGTTGTGGCCGTCGACCAGCACGTCGCCCCACAGCACCAGCGCGTCGCGGCACCCCTCGGCCAGCAGGCTGCGCTCCAGCGATTCGTACTCTTGCGGCGTCAGCGGGTCGATATAGGCCTTGAGTTCTTCGTTGACGACGATGTCCATGGGTGCGGGGTTCCGGGAAACAGCAAAGGGGCGCGATTGTAGTGAGCGGCCCGGCCAGGGTCGGCGGCGCCGGGCGCCCGCCCCTCAGTAGCGCTTGGTCGACAGCACGTCGAAGGTCTTGCGCAGCGTGCGCACCGACTTCTCGTAGTCGGCCAGCGCCAGGCAGGCGATCAGCGCATCGATGATCGCCAGCTGCGCCAGCCGG
Organism: Variovorax sp. J2L1-78; assembly: GCF_030317205.1. Classification (NCBI taxonomy): domain Bacteria; kingdom Pseudomonadati; phylum Pseudomonadota; class Betaproteobacteria; order Burkholderiales; family Comamonadaceae; genus Variovorax; species Variovorax arabinosiphilus. The sequence goes on along the minus strand of NZ_JASZYB010000004.1, from coordinate 201,477 downwards.
CTGGTCATGGCCTCGGTGCGGAAGCTGGTCTCGCGCGCCATGGTGAACAGCAGCACGTCGGCGAAGGCCTGGATCGGCGACTTGCCGAAGTTGGTGATGCAGATGGTGGAGGCGCCGGCCTCCTTGGCCAACCGCGTGGCCAGCACGGTCTCGTGGGAGCTGCCCGAGTGCGAGATCGTGAGGGTCGCCACGTCGGGCCCGGTGAGCGATGCGCTGATCGCCTGGATGTGCGAGTCGACCACCACCTTGGCGTCGATCCCGATGCGCAGCATGCGGTAGTGCGCATCCTCGGCGATGGTGGCTGCGCTGCCGATGCCGTAGATCTCGATGCGCCGGGCTTTCTTGATCAGCTGCACCGCCTTCGCCATGGCCGACACGTCGAGCGCGGCCTGGGTGTCGCGCAGCGTCTGCACATTGCTTTGGAAGATCTTGCGCACGGTGGCCTCCACCGTGTCCTTCTTCACCAGATCTTCGTGGATGAACTGCACCGGCTGCACCAGCTCCTGTGCCAGCGCGATCTTGATCTGCTGAAAGCCGGTGGCACCGAGGTTCTTGCAGAGGCCGACCACGCTGCCTTCGCTGGACTTGGTGCGCTCGGCCACCTCGCTCACCGACATGTGAACCACTTCCTGCGGGTGCTTGGCGATGAAATCCGCGATGCGCTGGCCGGCCGGGCCGAGCGAGGGCCACAGGGTGTCGATGCGGGCGAGCACGGCGGAAACCGGCGCGGCATTCGATTCGAGCGCCTGGGGGCGGGCGGATTTTCGGGGGGCGGAGGACTTCATGCAGCGGTGAGCTTAGCCGGCCCGTGTGACGTTGCCCGCCTTCAGCTCGACAGCGGCATCGGCACGAGCCGGGCGGCGTCCAGGCCGAGCCTGTCCATCACGCGCATGGCTGCGTAGGCGTCGTTCGCGGCATAGCGCACCTGCCCCTCGGAGAGCCGATGGGTGGCCCAGTTGGAGGTCGACTGCTTGCGCGACTTGACGAACTGCTGGCCGAACAGCAGCGCGATGGCCGACTTCACGCCGACCGCATCGCGGTAGCCGCGGCGCTTGAAGACGGTGTCGAGGTCGACCACGCCCTGCGGCTCGACGCCCAGCGTGCGGCGGATCTGCGTGCGGTCGCCGGCCAGGCCGAAGCCGACCTTGACGAGTGCACTCGAGGCGATCAGGTGGGCAGCCGCCGCGCGGCAGACCGGGTCGTGCACCTGGAAGACCCAGGCCCGCTCGAGCGAGGCGAACTGCACCGTGTGCGGCCCGGTCGAGATTTCGTTCTTGAGGAAGGTCGGCTTCGATTCGGTGTCGAAGCCGACCACGTTCAGCGCACCCAGCTCGGCCAGCGCCTTCTCGGCCTGGATCGCGGTGGCCACCACGTCGATGTCCTGCAGCGTGAGGCCGGGGAAGACGTCGAAGGCGGCGATCTCTTCGCGGGTCGGCAACGGTGGCGGGGCGGTGTTCATGGGGCTTTCCTGGTCTTCCTGGCCGCTGCCGACGCGGTCGTGCGTCGGGGCTTGGGCGCCTGTCCGGAGCGCATCGCCGCCTCCCAGGCGCGACGACCCCACAGGGCCGCGAGGTCGCGGTCGTCGAAGAGGTCGGCGGGCGCCTCGCGGTACGACATCTGCATCGTCTTGCCCTGGCGCTCGTACGAGAAGGCCGGCGCGTTCAGTGCGTCGAAGTGGGGAGCGCTCTCGGCGTCGACCTTGAGGTAGAGCGTCTCGCGCACGACCAGTCCGATCATGCGGCCTTCGTGGAACAGCCCATGGCCGCCGAACATGCGCCGTGCCTGCACGCGGCCGAGCCGTTCGAACACTTCCGGCAGGCTGTCGGCGAGTCCGGCCACGCTCAGGCCTTCAGCAGCTGGGCGTGATGGACGAGGTGGTCGGCCATGAAGCTCTGGATGAAGTAGTAGCCATGGTCGTAGCCCTCGTGCCGGCGCAGCGTCAGCGGCTGGCCGATGGCGTGGCAGGCGGCCTCGAACAGGTGCGGGTGCAACTGCTCGGCGAGGAATTTGTCGCCCAGGCCCTGGTCGACCAGGATGCCCGCGGGGTAGGGCGCGACCGGCTGGTTCTCCATGAGCACCGTGGCGTCGTGTTCGATCCAGCGCGTGCGGTCGGCGCCCAGGTAGCCGGTGAAGGCCTTCTCGCCCCAGGGGCAGCGCGTGGGCGCGCAGATCGGCGCGAAGGCCGACAACGACTTGAAGAGGCTCGGGTGCCGCAGCGCCAGCGTGAGCGCGCCATGCCCGCCCATCGAATGGCCGGTGAGGCCGATGCGTTGCGGATCGATCGGGAAGGCGGTGCCGAGCAGCGGCAGCAGTTCGCCGATCAGGTAGCTTTCCATGCGCCAGTGCGGGGCCCATGGCGCCTCGGTCGCGTCGAGGTAGAAGCCGGCGCCGACGCCGAAGTCCCAGCTCTCCGATTCGCCGGGCACGTTGGCGCCGCGCGGGCTGGTGTCCGGTGCGACCAGCGCGATGCCGAGTTCGGCCGCCAGACGCTGCGCGCCGGCCTTGACCATGAAGGTCTCTTCGTTGCAGGTGAGGCCCGCCAGGTAGATCAGCGCCGGCACCGGGCCGTCTGCGGCCTGCGGCGGCAGGAACACCGAAAAGCGCATCGGCAGGCCGATCTCGCCCGAGGCGTGTTCGTGGAAGGTCTGCGTGCCGCCGAAGCAGCGGTGTTCGGACAGGGTCTTGGGGGAGGCGGTCATCGGCGATGCGGGGAAATGAGTTCGAGCACCGCATCGGCGAACACACGGGGTGCTTCCTGCGGCATGTTGTGGCCCACGCCGGGCAAGGTGCGGTGCGTGCGCGGGCCGGTGAAGTGGTGGCCCTGGTCGGCGGTGCCGGCGGGCGACATCACGCCGTCGTCGGCGCCGTCGAAGGTGATCGACGGCACGCGGATCTCGGGCATCTGGTCGAGGGCGGCCTGGAGGTCGGCATAGGCCGGGTCGCCCGCGGCCTTGCCGTAGCGGTGCCGGTAGGAATGAATGACGATGTCGACGAAATCCGGGTTGTCGAAGGCGGGCGCCGTGCGCTCCCAGGTCGCGTCGTCGAAGGCCCAGGTGGGCGACCAGAGCCGCCACAGCAGCCGGCACAGATCGCGCCGGTTCTGCGCCAGCCCGGCGCGGCCGCGCTCGGTGTGGAAGTACCACTGGTACCAGTAGCGGAACTCGTTCTCGGGCGGGGCCGGCTCGTCGGCATGCGCGATGGCCTGCACCTTGTAGCTGTTGAAGGACACGAGCCCGGTGCAGCGCTCGGGCCACAGCGCCGCGGCCACGCAGGCGGCCGTGCCGCCCCAGTCGTAGCCGGCCAGCACGGCCTGCGGAATCGCCAGCGCATCGAGCAGGGCGCGCAGGTCGGCGGCCAGTGCAGCCTGCTCGCCCGACCGCGGCGTGGCCGCATCGACGAACTGGGTCGGGCCGAAGCCGCGCAGGTAGGGCACGACCACGCGGCAGCCTGCGTCCGCGAGGATCGGCACCACCTCGGCGTAGGCGTGCACGTCGTAGGGAAAGCCGTGCAGCAGCACGGCGGGCGGCCCGTCCTCGGGACCGCTCTCATGGAAGGCGATGTCCAGCACGCCGGCGTGCACACGGCGCAGCGGGCCGAGCATCGCTTCAGTCATACAGGACCACGCCGCGGATCGACTCGCCGCGCTTCATCAGGTCGAAGCCCTTGTTGATGTCTTCGAGCGGCATGGTGTGCGTGATCAGGTCGTCGATGTTGATCTTGTTTTCCATGTACCAGTCGACGATCTTCGGCACGTCGGTGCGGCCGCGGGCGCCGCCGAAGGCCGAGCCTTCCCAGTGGCGGCCGGTGACCAGCTGGAACGGGCGGGTGCTGATCTCGGCCCCCGCTTCGGCCACGCCGATGATGATGCTGCGGCCCCAGCCCTTGTGCGTGCATTCGAGCGCCTGGCGCATCACCTTGGTGTTGCCGATGCACTCGAAGCTGTAGTCGGCGCCGCCGTCGGTCAGCTGCACGATCGCGTCGACGATGTTGCCGCCGGCCGCCTCGATGTCCTTCGGGTTCAGGAAATGCGTCATGCCGAACTTGCGGGCCATCGCCTCGCGCGCCGGGTTCAGGTCGACGCCGATGATCTTGTCGGCGCCCACCATCTTGGCGCCCTGGATCACGTTCAGGCCGATGCCGCCGAGGCCGAACACCACCACGTTCGCGCCGGCTTCCACCTTGGCGGTGAAGATCACGGCGCCGATGCCGGTCGTCACGCCGCAGCCGATGTAGCAGACCTTGTCGAAGGGCGCGTCCTCGCGGATCTTGGCAAGCGAGATTTCGGGGGCGACCGTGTAGTTGCTGAAGGTCGAGGTGCCCATGTAATGGAAGATGGGCTTGCCGTCCATGCTGAAGCGGCTGGTGGCGTCGGGCATCAGGCCCTTGCCCTGCGTGCCGCGGATCAGCTGACACAGGTTGGTCTTGCGGCTCAGGCAGAACTTGCACTGGCGGCATTCGGGCGTGTAGAGCGGGATGACATGGTCGCCCTTCTTGAGCGTGGTCACGCCGGGGCCGACGTCGACCACGATGCCCGCGCCTTCATGGCCGAGGATGGCCGGGAAGATGCCTTCCGGGTCGGCGCCCGAGAGCGTGTAGTAGTCGGTGTGGCAGATGCCGGTGGCCTTGATCTCGACCAGCACTTCGCCGAACTTCGGCCCGTCGAGGTCAACGGTTTCGATGGTCAGGGGCTGGCCCGATTGCCAGGCGACGGCGGCTTTGGTTTTCATGCGAAGGTCCTTGAGGAATGGGGGCGGCGGTTCGACCGCGGACCCCCAAGCTTAAAACGGTTCGCATCGCGCGGCCGCGGCGTCGCCCTCTGGCCCTGCGCACCCGACGGAAGCTGGGCTGTGGCTAGGCTGAAATTGGGCGCGGCGCGCCCTGGTCGTCGATGGCGACGTAGACCAGCGTGGCTTCGGTCACCGGCGTGGTCACGCCTTCGCTGCCGCGGCGCTCGGTCAATGCCCGCACATGGACGCTGATGGACGTCCGGCCGACGTGCACCACCTGCGCGAAGAAGGACACCAGGTCGCCGGCCTTGACCGGGTGGCTGAAGGCCAGTTTCTCGATGGCGACCAGCACCACGCGCCCGCGCGCGGCACGCATGGGCAGGACGCTTCCGGCGGAATCCATCTTCGCCAGCATCCACCCACCGGCGATCTGGTCGCCCAGGTAGGTGTCCGACGGCATCGGGATGAGGCGCAGCACGAGCTCGGGTTCGGTCGTCATCGGCGCGAGGGCAGCAGGGCCGAGAGGCCGTCGGCCTCTTTCTTCATGGCCTTGGCCAGGTCCATGGTGGCGCTGCCGACCAGGTTGTCGGAGAGCCCGGTGGCGACCAGCGTGTGGCTCACCCGGTGCGCCGCGTCGAGCAGCGGCACCGCGATCACCGTCACGCCGTTCATGTAGTTGCCGCGGTCGATGCTGAAGCCGCGCTTGCGGACCAGTTCGACCTCGCGCTTCCAGGTGGCGAGGTCGATCGGCTTGTCCCAGCGCAGCGACTTGAAGCGCTTCTCGATCTGTGGCCACGGTTCGTCGCTGAAGGCCGCGACCAGGCGCCCGGTGGCGCTGACCAGCGCCGGGAAGCGGCTGCCGACATCCACATGCAGGCGGAAGGGCGCACGCGAGCGCGACAGCGCCAGCACCACCATGTGGTCGATGTCGGGTGTCTCGACGCCGATCATCGTCACGTTCCAGTCGTTCGCCAGCACGTCGAGCACGGGCTGCGCAAGGCTGGCGAAGCCGCTGCTCTCGATGGCGCTGCGCGCCAGGCTCAGCATGCCGGTGCCCAGCGAGTAGCGCTTGGTGTCGCTGTCGATCTTGACGAGCTCTTCGGCGACCAGCGCGCGCAGGATGTGCAGGCAGGTGCTGGGGACCAGCGCGAGTTCGTCGGCAATGGCCTTCACGCCCATCGCCTGCGACGAGCGACCGAGCAGGCGCAGGATGGCAACGGCACGCGTCACGCCGGGAACGGGTCGGACCCGCACCGGCTTCTTCGTCGCGGGCTCTGACTTGACGGGCTTCGCGGTGGGGGAGGGGCTGGACTTCATGGAGCGTGCGGTCGGCGGCCGCAAGCTTATCCCAGATGGTGGGCGGTGAACGAGGCTCGCCCAGGTGCTCCCGATGCCTGCGAAAGGGTCTGCGCGCGCGGGCATCGGCCTAGTCCGCCTTCAGTCCCGATGCCTTGATGAGCGGCTCCCATTTCCTGCGCTCGGCCTGCGTGAAATCGGTGAGCTGCTGCCGCGTGCCGCCGCCCGGATCGAAGCCGTACTCGAGCAACTGCTGCTTCGTCTCGGGCCGGCTGAGGATCTTGTTCATGGCGGCGTTGAGCGTGTCGAGAATGGCCGCCGGCGTGCCGCGCGGCGCGAACAGCGCGTTCCAGGCGATGACCTCGAAGCCCGGATAGCCTTGCTCGGCCACCGGCTTGATGCCCGGCAGGAGGGCGCTGGGCGCGGCCGACGTCACCGCGATGGCGCGCACGTGCCCCGCGGCCAGTTGCGAGCGCAAGGCGGTGGGCGTGTCGATCAGCAGCGGCAGCTGGCCGCCGAGCACGTCCGTCATGGCGACGCCCGAGCCCTTGTAGGGCACGTGGAACAGCTTCAGGTTGGAGCGCTCCTTGAGCAGCTCGACCACCAGGCGCGCCGACGTGCTGGGGGTGGCGATGTCGCCGGAGCGCGGGTCGGTCTTCACGGCCCCGGCCAAGTCCTCGACCGAGCGCAGCGGCGACTTGGCGTTGACCGCCAGCACCATCGGAAAGCTGCCGACCAGCACGATGGAGTCGAAGTCCTTCTCGGGCTTCAGGCGCAGGCCCGCATAGAGGTACTGGTTCACCACATGGGTGGCGTTGGTGCCCATGGTGAGCGTGTAGCCGTCGGCCGGTGCTTCCGCCGCGAGTTCGGTGCCGAGGTTGCCGCCGGCTCCGGGACGGTTGTCGATGACGATGGGTTGGCCCAGGTCCTTCGCCAACTGGTTGCCGAGGTAGCGCGCGGCGATGTCGGTGCCCTGGCCGGCCGGGTAGGCCACGACGATGCGTATCGGCTTGGTGGGATAGGCCTGTGCCAGCGCACCGTGCGACGCACACGCCATGGCGCAGCCCGTGAAGAGCAGTTTCCAGAGTCTCATCTTGTCTCCTGTTGAAGGCATCGATGGCCAAGCCCGGGCCCTGGCGAGGGGTCCCCGCGTTCATCGGCTTCGCCGCTGTCCGTGGTGCATTGCCTCCACAAAGGTGGAACTTCACGTCATCCCGAACGGCTTCGTTTCGAGTATGGAAGTCGTGATTTGCATTGTCAAATGCGTTGTCAATTTGTATTAGGACAAATTATGAATATGTCGCTTGCCGCGCTAGGCCGTGACTTTCTGCGGTGCGGCGGGTCCGGCCGCCTGCAGCTTCATGACGGCCTGGGCCGCCAGGACGTCGCTGCCGGCCACGCTCAGCGCGCCGTGCATGAAGAGGAGGCTGGACGTGCGACGCACCACCCGTCCGCGCGCCTCGATCAGGACGCCCGGTGGCACGGACGCGAGAAAGTGCGTGTCGAGCTGCACCGTCACGCAGGGTGCGCGGCCGGCGGCCTCCCAGGCGAGCGTGCTCAGCGCGTGATCCATCAGGGTGGCAAGCAGTCCACCGTGAACCACCCCGGCCGGGTTCAGGTGCTCGTCGGTCGATACCACGCCGTAGGCCCATCCGTCCCCCTCTCGCGCGGCCCAGAGCGGGCCGGCGAGTGCCATGAACCGGCCCGCTCCCTGGAGCGGCTTCCATCCGCCTTCGCGCAGACGGGTGGCGATGTCGATCGTGTTGTTCATGGCCAGGATCCGGCGAGGGAGGAGGCTCGGATTCTAGGAACGGGTCCACGCTGCGATCAATTTTGCAATTGTCTATATACAAAACAAAGCTGTATTTGACAAAAATAAAGCATGAGTCGCATAGTTCGTTCATCGCCAAGACGCCATGGATCCGATGAAAAAACTCACCGACTACACCTCGTTCGCAGATGCGCAGAAACACTGCTCGCCGGAGAAGCTCTGGGAACTTTTCGATGGCGACCGCCGGGCCTTCAACATCGCGCATGAATGCGTCGATCGGCATGCGCACGGCGACAAGGTCGCGATCGTGGTGGCCTGCGCGAACGGCAGCGAAGAGGTGATCACCTTCAAGACCCTGTCGCGCCTCTCGAGCCGCTTCGCCCACCTGCTGGTGGCGCGGGGCATCCGGCCCGGTGACCGCGTCGCGGTCATGCTCGAGCCCTCGCTGGCCTTCTACGTGGCCATCTTCGGCGCGATCAAGACGGGCGCGATCGCGGTGCCGCTCTTCACACTCTTCGGGCCGGACGGCATCCGGCTGCGTGTCGAGGACTGCAAGCCGAAGATCCTGGTGACCAATGCCGAGAAGGCGTCGGTCTCGGCGGGCATCGACGGTGTCGAGGTGCTGGTGGCCGACGAAGGCTTCGTGCCGACGCTCAGCCCTTATTCCGACACCTTCGAGGTCAAGACCAGCGCGGAAGACGACGCGATCTTCCAGTACACCTCCGGCACCACCCGCGAGCTGCCGGCCGCCGTCAAGCACAAGCAGCGCGCGCTGGTGACGCTGATGCTCGCGGCGCTCTACGGGACCGGCATCCGGCCGGGCGACCGCTTCTTCTGCCCGTCGTCGCCGGCCTGGGGGCACGGGCTCTGGCACGGCACGCTGGCGCCGATGGCGCTGGGCGTGACCATCGGCGCGTACTCGGGCAAGTTCGATGCGGCCCGGTTGCTCAAGGCGCTGCAGCACGGGCGCTTCAACACCATCTCGGCGGCGGCGACGCACTTCCGCATGATGCGCAACTCGGGGGCGTCGTCGAAGTACAAGTACTACCTCGAGAAGGTGTCCTTCACCGGCGAGCCGATGGACAGCGAGACGGAGGACTTCGTCAAGGCCACTTTCGGGCGCCCCGTCTGCAGCATGTACGGCACGACCGAGATCGGCGTGATCCTGGTGAACTACCCCGGTGCCGAGGACTTCCAGGTGAAGCACGGTTCCCTCGGCAAGCCGATCCCGGGGGGGCGCGTGGATGTCCAGGATGCCGACGGCAAGACCTGCCCGCCGGGCGTGGTCGGCGAACTGAAGGTCTGGCGCGGCGGCGTCTGGGTGCCCACCAAGGACCTCGGCAAGGTCGATGCCGACGGCTACTTCTATCACGCAGGGCGCGCCGACGACGTGATCATTTCCGCCGGCTGGACCATGAGTGCGGTGGAGATCGAAGACGCCGTGCTCAAGCACCCCGACGTGCAGGAGGCGGCCGCCATCGGCGTGGCGGACGAGCTCCGCGGTCAGGTGGTGAAGGCCTTCGTCGTCACGGAGCGCGAAGGCAGCGACGCCTTCACCAAGGAGATCCAGGACCTCGTGCGCAGCCGATTGAGCCAGCACGAGTACCCGCGGCACGTCGTCTTCGTGACCGACCTGCCCAAGACGCCCGCAGGCAAGGTCCATCGCAAGGTGCTGCGCGACCGGGAACCCAAGACCGCGAGCGTCTGAACCTCTTCAACCCCTATTACCACCACCAGGAGACATCGATGTCCGAACACAACGAAAGAACATTTCCCAAGATCACCGAGCGGGGCCTGGACGAACTGCGCGAGCGCATCGGCCAGAAGATCGAGAACACGCTGGAGCCGTGGTGCCACGAGGCCACGCGCGACAACATCCGCCATTACGCGCACGGCATCGGCGACGACAACCCGCTGTGGTGCGATCCGGCCTACGCGGCCAAGACCCGGTACGGCGGCATCGTCGCGCTGCCGAGCTTCCTGTTCTCGACGAGCCGTATCGTGTCCGGCTACGTGGGTGGCCTGCCCGGCGTGCACGCGATGTGGTCGGGCGCCGACTGGACCTGGCACCAACCCATTCTTCGCAACGACGAGATCCGCACCGAGGCCTACCTGAAGGAACTGGTCGAGCACCAGACGCGCTTCGCCGGGCGTGCCGTCCAGCAGATCTACCACGTCGACTTCTACAACCAGAAGGGCGACAAGGTGTCGGAAGCCGACAGCTGGTGCTTCCGCACGGAGCGCGACCATGCCCGCGAGCAGGGCACCAAGTACAAGGAAGCACGCTCGCGCGCGCCGCGGCGCTATTCGCCCGAAGAGATCGGCGAGGCCTACAAGCTCTACCGCGACGAGGAAGTGCGCGGCGCGACGCCCCGCTACTGGGAAGACGTGGAAGAGGGCCAGGCCCTGCCCGTGATGTTCAAGGGCCCGATGACCGTCACCGGCTTCATCGCCTATGCGCAGGGCTGGGGCGGCCTGTACATCCGCGCGAACAAGCTGGCGTGGAAGCTCATCGACGCGCACCCCGGCGTCGGCATCACCAACCGCTTCGGTATTCCGGACGTGCCCGAGCGCGTGCACTGGGAAGAAGACTTCGCGCTGGAAGTCGGTGCCCCCGGCGCCTATGACTACGGCCCGGAGCGCACCTCGTGGCTGACGCACCACCTGACCAACTGGATGGGTGACGACGGCTTCCTGCGCAAGGCCAGCTGCAAGATCCGGCGCCACAACCCCGAAGGCGACATGCTCTTCATCAAGGGCCATGTGAAGCGCAAGTACGTCGAAGACGGCAAGCACCTGGTCGAGATCGCGCAGGAGGCCCGCAACCAGGACGACGAGCTCTCCGTGCTCGGTTCCGGCGTGGTCGAATTGCCGAGCCGCGGCTAGCATGCCGGTCGGCGGCGCCGACCGTGCTGCACGAAGAATTCAAGAAGAACTCCAGAGACAAACAGGAAGACAAGCCATGAGTGGTGCCCTCGCCGGCGTTCGGGTGGTGGATCTGTCGCGCGTCCTGGCCGGGCCGCTGTGCGCGCAGATGCTGGCGGACCACGGTGCGACGGTGGTCAAGGTGGAGCCGCCCGCCGGCGACGACACACGCACCCTGGGGCCGCCCTTCGACCGTGTGGGCGACGCGGCCTACTTCAGTGCGGTCAACCGTGGCAAGCAGTGCATCAGCATTGACCTGTCGATGCCCGAAGGGCGCGATGTGCTCGAGCGGCTGCTCGACGATGCCGACGTGCTGATCGAGAACTTCCTGCCGGGCACCCTCGAGAAATGGGGCGTGTCGTACGAGGGGTGGCTGCGCCACCGCTTTCCCCGGCTGATCCATTGCAGCATCAGCGGCTTCGGTGCCGACGGTCCGTTGGGCGGCCTGCCGGGCTACGACGCCGTGTTGCAGGCGATGTGCGGCCTCATGAGCATCAATGGCGATCCGGTCAGCGGGCCGACGCGGATCGGCGTGCCGATCGTGGACCACCTGACCGCCTACACCGCGCTGTCCGCGATCCTGCTGGCGCTGCACAGCCGGCACGTCTCAGGCCAGGGGCAATACGTCGAGGCGACGCTGTTCGATGCGGCCCTGAGCCTGCTCGTGCCGCATGCGGCCAACTACTTTCAATCGAAGCAGGAGCCGGGACTGCTTGGCAGTGCGCACCCCAACATCGCGCCGTACGACCGCTTCCGCTGCGGCGATGGCGACATCTTCCTGGGCATCATGAACCGGGGTCAGTTCGAGCGCTTCTGCGCCGTGGTCGACCGGCCCGGCCTCGCGACGGACGAGCGCTTTGGCGACAACGCGCTGCGCATCGCCCACCGGGAGGTGCTGCGCGAGGAGATCGAGCGCGCCATCGGCCATTGGCAGCGCCGGGCGCTGTGCGACGCGCTGATGCGCGCCGGCGTTCCCGCGGCGCCTGTGCATTCGGTGTCGGAAGCCTTCGCGCAGCCGCATGCGGCGCACCGCCGGATGCAGGTCGAGCGTGAAGGCTACGGCGGCATCGGGCTGCCGGTGCACCTGCACGCCACCCCGGGCACCCCTGCTTCCGATCCGCGGCCCTTCAACGCAGACGCGGTCCACGTTCTGGAGAACATCGGCTACGGTCCGGCGGACATCGATCGGTTGATGGCCCGCGGCGTCGTGCCCGCGCCGGGCCCGCGTGCCGGCGCCCGCGCGCGCCAGAACTAGAGCGACGCGCTGGTGGTGCGCGGCAGGTTCTCGAGCAGCGCGAAGTTCGAGTCGAGCTCGACGCGATGGAGCACGCATTGCAGGCCATGGTGGAGCTGGGCCGGCAGCACCGGCTTGTGCAGCAGCGGCACGCCGGTCGCGCGCGCCTCGCGCAGGCGTTGCGGGGCGGTGTCGCCGGTGATCAGCAGGGCCGGCAAGGCCTCGCCGCACTCGGCGCGCAGCGCCGCGATGGCCTCGGCCCCGGTGCGCTGGCCACGCAGGCGGTAGTCGCTGATGACGGCGCCCGGCACATGGATGCGGGCCAGGGTCAGCGCTTCCTCGATGGAGTCCGCCACGTCGCATTGGCAGCCCCAGGCGGTCAACAGTTGCTGCATGCCGGTTCGAACCGATTCATCGTCGTCGATCACCAGCACACGCACGTCGAAGCCCTGGGCGTCGACCGGCGTCGGAGCCGGGCGGCGCGCCAGCGTCCCCAGGGGCGCGACCGGCAAGCTCAGGCGGAACACGCTGCCGCGACCGGGTCGGGACGACAGGGTCAATTCCTGCTGGAGCGTGCGTGCCAACCCCTGCGCGATGGCGAGCCCCAGGCCCAGCCCTTTGCGCCGGTCGCGCTCGGCATTGCCCAGCTGATGGAATTCGCGGAACACGGCCTGATGCTGCGAGGGGTCGATGCCGATGCCGGTGTCCCAGACCTCCAGCACCGCCTGCCCGCCGCGTCGCCGGCAGGCCACCAGCACGCCGCCGCGCCGCGTGTAGCGGATCGCGTTGGACACGAGGTTGCGCAGCACCAGCGCGACCAGGGCCGGGTCGGACTGGACGACGACCTCGGTGTCGATCGAGCGGTAGACGATGCCCTTGGCATCGGCCTGCGGCGCCAGCTCGTTCTCGATCTTGTTGAGCAGCGGCTGCAGCTGGAAGGGCTGGAGTCGTGGCTCCACCACACCCGCCTCGATGCGCGAGAAATCGAGCAGGGTGTCGAGCATCTCGGCCGATGCCTGCCAGGTGGCGCGTGCATTGGCCAAGGCGTCGTACTGGGTGGTGGTGAGCCGGGTGCGCGCCAGCACCTCCAGAAACAGGCCCTGGGCATGGATGGGCTGGCGCAGGTCGTGGCTGGCGGCGGCCAAGAAGCGCGACTTGGCCAGGCTGGCCTGCTCGGCCTCCAGACGGGCGGCCTGCGCCTCTGCGGCACTGGCATGCAGCTGCTCGATCAGCCCGAGGTTCTCGAAGCGCAGGTCGATGGCCGCACGCGCGGCCCGTGCGCTGCTGCGCGCCTGGCCCATCAGCGTCGCGATGTAGAGCACGCCCGCGATGCCCAGCGCCTGGTAGGCCGGGTTGCCCAGCAGCCAGAGCTTGGTGCCGACCACGGCGAATTCGAACAGCGCGAATGCGATGAACACCGGCAGCACCGGCGCCAGCGACGCCATCGAGCTGCCGGCCACGCCGGCGAGCACGGCCACGACCAGGATGCTGCCCGCGACACTGCTGTCGTCGAGCGTGACCCAGGCGAGCGCGCCCCAGGCCACCGCGTCGATGGCGTTCAGCACCATTTGCCGCACCACCACGCGATGCGGGTGCGCGGTGGCGAGGTCGATGCGCAGCGTGCGCTCCGCGTCCCACGCGTAGAACAGCTTGATGAGCACGATCGCAGCGCACCAGGCCGTGAGCCATGCGGCGTTGCGCGCATTGACCAGCGTCCAGAGCAGCAGCGGCGCGAGCAGCAGTGTCGGCACCACCGAACTGCCCACGTGGCCCAGCTGCAGCCGCAGCTGCTCGGTCAGCGTGCGGTCGTCGGCCAGCCAGCGCCGCCAGTTCACCAGGCGCATCAGGCGACCAGGCCGCGCTGGCGGGCGGCGAAGCCGGCCTCCGACCGGCTCGACACCTGCAGGGTCGCGAGGATGGCCTGCACATGTCCGCGCACCGTGTTCTCCGACAGGTTGAGCCGCCGCCCGATGACCTTGTTCGACAGGCCCTGGCACATCAGGTCGAGCACTTCGCACTGGCGTGGCGTGAGGCGCTGGGTGTCCGGGTCGCCGGTGCCGGGTGCGCGCAGGGTCGGGCTGGCCGCCGAGGGCATCGGCAATCCGCGGCGGACCTGGTCGATGACAGCGAGGATGGTGTCGGCGGTCGCGGCCTTCGAGACGAAAGCGGCCGCGCCGCGTTCGAGGGCCAGTGCGACCGTCTGCGATTCGGCCTGCGACGACAGCATGATCACCGCCACGTCGGGCCATTTCCGCTTGACCAGGGCGATGCCTTCGATGCCATTGAGGCCCTGCAGATGAACGTCGAGCAGCGCCAGGGCCGGTGACGCCATCGCGCAGTGCATGGCTTCTTCCAGCGATGCCGCCTCTGCCACTTCGAGTCCGGGAATGCCTGCGGCCAGCACCATGTGCAGTCCACAGCGGAACAGCGCGTGGTCATCGATCAACAGAATTCTGGCGGGCAGCATGGCGCTGGCGACGGTCCCATGGAGAACTAAAGAATCAGCGGGCGGGTGATCGGGCTGCGAGGCTGCCAGAGCGCCCGCGTCGGAGGCCGTGTCGGGGATTTTGCGCGAACTCGGGCGGTCCAAAAGGACTATTTACGCCAGGATCCTTCCTTGCGACCATCGGGCTCGCGGATGCCGCGGCTTTGTACCCTCTGCACCTGTCCCCCCCCGCATGAAACCCTCGATCGACATCCGCCGCCAGGCGCCGAACGGCTTCACCTACCGCATCAGCGCCCGGGGTACCGACGGCGTGGATGGCGGCGCGGCCTTCGACACCATCGAGCGCTGCCTGTTCGACGCGGCGGCATCGCTGGGGCATTACTTCCCGCGGGTGGACATCCGCTTCGAAGGCGGCCTGCTGGGCTCCTGCGCCACCGACACGCTGCGCCGTGCGCCGCAGACCATCGTCGCCCTGATCCCGGCCCAGACCGCGGTGCTCTGAGGCGTCGGGACGCGCCAGCGGGCGCACATAATGGCCGCCGAAATCCTCGCAGCCATCGGTGCCCGCCCATGAAAAAGATCCTCGTCCTCAACGGCCCCAATCTCAATCTCCTCGGCACGCGCGAGCCCGCGCAGTACGGCAGCGACACGCTGGCCGACGTCGAGCGCCTGTGCGCCGAGGCCGGCACGCGGCTGGGCGTGGCGGTCGAATGCCGCCAGACCAACCACGAAGGCGCCCTGGTCGACTGGCTGCAGGAAGCCGGCCGCGAGGTGGCGGCCGGCCGCATGCTCGGCGTGGTGCTCAACGCGGGCGCCTACACCCACACCTCCGTGGCGCTGCACGACGCCATCAAGGGAGCGAGCGTGCCGGTCATCGAACTGCATATCTCGAACGTACATGCACGCGAGAGCTTTCGCCACCATTCCTTCATTTCGCCCGCGGCGCGCGGCATCATCGTCGGGCTCGGGGTGAAGGGTTACCCGCTGGCCATGGATGCCCTGGTGCGGCTGAACGAACCGGGCTGACGGCGGCGGACGCCGGGCCAGGCCCCGGCCTACCAACCAAGAAGAAGGAGACAACGTCCATGAAGATCACATCGGTCCGGCCCTTCATCCTGCATGTGCCGGTGACCGGCTCGCAGATCGCCGACAGCACGCACGTCATCAGCCACTGGGGCGTGGTCGGCGCGCAGGTCGACACCGACGACGGGCTCACGGGCTACGGGTTCACGGGGACGCATGCGCACCTGCCGAGCGACCAGCTCATCACCCGCTGCATCGAGACCTGCCACGCACCGCTGCTGGTCGGCGAAGATGCGGGCGACATCCGTCGGCTATGGCTGAAGCTGGCGCGCAACCCCGCGCTGCAGTGGGTCGGCCGCGCCGGCATCACCACGCTGGCGCTGGCGGCCATCGACATCGCGCTGTGGGACCTGAAGGCCAAGGCCGCCGGCGTGCCGCTGTGGAAGCTGCTCGGCGGCCAGGTGCGCAACACCGTGCGGGCCTACAACACCGACATCGGCTGGCTCAGCATTCCCGACGACGCCTTGGTCGCAGGCGCGCGGCGCGCGGTGGCCGACGGCTTCACCGGCATCAAGATCAAGGTCGGCTCGACGGTGGAGCGCGACCTGCGCCGGCTCGCGGCGGTGCGCGAGGCCATCGGACCGGACGTGACGCTGGCCGTCGACGGCAACGGCAAGTGGGACCTGGCCACCTGCCTGCGCTTCTGCCGCGGGGCCGCGGCGTCCGACGTCTTCTGGTTCGAGGAGCCGCTCTGGTACGACGACGTGAAGGGCCACGCGCAGCTGGCGCGCGCCACGCACGTGCCCGTCGCGCTGGGCGAACAGCTCTACACCGCCGAAGCCTTCGGCGAATTCTTCGCACAGCAGGCCATCCACTGGGTGCAGCCCGACGTGACCCGGCTGGGCGGCGTGTCCGAGGTGCTGCAGGTCTGCGACACCGCGCACGCCTTCCGTCTGCCGGTGGCACCGCACGCCGGCGACATGAGCCAGGTCCATGTGCACCTGAGCTACGCGCATCCGGCCTGCCAGGTGCTCGAGTACATCCCATGGATCAAGGACTGCTTCACCGAGCCGGCCGAGGTGGTGGACGGTTACTTCCGCCTGCCGCAGGCGCCGGGTGCCGGCACCACGCCGACACCGCAGGCGTGGGAACGTTTCAGGAAACCGACGGCATGAGTTCAAGCAAGACACAAACGCTGGCCGACGGCCTGTTCAGCGGTGCCGACGGTGCGCCGCGCTGTCGCTGGTGCGAGGCCACGCCGGCCTACCAGCACTACCACGACCACGAGTGGGGCTTCCCGGTGACCGACGAGCGCCGGCTGTTCGAGAAGCTGTGCCTCGAAGGCTTCCAGGCCGGGCTGAGCTGGCTCACCATCCTGAACAAGCGCGAGAACTTCCGGCGCGGCTTCGCGAACTTCGAGGCGGAGGCCGTCGCGCGCTTCGGCGAGGCCGATGTGGCACGCCTGCTCGCCGACGCCGGCATCGTGCGCCATCGCGGCAAGATCGAGTCGACCATCAACAACGCGAAGCGCGTGCTGGAACTTCGCGAGGAATTCGGTTCGCTGGCGGCCTACGCGTGGCGCTTCGAACCGTCGCCGTCATCGCGGCCGAAGAAGGCGACGCTCGCCGCGCTGCGCGCCTTCACCACCACGGCCGAATCGATCGCGATGTCGAAGGACCTGAAGAAGCGTGGCTGGAGCTTTGTCGGGCCGACCACGGTTTATGCCTTCATGCAGGCGATGGGCCTCGTCAACGACCACATCGAAGGCTGCGGCGCGCGCGAGGCGGCACTGGCCGCGCGCAAGGCGCTCACGCCGCCACGCTGAAGCGCCCGTTCAGTGGTTGCGCGGGGCCGAGGCGGTCTCGCGCAAGGTCACGCGGCCCTGCGGATCGACGCTCTCGAGCCGCACGTCGAAACCCCACAGCCGGGTCACGTGCTTGAGCACCTCGTGCGTGTCGTCGCGCAGCGGCTGGCCGTTGCGCTGCACATGGCGCAACGTGAGCGACCGGTCGCCGCGCATGTCGACGTTCCATACCTGGATGTCCGGCTCGCGGCTGCCGATGTCGTACTGGCGCGAGAGCGATTCGCGCAATGCCTGATAGCCGTTGTCGTCGTGGATGGCCGCGATCTCCAGTTCCGGGTCTTCCGCATGGTCGCGCACCGCGAACAGGCGAAAGTCGCGCATCGTCTTCGGGCTCAGGAACTGGCCGACGAAGCTCTCGTCCTTGTAGTTGCGCATCGCATGGTCGAGCGTCGTGAGCCAGTCGGTGCCGGCGTAGTCCGGGAACCAGCGGCGGTCTTCCTCGGTCGGCTTCTCGCAGATGCGGCGCAGCTCGGTGAACATCGCGAAGCCCAGCGCATAGGGGTTGATGCCGCTGTACGCGCGGTGGCCCACCGGCGGCTGGTAGACCACGCTGGTGTGGGAGCGCAGCCACTCGATCATGAAGCCATCGGCCAGCTGGCCCTTGTCGTACATGGTGTTGAGCAGGGTGTAGTGCCAGAAGGTGGCCCAGCCCTCGTTCATCACCTGCGTCTGGCGCTGCGGGTAGAAGTACTGCGCCACCTTGCGCACGATGCGCACCACCTCGCGCTGCCAGGGCTCCAGCAACGCCGCGTTCTTCTCGATGAAGTACAGCAGGTTCTCCTGCGGCTCGGCCGGGAAGCGGCGCGTGGCATCGGCACCGGCCGCCGTCTCGATGCGCCGGGGCAGGGTGCGCCAGAGGTCGTTGACCTGCTGCTGCAGATGGTGCTCCCGTTCGGCGCGCTGGCTGATTTCCTGCGCGAGCGAGCGCTTCTGTGGCCGACGGTAGCGGTCGACGCCATAGTTCATCAGCGCGTGGCAGGAGTCGAGCAGTTCCTCGACGGCGTCGACGCCGTGGCGTTCCTCGCACTCGTTGATGTAGTTCCGGGCGTAGACCAGGTAGTCGATGATCGACGACGCGTCGGTCCACATGCGGAACAGGTAGTTGCCCTTGAAGAAGCTGTTGTGCCCATAGGCCGCATGGGCGATCACCAGGGCCTGCATCGCCATGGTGTTCTCTTCCATGAGGTAGGCGATGCACGGGTCGGAGTTGATGACGATCTCGTAGGCCAGGCCCATGGCGCCGCGCCGGTAGTTCTTCTCGGTCGAGATGAACTGCTTGCCGTACGACCAGTGGCGGTAGATCACCGGCATGCCCACGCTGGCGTAGGCGTCCATCATCTGCTCGGCGGTGATGATTTCCAGCTGGATCGGGTACGTGTCGAGCCTGAAGGACTCGGCCGTCTTGCGGATCTCCTGGTGGTAGGTTTCGATCAGGTCGAAAGTCCAGTCCGAGGGGCTCGGCAGCGGCTCGGCGGCGCGGCCCGGGGAGGATGTCACCGGCAGTTCGCTCGTTTCGCTCATGCGGGCGCTCCTTCCTTCTTGAACAGTTCACGAAACACCGGGTAGATGTCCTGCGCGCTCGCGACCTTGCGCATCGCGAAGTTGGGCCGCACGCCTTCGAGTTGCGCGTATTCCTGCCAGAGGTTCTGCTCGGCGTCGGCCACTTGCACATAGGCGTAGTAGCGCACCATCGGCAGGATCGACTCTTCCAGCATCTGGCGGCAGCGGCCGCTGTCCTGGTGCCAGTTGTCGCCATCGCTGGCCTGCGCGCCGTAGATGTTCCATTCCCCGCTGGGGTAGCGCGCGCGGATGATCTCGTCCATGAGCACGAGCGCGCTCGATACCACGGTGCCGCCAGTCTCGGTGGCGTGGAAGAACTCTTCCTCGCTCACTTCCTGGGCCTGCGTGTGATGCCGCAGGAAGACCAGGTCGATCTTCTCGTAGTGCCGCGTGAGAAACAGGTACAGCAGCATGAAGAAGCGCTTGGACATGTCCTTGCGGGCCTCGTCCATCGAGCCCGACACGTCCATCAGGCAGAACATCACCGCCTTGGCACTCGGCACCGGCACCCGTACGCGGTTGCGGTAGCGCAGGTCGATCGGGTCGATGTAGGGGATGTGCTTGGCCGTACGGCGCAGCTCGATGATCTGCGCTTCCAGATCGGCGATGCGGTCGGCCAGCGGCGGTTCGTGCGCCCCGGGTTCGGCGCGCAACTGCAGCAGTTCGGTCTGCATGCGCAGCAGCGCGACGCGGTCTTCGCCGCCCAGCGCGATGCGCCGCGCCAGTGCACCGCGCATCGAACGCACCACATGGAGGCTGCTCGGGTTGCCGTCGCTCTTGAAGCCGGCGCGGTGGCTCTTCCACTCGGGCACTTCGGCCAGCTGCGTGCGGATGAGGTGGGGCAGGGCGAGGTCGTCGAAGAAGACCTGCATGAACTCTTCGCGGGTCAGCTTGAAGACGAAATCGTCCTCACCTTCGCCGCTGTCGCCGGCTTCCCCGCTGCCCTGGCCGCCGCCCCCGCCGCCGGGCGGGCGCTTGATGCGGTCGCCCTTGAGATATTCTTGGTTGCCCGGGTGCACGTACTCGCGGTTGCCCCCTGGCCCGTGCCCGAACACCGGCTCCGACACGTCGCGCTTGGGCAATGTGATGTCCTCGCCGCGTTCGAGGTCGCGGATGTTACGCCCACTGATCGCACGCCGCACCGCGTCGCGGATCTGGCCCCGGTAGCGCCGCAGGAAGCGCTCGCGATTGCCGATCGATTTGTTCTTGCCCGACAAACGCCGATCGATGATCTGTTGCAGCATGGCCAAGGTGTCAGACCTCCGCGCCGGAGCGCGTCATGAACTCAGGAACTCTTGCGAACGCGCAGGTACCACTCGCACAGCAGCCGCACCTGCTTGGCGGTGTAGCCCTTCTCGACCATGCGCGCGACGAAATCCTGGTGCTTCTTCTGTTCGTCAGCGCTGCTCTTGGTGTTGAAGCTGATGACGGGCAGCAGCTCCTCGGTGTTCGAGAACATTTTCTTCTCGATCACCGTGCGCAGCTTCTCGTAGCTGGTCCACGCCGGATTGCGTCCCGCGTTGCCGGCCCGCGCCCGCAGCACGAAGTTGACGATCTCGTTGCGGAAGTCCTTGGGGTTCGAGATGCCGGCGGGCTTCTCGATCTTCTCGAGCTCGCCATTGAGCGCCACGCGGTCGAACACCTCGCCGGTGTCCACGTCGCGGTACTCCTGGTCCTGGATCCAGTAGTCGGCGTAGGTGACGTAGCGGTCGAAGATGTTCTGGCCGTACTCGCTGTAGCTCTCGAGGTAGGCGGTCTGGATTTCCTTGCCGATGAACTCGGCGTAGCGCACCGCCAGGTGTTCCTTGATGTACGCCAGGTACTTCTGTTCGGTCTCGGCGGGGAACTGCTCGCGCTCGATCTGCTGCTCGAGCACGTACATCAGGTGGACCGGGTTGGCCGCGATCTCGCTGCTGTCGAAGTTGAAAACCTTGGAGATGATCTTGAAGGCGAAGCGCGTCGACACGCCGCTCATGCCCTCGTCGACGCCGGCGTAGTCGCGGTACTCCTGCAGCGACTTGGCCTTGGGGTCGGTGTCCTTCAGGCTGTCGCCGTCGTAGACCTGCATCTTGCTGAAGATGCTCGAGTTCTCCGGCTCCTTCAGGCGCGTGAGCACCGAGAACTGCGCCATCATGCGCAGCGTGCCCGGGGCGCAGGGCGCCTCCCACAGCGACGAGGTTCGCACCAGCTTCTCGTAGATCTTGATCTCCTCCGAGACGCGCAGGCAGTACGGCACCTTGACGATGTAGATGCGGTCGAGGAAAGCCTCGTTGTTCTTGTTGTTGCGGAAGGCCTTCCACTCGCTCTCGTTGCTGTGCGCCAGCACGATGCCGTCGAAGGGAATCGCGCCGAAGCCTTCGGTGCCCTTGAAGTTGCCTTCCTGCGTGGCCGTCAGCAGCGGGTGCAGCACCTTGATCGGCGCCTTGAACATCTCGACGAACTCCAGCAGGCCCTGGTTCGCGAGGCACAGGCCGCCGGAATAGGAGTAGGCGTCGGGGTCGTCCTGCGCATAGGTCTCGAGCTTGCGGATGTCGATCTTGCCGACCAGCGAGGAGATGTCCTGGTTGTTCTCGTCGCCCGGTTCGGTCTTGGCCACGCCGATCTGCCGCAGCACCGACGGGTAGCGCTTGACCACCTGGAACTTGCGGATGTCGCCGCCGTATTCCTCCAGCCGCTTGACGGCCCACGGCGACAGGATGCGCTGCAGGTAGCGGCGCGGAATGCCGTATTCCTTTTCGAGGATCTCGCCGTCTTCGGTCGGGTCGAACAGGCCGAGCGGCGATTCGTTCACCGGCGAGCCCTTGATGGAATAGAAGGGCACGTGTTCCATCAATTGCTTGAGCCGCTCGGCAATGGAGCTCTTGCCGCCGCCCACCGGCCCCAGCAGGTAGAGGATTTGTTTCTTTTCCTCCAGGCCCTGGGCGGCATGGCGGAAGTACGACACCACCTGTTCGATGGCGTCTTCCATGCCATAGAACTCCTTGAACGCCGGGTAGAGCTTGATCACCTTGTTCGCGAAGATGCGCGAGAGGCGCGGATCGTTGCGGGTGTCGACGAGCTCGGGCTCGCCGATGGCCTTGAGCATGCGTTCGGCGGCGGTGGCGTAGGCGACCGGCTCGCGCTTGCAGATGTCGAGGTACTCCTGCAGCGAGATGACTTCTTCTCGCGTGCGGTCGTAGCGGGCGGCAAAGTTGCTGATCACATCCATGGACAAAACCTCCATCGAGTCAATGGGGCCGTAGCCCCGGATCTGCCGCAGAACACGCGCCGACCGCAACCGCTGTGTAGGCGCTTGCGTACGGCGTGGTGCCCTGCAAAAACTCCCTAACCAAACTGCTGATTCAGCATAAAGCAAAGATCGCACCTGCGTATGGTGTGTTCTCTCTGAACAACAGCGCCGGATCAAGTTCCACCCTGAACCATGAACGATTCGGCAACCGTGATCGCCGACCGTGTTTTCCCCGTATATCGATAGCACCAAACAAAAGGGCGGCCCGCAGGCCGCCCTTGTCGGAGCGAGTCAGCCAAAGGCGCTCAGCTGAAGAATTCCTTGGCCTTGTCGAACCAGCCCTTGTCGGTCGGGCTGTGCTTGTGGCCGCCCTTCTTGAAGGAGTCGTCGAGCTCCTTGAGCAGCTTGCGCTGGTGCTCGGTGAGCTTGACGGGCGTCTCGACGCGCACGTGGCAGTACAGGTCGCCCGGATAGCTCCCGCGCACGCCCTTGATGCCCTTGCCGCGCAGGCGGAACTGCTTGCCGCTTTGCGTGCCGTCGGGAATGTCGATGGCGGCCGCGCCGCTGAGGGTCGGCACGTTGATCTCGCCGCCCAGCGCGGCCGTGGTCATGCTGACGGGCACCACGCAGTGCAGGTCGTCGCCGTCGCGCTCGAAAATCTCGTGCTTCTTCAGGCGGATCTCGATGTAAAGATCGCCCGGCGGCCCGCCGTTGGTGCCGGGCTCGCCGTTGCCGGTGCTGCGGATGCGCATGCCGTCGTCGATGCCGGCCGGGATCTTCACTTCCAGCGTCTTGTTGTTCTTGATCTTGCCCTGGCCGTGGCAGGTGGGGCACGGCTCGGGGATGATCTTGCCGCTGCCGTGGCATTGCGGGCAGGTCTGCTGCACGCTGAAAAAGCCCTGGCGCATCTGCACCGAGCCTTGGCCGTGGCAGGTGGTGCAGGTGATGGGCTTGGTGCCGGGCTTGGCGCCGCTGCCGTGGCAGGTGTCGCAGTCGTCCCAGCTCGGAATGCGGATCTGCGCGTCCTTGCCCTCGGCGGCTTCCTCCAGCGTGATCTCCATCGCGTAGCTCAGGTCGCTGCCGCGAAACACCTGGCGCCCGCTGCCCTGGCGGCCGCCGCGGGCGCCGCCGAACACGTCGCCGAAGATGTCGCCGAAGGCTTCCGCGAAGCCGCCGAAGCCCTCCGCGCCCGGGCCGCCGCGCATGTTGGGGTCGACGCCGGCATGGCCGTACTGGTCATAGGCGGCCCGCTTCTGCGGGTCGGACAGCATCTCGTACGCTTCCTTGGCGTCCTTGAACTTCGCCTCGGCGTCCTTCGAGGCGTCACCCTGGTTGCGGTCGGGGTGGTGCTTCATCGCGAGCTTGCGATAAGCCTTCTTGATCTCTTCCTCGCTCGCGTTCTTGGGAACGCCGAGGGTTTCGTAGTAGTCGCGTTTGGTGGCCATGGTACGTGGTCGTCGGGAGCGGGTCAGGAAACGGAAAAGGCTGGATCACCCGACAGGGTGATCCAGCCTTGGAGAGCGGCTGCCGATCAGCCCTTCTTCACTTCCTTCACCTCGGCGTCGACGACGTTGTCGTCGGCCGGGGCGCTGGCAGCTTCCGCGCCAGCGGCGGCACCGGGGCCACCCGTGGCGCCGGCCGCAGCCTGCGCATCGGCGTACATCTTCTCGCCCAGCTTCTGGCTCGCGCCCATCAGCGTGTTGGTCTTTTCCTCGATCGCGGCCTTGTCGTCGGTCTTGAGCGCCTCTTCGACGTCCTTGATCGCGGCTTCGATCTTTTCCTTCTCGCCGGCTTCCAGGGTTGCACCGTGTTCGCCCAGCGACTTCTTCACGCTGTGGACCATGGCTTCACCCTGGTTGCGGGCCTGCGCCAGCTCGACCTTCTTCTTGTCGTCGGCGGCATTCAGCTCGGCGTCCTTCACCATCTTCTGGATCTCGTCTTCCGACAGGCCCGAGTTCGCCTTGATGGTGATCTTGTTTTCCTTGCCGGTGCCCTTGTCCTTGGCGCCGACGTGCAGGATGCCGTTCGCGTCGATGTCGAAGCTCACCTCGATCTGCGGCGTGCCGCGCGCGGCCGGCGGGATGCCTTCGAGGTTGAACTCGCCCAGCGCCTTGTTGCCCGAGGCGATCTCGCGTTCACCCTGGAACACCTTGATCGTCACGGCCGGCTGGTTGTCCTCGGCGGTCGAGAAGGTCTGTGCGAACTTCGTCGGGATGGTCGTGTTCTTCGTGATCATCTTGGTCATCACGCCGCCCATCGTCTCGATGCCGAGCGACAGCGGGGTCACGTCCAGCAGCAGCACGTCCTTGCGGTCACCCGAGAGCACCTGGCCCTGGATGGCGGCGCCCACGGCCACGGCTTCGTCCGGGTTCACGTCCTTGCGCGGTTCCTTGCCGAAGAACTCCTTGACCTTCTCCTGCACCTTGGGCATGCGGGTCATGCCGCCGACCAGGATCACGTCGTTGATGTCCGACACGCTCACGCCGGCATCCTTGATGGCGGTGCGGCAGGGCGCGATGGTGCGTTCGATCAGCTCGTCGACCAGGCTTTCCAGCTTGGCGCGGGTCAGCTTGATGTTCAGGTGCTTCGGGCCCGAGGCATCGGCCGTCACGTACGGCAGGTTGATGTCGGTGGCGGCGCTGTTCGACAGTTCGATCTTGGCCTTTTCCGCGGCTTCCTTCAGGCGCTGCAGTGCGAGCACGTCCTTGCCGAGGTCGACGCCTTGCTCTTTCTTGAACTCGGAAATGATGTAGTCGATGATGCGCTGGTCGAAGTCTTCGCCGCCCAGGAAGGTGTCGCCGTTGGTCGACAGCACTTCGAACTGCTTCTCGCCGTCGACGTCGGCGATCTCGATGATCGACACGTCGAAGGTGCCGCCACCCAGGTCGTACACGGCGATCTTGCGGTCGGCCTTGTCCTGCTTGTCCAGGCCGAAGGCCAGGGCGGCCGCGGTCGGCTCGTTGATGATGCGCTTGACGTCCAGGCCGGCGATGCGGCCGGCGTCCTTGGTGGCCTGGCGCTGGCTGTCGTTGAAGTAGGCCGGCACCGTGATCACGGCTTCCGTGACCGGTTCGCCGAGGTAGTCTTCGGCGGTCTTCTTCATCTTGCGCAGGATCTCGGCGCTGACCTGCTGCGGTGCCAGCTTCTTGCCGCGCACTTCGACCCAGGCGTCGCCGTTGTCGGCCTTGGAGATGGTGTAGGGCATCAGGTCGATGTCCTTCTGCACTTCCTTTTCCTCGAACTTGCGGCCGATCAGGCGCTTGACGGCGTAGATCGTGTTCTTCGGGTTCGTCACGGCCTGGCGCTTGGCCGAGGCGCCGACCAGCACTTCACCGTCTTCCTGATACGCCACGATGGACGGCGTGGTGCGCGCGCCTTCCGAGTTCTCGATCACGCGGGTCGTGTTGCCCTCCATGATCGAGACGCACGAGTTGGTGGTGCCAAGGTCGATACCGATGATTCTGCCCATGATGAAGGTTCTCCTGAATGCTGAAATGAAGTTGTTGTGAACGTGTGGATAACCCGCCGTGATTCAAGGGATGGCGCGGGGATTTCCTGTGGGTTTCTTGTGCAGGATCAGCTCGCCGAGCTGACGGTGACCAGCGCCGGGCGCAGCACGCGTTCGGCGATGGTGTAGCCCTTCTGCAGCACGCCCACGATGGTGTTGGGCTCCTGGCCCGGCGTCGGCACGACCGAGATGGCCTGGTGCTGGTGCGGGTCGAACTTGGTGCCGGCGGCCGGAGCGATCTCGATCACCTTGTGGCGCTCGAGCGCACTCTTGAGCTGGCGCAGCGTGGCTTCGGCGCCTTCGCGGATCTGTTCGGGCGTGACGTCCTGGATCGCGAGACCGGCTTCCAGGCTGTCGGTCACGGGCAGCAGGCTCTCGGCGAAGGATTCGACCGCGAACTTGCGGGCCTTGCTGATGTCGTCGTCGGCGCGGCGGCGGGCGTTCTGCACGTCGGCCTGGGCGCGCAGGTACTGGTCGGCCAGTTCGGCGTTTTTCGCCTGGAGCGCGGCCAGTTCGGCCTGGACCGTGGCCAGTTCGCCCTGGGCATCGGCCTCGTTGGCGAACTGCGCGGCTTCCAGCTCTTCGGGGCTCGGGTCACCTTGCAGGGTCTGCGGGTTCAGTTCGGGATTTTTTGGGTCTGACATGCTCAAAAACCGTTGGATTGGCCGTGAAAGAAACGATTGCAGGCCATCTGGGGCCGGCAGTAGGGCTTTTCAAGGCAAAAAAATGCGGCTGATCAAGCCGCTGGCGGGAAATGCTGCGTTTCCCGCGGTGAGGTCTGGGGACGGCACCGCCGTCCCAGGGGATCAGTGCGCGTCGAGCAGCTCGACGTCGAACTTCAGCGTGGCGTTCGGCGGAATCACGCCGCCGGCGCCGCGGGCACCGTAGCCCAGCGCAGCCGGGATCACCAGCGTGCGCTGGCCGCCGATCTTCATGCCCGCGACGCCTTCGTCCCAGCCCTTGATGACCTGGCCGGCGCCCAGCGAGAACGCGAAGGGGTCGTTGCGATCACGGCTGGAGTCGAACTTGGCGCCCTGCACGCCGTCGTTGTAGAGCCAGCCGGTGTAGTGCACGTGCACGTGCTGGCCGGGCTTGGCTTCGGCGCCGTCTCCGACGACGGTGTCTTCGTATTGCAGGCCGGAAGGGGTGGTGGGCATGGGCGCTCCTGATGGGGTTGGAAGAGAAAGAAAGCGGGGGAGTTTAACGAGCAGCCCCGGCCGCTCTGCAGGACGCCACGCCGTCGCAGCGCGGCGTCGGCCGGCTGCTCAGTGCGAGGAGGCGGCCGGTGCGGGTGGCGTCGATACCGTCGCGGGTGGCGTTGCCGCCGCAGCCGAGGCCGCCGCTTTCCGGACCTGGCCCGCCTGCCATTTGGCGGCGAAGGCCTGCAGGTCGGACAGGCGCTTGAGCAGGTCCTGCCCGCTGAGCGTCAGGCAGTAGCCCTCGCCGCTGTGGCTGACGACCCCGGCTTCGCGCAGCTCCTTGATGCGGGTGTTCAGCGTGTTGGGCGTGATGCCGCCCACGCTGTCCTGCAACAGCCTGAAGGTCTGCGCATGGCCGTCCCGCAGCGCCCAGAGCACCCGCAAGGCGTAGCGTGCTTCGAGCAGCGCCAGCAGCTGGTTCACGGCTGCGTTTTCCTTGGAACTCATCGGGGTCGTCTCCTCGGCATGGATGGCGGTGCAAAGCGGGCTGGCGACTATAGCGCAGGCGTCCGTTTGCTACGAATGTTGTAGCTGTCGCCTCGCGCCAGCCGTGGGCTGTGGCGGACAGCGCCTCAGCCGTTGGTGTGGTTGGCCATCACTTCGCCCAGACGCACCGGCCGGCCTGGCGCCCAGGCCGGGTTGAAGGCCAGCGCGGGCCGCGGGAACAGCATCACGACCGTCGATCCGAGCAGGAAGCGCCCCATCTCTTCACCTTGCTTGAGCGAGATGTCCTGGTCGTCGTAGCGCCATTCGCGCACCTCGCCGCCGCGCGGCGGGTTGATCACGCCGTGCCAGACCGTGGCCATGCTGCCCACGATGGTGGCGCCGACCAGCACCAGCACGAAGGGGCCACGCGGCCCGTCGAACAGGCACACGGTGCGCTCGTTGCGCGCGAAGAGGCCCGGCACGCCGCGGGCGGTGGTCGGATTCACCGAGAACAATTCGCCCGGCACGTAGATCATGCGGCGCAGCCGGCCATCGCAGGGCATGTGGATGCGGTGGTAGTCACGCGGGCTCAGGTACAGCGTGGCGAAGCTGCCGTGCGCGAACTGCGCGGCCAAGGCGGCGTCGCCGCCGACCAGCGCGGTGGCCGTGCAGTGGTGGCCCTTGGCCTGAAAGATCTGGTCGTCGTCG
The DNA here is from genome assembly GCF_030317205.1 of Variovorax sp. J2L1-78. NCBI lineage: Bacteria > Pseudomonadati > Pseudomonadota > Betaproteobacteria > Burkholderiales > Comamonadaceae > Variovorax > Variovorax arabinosiphilus. The sequence goes on along the minus strand of NZ_JASZYB010000004.1, from coordinate 173,561 downwards.
ATCACGCCGAACTGGCTGATCGCGCCGTCCACCGGCGACACCAGGTCGGCCCGGGCGATCGGCCGGGCGCCGGGCTTGAGTGCGCGGGTGAAGAAGTCGTTGAAGCTGGCGTAGCTGGCGATGTCGCTGTCGAGCGCCTCCGCCATGTTCACGCCGTACTTGGCGACGAAACGCCGCACGATCCAGGTCGTGACCGCCCCGCGCTCCTTGCCGGCGACCCACCCGGCGAACGAGGTCAGCGCCTGCTTGGGCAGGACGTACTGGGGGAGAACAGGGAGGCGATCGGACACGTGGGGGAGGGAGAAGCGGCAGGACCGCGCATTCTAGGAACTTGCGGCCGCCCTCGCGGCTGCCCCGGGGGGCGCGATCCGGTGTAGGCGTGCGCCGCGCGGGGCGCTGTCGAACTCAGGGTGCCAGCCGTTCGCGCACCCAGCCGCCATCTTGCCGGTAGCGCAGGCGGTCGTGCAGCCGGCTCTTGCGGCCCTGCCAGAACTCCCAACGGTCGGGCACCAGCCGGTAGCCGCCCCAGTGCGGCGGGCGCGGCGGTGACAGCAGATGCCGGGCCGCGGCCACGGCGGCGTTCTTCACCAGCACCTCGCGCCCCGAGATCACCTCGCTCTGCGGGCTGGCCCAGGCGCCGATGCGGGAGTCGAGCGGGCGGCTGGCGAAGTAGGCGTCGCTCTCGGCGGCATCGACCTTCTCGACCCGGCCTTCGATGCGCACCACCCGTTCCAGCTCGACCCAGTGGAACTGCAGCGCCGCATATGGGTTGCCGGCCAGCTCCTGGCCCTTGCGGCTCTGGTAGTTGGTGTACCAGACGATGCCGCGCGCGTCGTAGCCCTTGATGAGCACGATGCGGGTCGACGGCCGCAGGTCGCTGCCGACCGTGGCCAGCGTCATGGCATTGGGTTCGGGGAGTTGCGCCTCGATGGCGTCGCCGAGCCAGCGTTCGAACTGCTGCAGCGGCTCGTGCGCGCTGTGGGTTTCGTCCAGCTCGGCCCGCTCGTAGCTCTTGCGCAGCGCGGCGAGGTTGTCGTTGGGAGAGGTCATCGGGCGATTGTCGGTCCACCGCGACCTTCGCGGCATGCGCGTGATACTTCAGTCATGACCGCACCGCTGCCTTCCACCTTGCCCACCGTGATCGTGCTGGCCTCCGGCCGCGGCGAGCGCTTTCGCGCCTCGGGCGGCGCGCAGCACAAGCTGGCGGCGCCGCTCGGCGGGAAGCCGGTGCTCGACCGCACGCTCGATGCGGTGCGTGCCAGCGGGCTGCCCTGGCATCTGGAGGACGCGGGCCATCCGGGCATGGGCGATTCGATCGCCGCGGCGGTGCGCGCGACCGCTGATGCGGCCGGCTGGCTGGTGCTGCCCGCCGACCTGCCGCTGGTGCGGCCGGACACGCTGCGCCGCGTGGCCGAAGCGTTGGCAGGCGCCACGGCGGTGCAGCCGCAACACGAAGGCCGACGGGGTCACCCGGTGGCGTTCGATGCGGGCGCGCGCGACGCACTGCTGACCCTGACGGGCGAGCGTGGCGCAGCCCCCGTGCTGCAGGCGCTGCGCGCGCGCGGCGAGGTGCGCGATCTGGTGGTCGACGACATCGGCATCGTGACCGACATCGACACCCTGGCCGACCTTGCCGCCGCCGAGGCGCTGCTCGAGGCGGGCGGGCTTAGCCCTTCGCGATGACCGCGCAGGCGATGCGCGGGCCGGAATTGCCGGCCGGCTGCGTCGTGAAGTCGTCGCGGTCGCGGTGCACCACCAGCGCGCGGCCGATCACGTTGTTGGCGGCGCCGTCGGTCAGCGAGATCGAATGCACATCGACGCGGAAACGCGCCACGCCGCTCGCATCGGCCATCAGGCTGGGCAGCTCGCCCGCGTGGCTGCCGGGGGCGGCGAACTTGCCGTGCACGCCACCGGCCGGGTTGAAGTGCCCCCCGGACGCATTGCCGTTGTCGCCGCAGTCGCCCTTCTCGTGGATGTGGAAGCCGTGCTCGGTGTTCGGCGGCAGGCCGCGCACCTCGCCGGCCACGCGCAGGCCGTGCTCGAGCGGCGTGAAGGTCACCTTGCCCACGGTCGGGTTCGGCGTGATCGCCGCGGTCGGCACGAGGTCGGCGACGGCGCCGGGCCCGCCGGACATCGAGGCGCAGCCTGCGAGCAGGCCCGCGGCCGCGGCGGCCAGGGCGATCGAACGGAAGCGAGAGGTCATAGTTTCTCCTGGAAGTGGTCGGGCGCTGCGGATGCGGCGGTGTCCGGGTATAGCGGTGCCGACGGTGCGCCGCAATCGGCCGATGCCGACAGCTCGGATTCTGCGAGCTGCACAAGTCGGGCCAACGCCCGGTCGTGGATGGCGTGGCGCTGCAGTTCGAGCCATGTCTGGCGTGCGTAGTCCAGCGAGGTGCCGTAGCGGCCGGTGGCCGTCTGGAAGATCTGTCGGTAGCGCGCGTCGCTCAGTTCGCCGGTGAAGTTCGGGCTGCGCCGCGACAGCGTGAAGGCCAGCGCCCGCACCCGGCCGCCGGGCGTGACGCAGTCGAGCCAGCGCGGGTCGTAGACGCCGGTGGGCATCTCGCGCAGCCACAGCCGGCCCAGCGTCTCGAGGCCGTCGGCCGCAGGGATGCGGAACACCATCCCCTGGCAGCTGCCGCCCGACAGCAGCCCGAAGACCAACCCCGGGTTCTGCACCGTGCCGCGGTTCACGCGGCTCCACATCTTGAGCGCCCGGTGCCAGCCGTGCACCTTGGCTGCGCGGCGTTCGACGAAGTCGAAGTCGGGCCGCCAGATGAGCGAGCCATAGCCGAACAGCCAGAGGTCGTCGTGGCCGCCCCAGTCGGTGATGGTGCGTTCGAGCATCGGCTGCGGATCGCGCAGCGGGCGCGGCAGCGGATCAAGGCCGATGGGGCCGACAGGGCCAGGGTCGCCGCAGGCCGCATCGGCCGGGGCACCTACAATTTCGCGGTCATGGATCACCCGCCCATTATTTACCGTCCCCTTTCCTTCGGAGAACACCGCATGTCATCCAGCAACGACGAAGACAGCCAGCAGCGCTTTGCCCTCGGATTCCTCTTCGCCCTGATCGCGCTGGTGGTCTTCACCGTGGTGGGCTTCGCGACGTTCAACTACGGCATGGGCGGCGCCACCGTGCAGGACAGCGGCCTGCCCGTCACGCAGGTCGAGCCGGCCGAAGCCCCGCTGCCTGGACCGGGCAGCACGGTGACGACCGAAATCGTGACGGTGGTGGTGCCCGAAGGCGCAAGCATCCAGGTGGTGGGCGGCGTGGTGAATTTCTACTTCGCTACTGGCAGCGCCGACCTCGCGCCAGGCGCGGCCGAAGCGCTGGCCACGGTGATCCAGGGCATCCAGGGCGGCCGCAAGGCGGTCATCTCGGGCTTCCACGACACCACGGGCGATCCGAAGATCAACGAGGAACTGGCCAAGCTGCGTGCACAGACGGTGCGCGACGTGCTGGTGGGCCTGGGCGTCGCTGCCGAGAAGGTCGATCTGCTGAAGCCGGCTGTCAGCACCGGCTCGGGCAACAACGCCCAGGCGCGCCGCGTCGAGGTCAAACTGCTGGACTGACCGGCCGCGCGCACGTCAGCCACCCGCCTGGTCTCGACCAGGCTTTTTTGTGCCCGGCCTCAGCTGCTGCCGCGCACGACCAGCTCGTAGTCCAGTTCGACGCAGCCGGGCAGCGGCAGCGTGCCGCGCATCATGCCCAGCAGCATCTCGGCGCCGGCCCGGCCCACTTCGCTGCGCGGTGTCCGCACGGTGGTGAGCGGCGGCACCATCTGGTCGCTGCCCGCCAGGTCGTTGAAGCCGGCGATGGCGATGCGGCCCGGCACCGCCACCTGCAGGCGGTTGGCGGCCAGCAGCCCGCCCTGGGCGATGTCGTCGTTGCAGAAGAAGATCGCGTCGATGTCCGGCATGCGCTGCAGCATCTCCTCGAACAGGCGCGCCCCCAGGGCGATCGACGACCGCTCGGGGCTGAGCATTTCCAGCCGCGGGTCGTAGAGGCCCGCCTCGCGCAGGGCGCGGCGGTAGCCTTCGGCGCGTTGCATCACGCGCGGGTCGAGCTGGGCGCCGCAGAAGGCGATGCGGCGGCGCCCGCGCGCCAGCAGGTGGCGCGTGATGGCGGCGCCCGCGTCCACCTGCGAAAACCCCACGCACGCGACGCCGGGCGCGGTGCTGGTTTCCATCAGATGCACGCAGGGCACGCCGCTGCGCACGATGAGCTGGCGCGCCGTTTCGCTGCGGTCGAAGCCGGTCACCAGCAGGCCGGCCGGACGGTGGGGCAGGTAGGTGTGCAGCAGCAGTTCTTCTTCGGCGCTGTCGTAGTGCGTCACGCCGATGAAGGGCTGGTAGCCCTCGGGGAACAGGGTGCGGTGCACCGCCTCCAGCAGATCCACGAACAGGGTGTTGGACAGCATCGGCACCAGCACCAGGACCTGGCTGCTGCGCTGCGACGCCAGGGCGCGCGCGGCGGGGTCGGGCACGTAGCCCAGGCGCCCGGCCGCCTCCCGCACCCGTGCGGTCAGCGCCGGGTCGACGCTGCGTTCGCCGCGCAGCGCCCGCGACACGGTGATCGGGCTGACAGACGCTGCGCGTGCCACGTCGTCGAGCGTGATGCGGCCACTGGAGCGGCGAGGGCGGCGGGTCGCGTCGGTCAAGGGTAAATCCGGATGAAAGGAGCGCCCATTGTTCTCTAGGATAGCGCTATCCATCACAGGGTTAACAAGTAGAACGCGCCGTGTACACGTCGAGTCAGCGAGCGCTTCCCTGTGAGACTCCTTTTTTTGAAGACAATGGCGGCCATGGCCCGGCCTTTCGACCGGGCTTTTTTTGATTCTCAATGGACAGCGCTATCTCATCCTTCGAACCCCAAGCCATCGTGGTCATGGGCGTCTCCGGCTGCGGCAAGTCCAGCGTCGGTGCGGCCTGTGCGGACGCCCTGGGCTGGACGCTGCACGAGGGCGACACGTACCACGCGCCCGAGAGCGTCGCCAAGATGCGCGCGGGCACACCGCTGACCGATGCCGACCGCGCCGGCTGGCTGGACCGACTGGCCGGCCTGCTGGCGTCGCCGTCCGAGGGCGCCGGCCGGGTGCTGACCTGTTCCGCGCTGCGCCGCCGTTACCGCGACCGGCTGCGTGAGGCCACGCCGCACCTGGGCTTCGTCTTCCTGGCCCTCGACTACGACGCGGCGCTGGCCCGGGTGCAGTCGCGGGCCGGTCATTTCTTCTCGCCGGCGCTGGTGTCGAACCAGTTCGCCACGCTCGAATCGCCCGTGGGCGAGCCGGGCGTGCTGGTGCTGGACGCCACGCAGCCCATGGCGGACCTGGTCGCCGCGGTGGTCGCCTGGGCCGCACCGACGCAGGCCGCGACCGCACCTCCCCATCCCACCACAGGGCGCGACACGTCGCCCGGAGACATCGCATGAGTCATCCCCCTTCCACCACGCCGGCGCCCCGAAAGCCGGCGCTGCACCGCCTGGCCGAACTCTTCATGGTCGTGGCGCTGGCCGGCATGGTCATCGCCGTCTTCGTCAACGTCGTGCTGCGCTACGTGTTCGCCACCAGCATCGTCTCGTACGAGGAAATCTCGCGCCTGCTCTTCGTCTGGCTGGTGGCTGTCGGCACCATCGTGGCCGCCTTCGAGGGCAAGCACCTGGGCTTCGACATGCTGACCTCGCGCCTGAAGGGCGGGTCGCGCAAGGGCCTGTTCTGGGTGAGCCAGGCACTGGTCGCGCTGTGCATGGTGCTGCTGCTCAAGGGCGCCTGGGGCCAGGTGATCGCCGGCATGGAGAGCTACAGCACCGTGCTGGGCTATCCGCTGGCGATCGGTGCGGCCGCCACGCTGGTGCTGGCGGTCGGCCTCTTGGTCGCGCTGGTGTTCGACCTGGTGCGCGGCGCGCCGCCGGCCACGTCCGGCGACGCCGGCGAGATCGAGTGAGGGCGGCGCCATGATCGTCACCGCCATCTTCCTGATCGTGCTCATCGGCGGCATGGTGATCGGCATGCCGATCGCCCATGCGCTGGTGCTGACCGGTGTCGCGCTCATGTGGCACCTGGACTTCTTCGACGCGCAGCTGCTCGCGCAGAACCTGCAGGCCGGCTTCGACAACTTCCCGCTGCTGGCCGTGCCCTTCTTCATCCTGGCCGGCGAGCTGATGAACGCGGGCGGCCTGTCGCGCCGCATCATCGACCTGGCCCGTGCGTTCGTGGGGCACATCCCCGGCGGCCTGGGCTTCGTGGCCATCGGCGCCGCGGTGCTGCTGGCGTCGATGAGCGGCTCGGCCATCGCCGACACCGCCGCGCTCGCCACCATCCTGCTGCCGATGATGCGTGAGCAGAAGTACCCGCCCGGCTACAGCGCGGGCCTGCTCGCGTCGGGGGGGATCATCGCGCCGATCATCCCGCCGTCGATGCCTTTCGTGATCTACGGCGTGACGACCAACACGTCGATCAGCAAGCTGTTCCTCGCCGGCGTGTTCCCCGGCCTGATGATGGGCGTGTTCCTGATCGGCGCCTGGTGGTGGATCGCCCGCAAGCATCGCTTGCCAGCCATGCCGCGCGTGGCGTGGGGCGCGCGGATGAAGGCGCTGCTGCACAGCTTCTGGGCCATGATGATGCCGGTCATCATCCTGGGCGGCCTCAAGGGCGGCATCTTCACGCCGACCGAAGCGGCGGTGGTGGCCGCGGTCTACGCGCTTATCGTCTCGATGTTCGTCTACCGCGAAATGACCTGGGCCCGGCTCTACGAGGTGTTCCTGGCCGCGGGCAAGACCACGGCGGTGGTGATGTTCCTGTGCGGCGCGGCCACCGTGACGGCCTACATGATCACGCTGGCCGACCTGCCCAACATGCTGGCCGACAGTTTCTCGGGCGTGATGGGCAACCCCATCGTGTTCATGGCGCTGATGATGCTGTTCCTGCTGGTGGTCGGCACCGCGATGGACCTGACGCCCACCATCCTGATCTTCGGCCCCGTGTGCGCGCCGCTGGCCGTCAAGGCCGGCATCGATCCGGTGTACTTCGGTTTCATGTTCATCTACGTGGGCTGCATCGGCCTGATCACGCCGCCGGTCGGCACCGTGCAGAACGTGGTGGCCGGTGTCGGCAATCTGCGCATGGAAACCGTGATCAAGGGCACCACGCCCTTCCTGCTCATGTACGTGCTGCTGGCCGTGCTGTTCGTGCTGTTCCCGTCGCTCATCACCGCGCCGCTGGCCTGGATGCATTGAGCGCCGGCGCGCCGAACCCTTTTCCTTTTCTTTCTGCCATCCTTTCCACAACAGGAGACTTCCCATGCGCATTCGTTTCGCTCTCGCCGGCCTGGTGGCCGCACTCGCCGCCGCAGGCGCCGTCCAGGCCCAGGACTTCAAGCCGCGCATCGTGCGCTTCGGCTATGGCCTGGTGGACAACTCCAACCAGGGCCGCGCCGTGCGGGTCTTCGCCGAGGCGGTGGAGAAGGCCACCGGCGGCAAGATGAAGATCCGCGGCATCGGCAATGCGTCGCTCGGTTCCGACACCCAGATGCAGCAGGCGCTCATCGGCGGCGCGCAGGAGATGATGGTCGGCTCGACCGCCACGCTGGTGGGCATCGTGCCCGAGATGGCGGTGTGGGACACGCCCTTCCTCTTTGCCAATGTGAAGGAAGCCGACGCCGTGCTCGACGGCCCGGTGGGCGAGAAGGTCAAGGCCAAGCTGGAGCCCAAGGGCATGGTCGGTCTGGTGTACTGGGAGAACGGCTTTCGCAACCTTACCAACAGCAAGCGCCCGGTCAACAAGCTGGAGGACATGAACGACATCAAGCTGCGCGTGATGCAGAACAACGTGTTCCTCGACAGCTTCAAGGCGCTCGGTGCCAACGCGGTGCCGCTGCCTTTCTCCGAACTGTTCACCGCGCTGGAAACGCGCGCCGTGGATGGCCAGGAGAACCCGTTCAACACCGTGGTATCGAGCAAGTTCTACGAGGTGCAGAAGTACCTGACGGTGACCAACCACGTCTACAGCCCCTGGATCGTCACGGTGAGCAAGAAGTGGTGGGACACGCTGAGCCCGGCCGAGAAGAAGGTCCTGCAGGACGCCGCCGTGAAGAGCCGCGACTTCGAGCGCAAGGACACGCGCGAGGAAGCCGCCAAGGCGCTGGCCGAGCTCAAGGGCAAGGGCATGCAGGTGAATGAACTGCCGGCGTCCGAGGCCAACCGCATGCGCGAGAAGCTCGTCAGCGTGAACGTCGGGATCGCGAAGTCCGTGGGTCAGGAGACCTGGGACGCGGTCAACGCGGCCGTGGCGCAGACCCGCGGCAAGTAATTTCCATCCCGCAGTGCGAAGGGGCGCCGCGCGCCCTTCGCCTGCACGGCGCGGCGGGTCCAGGGTTTACCATGAAGCCCCAGCCAGCCGGCGCACCCACAGCCCCAGCATGCCACTCCACGACACCGTCCAAGCCGTCACCCGGCGCATCCGCGAACGCAGCGCGCCGACCCGCGCGGCCTACCTGGAACAGATCGACGCCTACGGGCGCCGAGACCGCGGTTCCGACCGCATGGGCTGCGCGAACGTGGCCCACGCGGTGGCCGGCGTGCCGGTCAACGACAAGCTCAAGATCGTCGCCGAGCGCGCGCCAAACATCGGCATCGTCACCGCCTACAACGACATGCTCTCGGCCCACGCGCCGTACCAGGGCTACCCGGACATCATCAAGCACGAGGCCCGTCGCCTCGGCGCCACCGCGCAGGTGGCCGGCGGCGTGCCGGCCATGTGCGACGGCGTCACGCAGGGTACGCCGGGCATGGAGCTGAGCCTGTTCAGCCGCGACGTGATCGCGATGGGCACGGCCGTCGCCCTCACGCACGACATGTTCGACGCCGCACTGATGCTGGGCGTGTGCGACAAGATCGTGCCCGGCCTCTTGATCGGCGCGCTGCACTTCGGCCACCTGCCCACCGTCTTCGTGCCGGCCGGGCCGATGCCCTCGGGCCTGTCGAACAGCGACAAGGCCAAGGTGCGCGAACAGGCGGCGCAAGGCCTGGTTGGCCGCGCGGGCCTGATGGAGGCCGAGATGGCTGCCTACCACGCGCCTGGCACCTGCACCTTCTACGGCACCGCCAACAGCAACCAGATGCTGCTCGAGGCGATGGGCCTGCACGTGCCCGGTACCGCCTTCATCCAGCCCGGCAACGCGATGCGCGAGGCGCTCACGCGCGAGGCCGTGCGCACGGTGCTCGGCAAGGCGTCGCCGGCAGCGTTCCGGTGCCCGCCGATCGGCCGGCTGGTCGACGAGCGCGCCATCGTCAACGCGATGGCGGCGCTGCTGGCCACCGGCGGGTCGACCAACCACCTGATCCACTGGGTGGCGGTGGCGCGTGCCGCCGGCATCGTGATCGACTGGAACGATTTCTCCGAACTGTCCGACGTGGTGCCGCTGCTCACGCGGGTCTATCCCAACGGCAGCGCCGACGTGAACGCCTTCCAGGACGCCGGCGGCCCCGGCTACGTGATCGGCGAACTGGTCGGCGCCGGGCTCATGCACGCCGATGTGCTGACCGTGCGGGCCGGCGGCATCGCCGAGTTCGCCAACATCCCCACGATGGCCGGCGAGCCCTCGGCCGAGGGCGTGCTGCACTGGCACTCGGCGGCGCCGTCGAAGAACGACGCCGTCGCGCGTCCCGTGTCGGCACCGTTCAGCGCCACCGGCGGGCTCAAGCTGCTCACCGGCAACCTGGGTCGCAGCGTCATCAAGGTCTCGTCGGTGCCCGACGACCGCCACGTGATCGAAGCGCCCGCGCGGGTGTTCGACTCGCAGGCGGCGCTGCAGAAGGCCTTCACCGCCGGCGAGCTCGACCGCGACGTGGTCTGCGTGGTGCGCTGGCAGGGCCCGCAGGCCAACGGCATGCCCGAGCTGCACAAGCTCACGCCGCCGCTGTCGGTGCTGCAGGGCAAGGGCTTCCGCGTGGCGCTGGTCACCGACGGCCGCATGAGCGGCGCGTCGGGCAAGGTGCCCGCGGCCATCCACGTCTCGCCCGAAGCAGCGGCCGGCGGTCCGCTCGCCAAGGTGCGCGACGGCGATGTGATCCGGCTCGACGGCGTGGCCGGCACCCTGGCGGTGCTGCTGCCGGACGACGAATGGGCGCAACGCGAGACGGCTACCATGCCCGACGAACAACGCCTGGCGGACGGCCGCGGCCTCGGCCGCGAACTGTTCGCCGGCATGCGCCGCAATGCGCTCACCGCAGAAGAAGGAGCCTGCTCATGGCTGTAAACCCCGACAAATTGACCGCGCTCGACGTGATGCGCGATGCGCCGGTGATCCCGGTGATCGTGCTGCACGACGTGGCGCATGCCGTGCCGCTGGCGCGCGCGCTGGTGGCCGGCGGCATCCGCATGCTCGAAGTCACGCTGCGCACGCCGCAGGCGCTGCAGTGCATCGAGGCCATCGCCCGCGACGTGCCCGAGGCCGTGGCCGGCGCCGGCACCATCCGCAGCGCGTCCGACGCGCAGGCCTCGGTGCTGGCGGGTGCGAAGTTCGGCGTGAGCCCCGGCTACACGTCCGCGGTCGGCAAGGCCTGCCGTGACCTCGGCCTGCCGCTGTTGCCCGGCGTGGCGACCGGCAGCGAAATCATGATGGCGCAGGAGGACGGCTACCAGCAGCTCAAGTTCTTCCCCGCGATGCAGGCCGGCGGCCTGCCGATGCTCAAGGCCTGGCAAGGGCCGTTCGGCGACGTGACCTTCTGCCCGACGGGCGGCATCCACGCGGGCAACGCGGCGGAGTTCCTCGCGCTGTCGAACGTGGCCTGCGTGGGCGGCTCGTGGATCGTGCCGACCGACGCCATCCAGCAGGGCGATTGGGCGCGCATCGAACAACTGGCGCGCGAAGCCACGCAACTGGCGCGCTGAACGCCATGCAGGCGCAGCCCGACGTCGACGACCTGAAGGTCATCGCCTTCGACGTGTTCGGCACCGTGGTCGACTGGCACGGCGGCATTGCGGCCGAGGTCGAGCGCCTGCTGCCCGGTGTCGACGGCGGCGCCTTCGCGCTGGCCTGGCGCGCCGGTTACCAGCCCGCGATGCGGGGCGTGATGGAACGGATCGCGGCGGGCGAGGGCGGCTTCACGCTGCTCGACGAACTGCACCTGAGCATCCTCGAGAACGTGCTGCGCGATCTCGGCGTGACGCGGCTCGATGCGGCGCACAAGCGCGAACTCAACCGCGCCTGGCACCGCCTGCCGGCCTGGCCCGACGCGGTGGCCGGCCTCGCGCGGCTGAAGTCGAAATACATCGTGTGCACGCTGTCCAACGGCAACATCGGTCTCTTGACCGAGATGGCGAAGCATGCCGGCCTGCCCTGGGACTGCGTGCTCTCCGCCGAGGTCTTCAAGGCCTACAAGCCGGACCCGCGCACCTACCTGGGCGTGGCCGGCGTGTTCGACATCGCGCCGCGGCAGGTGATGCTGGCGGCCGCGCACCATGACGACCTGGCCGCGGCGCGTGCCTGCGGGCTGCGCACGGCCTACATCGAGCGTCCGAACGAGTTCGGTGCGGCGCAGCCGAAGGATGTGTCGCCACAAGCCGGCAACGAGCTGCACGTCGCCGACATCGGGGTGCTGGCCGACCGGCTGGGCTGCTGAATGACCCGTACCCGCGCGGCTCAGTAGGCGCCGCGCTCCTGCGCGATCGCGACCGGCGGCGCTGGGCGCCGAAGGAAGTCGGCGGCCAGCCTGCGCGCCGCGCCTGCGTAGAGCAGCACGTCGACGCCCACCGCGACGAAGGTGCAACCCAGGTCGAGGTAGCGCCGCGCCAGCGCCGGGTCGGAGGTCAGCGTGCCTGCGGCCTTGCCCGAGGCCACGATGGTCCGCATGGCCGCCTCGATCGCCGCCTGCACCTCGGGATGCCCCGGCCGTCCGCGGTGTCCCATCGAGGCAGCGAGATCGGCCGGGCCGATGAAGACGCCGTGGACGCCATCCACCGCACAGATCGCCGCCAGGTTCGACAGCGCCGTCACCGTCTCGGCCTGCACCAGCAGGCAGACCTCGTCGTCCGCGGTGTCGAGGTAGTCGGCGCGTGCACTCCATTGCGAGGCGCGCCCCACGGCACTGCCCACACCCCGGATACCGCGCGGCGGATAGCGCGTGGCCGACACCAGTGCGCGGGCCTGCTCGGCCGTGTCGACCATCGGCACCAGCAGGCTCCGCGCGCCGATGTCGAGCAACTGCTTGATCAGCGCGGTGTCGCCGTTCACCGCGCGCACCACCGGCTGCGCGGGATGCGGCGCCACGGCCTGCAGGGCGGCCAGGGTGGAGCGCAGGTCGTTGGGCGCGTGTTCGCCATCGATCAGCAGCCAGTCGAAGCCGGTGGTCGCGCTGACCTCGGCCATGTACGGGTCGGCCATCGACAGCCAGAGGCCGACCTGCGGCTGGCGTGCGGCGAGTGCGGTCTTGAAGGGGTTGTGAGCGGGCATGATTTTCTTCAGGGATTGGAGGAGCGCGTCAGCTGACGATGCCGAGATGCCACGGCACGAATTCGTGGTCACCGAGGCCGAGCGTCTCGCTCTTCGTCGGTTCGCCGGACGCGTGGCGAAGGATCTGCTCGAAGATGCGCTGCCCGAGCTCTGGCACGTTCATGTCGCCGTCGATCACCACGCCGCAGTTGATGTCCATGTCTTCCTCGAGCCGGCGGTACATCGGCGTGTTGCTCGCGAGCTTGATGGTGGGGGCGGGCTTGCTGCCGAACATCGAACCGCGTCCGGTCGTGAAGCAGATCAATTGCGCGCCGCTGGCGATCTGGCCGGTGGCCGCGACCGGGTCGTAGCCGGGGGAGTCCATGAAGACGAAGCCGTGCTCCTCGATCCGCTCCGCGTACTCGTACACCGCACGCAGCGGCGTGGTGCCGCCCTTCATCGCGGAGCCGAGCGATTTCTCGAAGATGTTCGCCAGCCCGCCGGCCTGGTTGCCGTGGCCGACGACGCCGTTGAACTGCGCGTTCTGGCCGGCCGCGTAGCGTTCCCACCAGGCCAGCCGGTCGAGCAGTTTCTGCCCGACGGCCGGCGTGATGGCACGCCGCGTCAGCATGAATTCGACGCCATGGATCTCCGGCGTCTCCGACAGGATAGCGGTGCCGCCGTGCTGCACCAGCACGTCCATCGCGGCACCGAGCGCCGGGTTGGCCGAGATGGCCGAGAAGCCGTCCGATCCGCCGCATTCGAGCCCGATCTTCAGGTGATGTGCGCCGACCCGCGTGCGCCGTGCCGCGTCGGCATCCGGCAGCATGTCCTCGATGGCGCGGATGCCGGCCTCGATCGTCTTGCGCGTGCCGCCGACGTCCTGCATCACCAGCGTGCGCATCAACCGGCCGGGTTCGAGCTGCTGCGAGTCGACCAGCGCATCGACCTGGTTGCGCTCGCAGCCCAGCCCGACGATGAGCACGCCCGCCAGGTTCGGGTGGCGTGCATAGCCCGCCAGCGTGCGGCGCAGCACGTCGAAGTGCTCGCTGGGCGACGACATGCCGCAGCCGCTGGTTTGCGCGAAGGCGACCACGCCGTCCACGTGCGGGTAGGCCGCGAGCCGCTCGGGTGTGAAGTGCGCCGCGATGTGCTTGATCACCGTCGCGGAGCAATTCACCGACGACAGGATGCCGATGAAGTTGCGCGTGCCCACGCCGCCGTCCGGCCGCACGAAGCCCATGAAGGTCGCGCGCTCGGCTGCCGGCACGAAGGCCACCGGGCGCACGTCGGTGCAGAAGGCCGGGTCGCGGTAGAAGTCGACCAGCGTGAGGTTGTGGCTGTGCACGTAGTCGCCCGCCTGCAGGTCGCGCGACGCCACGCCGATGACCGTGTCGTACTTCCTGACCGGCTCTCCGGCTGCGATGGCGCAGGCGGCGATCTTGTGGCCGGCCGGGATCTGGGCGCGTGCGCGCACGCCGAAGGTCGCGATCGACTCACCCAGGCCGATGGATGCCTTGGCGACCAGCACGTTGTCGTTCGGATGCAGGCGGAGCAGGGGGCTGTGGTTCATGCGGCATGGCGAGGCAGGCGTCAGCCTTTCGCCATCATTTCCTTGAGATTCAGTTTGCGGATCAGCTCGGTCTCCTGCCGGTACACCGACTGGACGTACTTGCGGTAATCCGGGCCGTCCTGGTACATGACCGGTGCGTCGATGCTCTCGGCCACCTTGCGGAAGTCGTCGCTCTGGACCGCGACCCGGAAGGCATCGCGCAGGCGCTTTTCCACGTCGGGCGGCAGGCCGGCGGGCGCACCGATGCCGTTGGGTGCTTCCACCACGACGTCGAAGCCGAGTTCCTTGAGCGTGGGCGTGTCCTTGAAGCGTGGGGTGCGCGCTTCACCCCAGGTCGCGAGCAGGCGCAGCTTGCCGCTTTCGACATGCGGCGCCCACGAGCTGCTGTCGGCCAGCATGTCGACCTGCTCGCCCAGCACGTCCTGCAAGGCGGCCGAGCCGCCCTTGTAGGCGATGGCATTGAACTTGACGCCGGCGGCCTGCGCGAACTGCTCCATGCCGACGTGCGTGGCGCCGCCGATGCCGGCGTGGGCATAGGTGAGGATGCCCGGCTTCGCCTTGGCCTGGGTCACCACATCCTTCAGGGACTTGAAGGGGGAATTGGCCGGCACGGCGATGCCGAAGGTCTGCCCCGAGGTGCGCGCGAGGTAGGTGAGGTCCTTGAGCGGGTCGATCTGCACCGTGCCGAGTTGCGCGAAGCGCGTGACCGAGATGGGGATCTGTCCGATCGTGTAGCCGTCGGGCTTCGCCGAGGCCATCGCCTTGGTGCCCAGCATGCCCGATGCACCCGCGCGGTTCTCGAGCGCGATCGGCTGTCCGAGTTCGCTCCCCGCGATCTGGCAGATCGTGCGCATCGACCGGTCGGCGGTGCCGCCGGCCGGCCAGGGGCAGATGAAGGTGATCGGACGCTCGGGATAGCCGGCTGCAAGCGCGCGTGCCGGCGCGGCGATCAGCGCAGCCGCGCCGAGCCCGCCAAGCACGAAGTGGCGCCGCGCCACGGACGTGGTGGTTTTCATCGTTGTCTCCAGAATTCTTGTTGGATGGGCGGGGCCGATTCTTCCGGAGAGAATCATTGCATTCCAATGAAATAGGCGACTCTCTTCATGTCGTGAAGGTTATGAAGCGAACGGACCCAGGAGACCTCCCATGAGCGACATCGACCGCGTTCTGCGTTCCAACCTCAAGCTGCGGCACTTGCAGATGCTGGTGGCGCTCGACCAGTTCAGGCACCTGGGCCGCGCGGCCGAGTTCCTGTCGGTGACGCAGCCGGCCGTCTCGAAATCCCTCGCCGAAATCGAGCGGATGTTCGGGCTGGCGCTCTTCGACCGCTCCACGCGCGGCACGGAGCCCACGCCCTACGGCGACAGCGTGGTGCGCTTCGCCCGCTCGGTGCTGGCCGACTACGGCCGCACGCGCGACGAGATCGACGCGGTGGCCAGCGGTGCCGCCGGCCGGACCAGCGTCGGCGCGATGGTGGTGGCGATGCCGGTGCTGGTGGCGCGCGCGGTCGAGATGCTCAAGGCGAGCTCGGCCCTGACCACGGTGCTGGTGGAGGAGGGCGACCTGACACGGCTGCTGCCCAAGTTGCGCCTGGGCGAACTCGACGTGTTCGTCGGCCGGCTCGAGCCCGGCTATGCCGCGCCCGACCTGGAAACCGAGGCGCTCTACGACGAGCCCATGGCGGTGGTGGTGCGCCCCGGCCACCCCCTGCTCGTGAAGCGCCGTCTCGGGTGGGCCGACCTCGCCCGTGTGCCCTGCGTGATGCCACCGCCCTGGGCATCGCTGCGCGTCAAGCTCGACCAGATGTTCTTCCGGGATGGCGTGCATCCGCCGGCGGACATCATCGAGTCCGCCTCCTTCCTCGCGCAGATGAGCTTCCTGTGGCAGCGCGACGCGGCCGCCTTCATGGCGCGGTCGGTGGCGCGGCACTTCGAAGCCGGCGGGAGCCTCCAGGTGCTGCCGCTCAAGGTGCCGATCGATCTGCCGCCGGTCGGGCTGATCACGATGCGCGGCAAGCGCCGCACGCCGAGCACCGAGAAGATGATCGGCTGCTTCCGGCAGGCGTCGAAGATGAAGTGACGCGGCAGGCCGGCAGGCGCGCTCAGCGCAGGCCGCCGCCCTCGGCGCCTTCCTGGCGCTGGATCAGCTCGATCTTGTAGCCGTCCGGGTCCGTCACGAAGGCGATCACGGTGGTGCCGCCCTTCACCGGGCCGGCTTCGCGCGTCACGTTGCCGCCGGCCGCCTTGATCTTGTCGCAGGCCGCGTAGGCGTCGGGCACACCCAGTGCGATGTGGCCGTAGGCGGTGCCCATCTCGTAGTGCTCGGTGCCCCAGTTGTAGGTCAGCTCGATCTCGGCCTGGGCCGGGTTGCCTTCGTACCCGACGAAGGCCAGGCTGTACTTGTAGTCCGGGTTCTCGGAGGTGCGCAGCAGCTGCATGCCCAGCACCTTTGTGTAGAAGTCGATGGAGCGCTGCAGGTCGCCGACGCGCAGCATGGTGTGGAGGAGTCGCATCTCGTGGGTCCGCTGGTGTTCGAACCGCCGATTGTGCGACGCCGACCGCGGTCGCGCCGCGCCGGGGGCTTGCAAAGCCCGCGGGTGGGCCTCAGTTGCACCGTTGAACATCGTCCTTCCGGAGTCGCCCTCATGACCGACACGCTGCACATCGTCTGCCCGCACTGCCACACCACCAACCGCGTGCGCGCGGACCAGACGGGCAGTGCCCCGGACTGCGGCAGCTGCCATCAAGCGCTCTTCACCGGCCATTCCACCGCGCTCAACGAATCCAGCTTCGAGCGTCACGTGGCGCGCAACGACATCCCCGTGCTGGTCGATTTCTGGGCGCCCTGGTGCGGGCCCTGCCGCCAGATGGCGCCGGGCTTCGAGGCGGCAGCCGCCCGGCTGGAGCCGCGCATGCGCCTCGCCAAGGTCGACACCGAGGCCGTGCCGGCGCTGGGCGCGCGCTTCAATATCCGCAGCATCCCCACGCAGGCCCTCTTCAAGGGCGGCCGCGAGATCGCCCGTCAGGCCGGCGCCATGGGCGCGGCCGACATCGTGCGCTGGGCCGAGGCGCACGCACGCTGATCAGCGGCCGATCTTCTCCAGCACGCGCGTCACCTTGTTGGCGATGCGTTGCGGCAGCGTCCAGCCGTTGAGCCGCGCCATCTGCGGAGACCGCCAGCGGGCGACCTCCGCGGCGGCCGAGCCGTCGGTGCGGGTGTTGCGGATGAGGCCCAGCAGGGCATCGGCGTAGTACGGAATGATCCGGTCGGGGCGAAAGTACGCCTGCCAGGCCTGGTGCGCGGCCTCGCCCATCGCCATGTAGTCGGCGGCACGGGCCTCGAGCGTCTGCTGCAGCGACGACAGCTCGGCTTCGCGCACCTTCACCGACAGCGTGTGCCAGTCCGGACCCGCAGGCTCGACGAACTCGTCGGCCAGGATCGCCGGCGCCACGCCCAGCGCCATGCTTTCGAAGACGCGCATCGACGCAGGCGCCCAGCCGCCGGGGCACAGCGAGAACTTGCCCGAGCGCAGCAGCTCGACGTAGCGCCGCTTCTCATCCGCGCCGTGGTTGAGCCAGCTTTCGGTGGATTCGGCCTTGAACACCGGCGAACGGGCGCAGACGTCGAGCAGGCCCTGGCGCAGCTTCCGGTTGGACTTGGGATTGCCGCGCCACGTGGCCAGCAGGGTGGCCGGCGGGCGTGGGGTGCCCGCCTGGGCCGCGACCTCTTCGTTCGGCTGTGCGACGAACGGGATCGCCGCGTGCAGCTTCGGATCGAAGCGGCTGCGCTGCAGGCAGGTGTAGATGCCGCGCAGCAGGCCCGCGGCGGCATCGTCCTCGTTCAGCGTGTAGACCTTCTGCGGAAAACGCCCGACGATCGGATCGGCCACCAGCTTGTCGATGTAGCGCCATTCGCGGAAGGCCCAGGGCTCGTGCAGGATCAGCGCGTCGGCTTCTTCGACGTCCCTGACTTCGACGACGTCGGGTCGTTTCAGCAGCTCCGCGCGCAGCGCCTCGAGGAGCTGGGTGTCGGCGCTGGCCAGCGGCGTGTCGGCGGGCGTGAGAAAGCGGAGCTTCATGCGGCGATGTCCTGAAAGAGGGCGCCGGGGTCGACGCTGCACCGCAATATAAAGGCTGGCGCCGCCGCCCTTCGCGCTGCGCGTGAACTGGGTCGTTCGGCCTACACCCAACGGCTCAGGCGGCCGTTGTGCATCGTGCCGATCCGGTCGGCCATCACCTGGGCCTCGCGCTCGTTGTGCGTCACCAGCATGGCGGTCTGGCCGGCCTGCTGGAGGATGTCGCGGACCTCGGCGGTCAGGCGCTCGCGGGTCGCGCCATCGAGGTTGGAGAAGGGCTCGTCGAGCAGCAGCAGGGCAGGGGACGGGGCCAGTGCGCGGGCCAGTGCGATGCGTTGCTGCTGCCCCCCCGACAGTTCATGCGGGAAGCGCGCGCCGGCCTCGGCCAGGCCCACCAGCGTCAGCATCGCGTCCACCCGCGCGTGTCGCTCAGCAGCCGTTGCACGACGCAGCCCGAAGCCCACGTTCTGCGCCGCCGTGAGGTGCGGGAACAGCGCGTACTCCTGGAACATCATGCCCACGCGGCGCTGTTCCGGCGGCCGGTGCGTGCCGGGCGCGGAGAGCAGCACGCCGCCCAGTTCGATGCGCCCGGCGCGCACCGGTTCGAAGCCGGCGATGGCGCGCAGCACCGTCGTCTTGCCGCAGCCCGAGGGGCCGAGCAGGCAGCCGATGCGCCCGGCGTCGAGGTCGAGCGAGAAGCCGTCGACCACGGTGTGCAGGCCGCGCGCGCCGTCGTAGCCCAGCTGAAGGTCTTGGATGTGCAGGGCGGCGGTCATGGGTGTGGATTCTGGTGGCCGGCGGCGGGCGCCTGGCGGAACTGCGTGCGCGCCAGTAGCACGACCGGCAGCAGGCCGGCCGCCACGATGGCCAGCGCCGCGAGCGCGCCTTCCTCGTAGGTGCCGCGCGCCGCCTCGGCGTAGAGCCAGGTGGCGAGGGTGTCGAAGTTGGCGGGCCGCAGCAGCAGCGTGGCGGGCAGTTCCTTCATCGCGTCGACGAAGACAAGCAGTGCACTGGCGCCGATGGCCGGTTGCAGCAGCGGCAGGTGGACGCGGCGCAGCGTGCCGGTCGCGTTCTCGCCGAGCAGGCGCGCCGCCTGTTCGAGCGCCGGCGGGATGCGTGCCAGCCCCGACTCGATGCCGCCCACCGGCATCGCCAGAAAGCGGATCACGCAGGCCACCACCAGCACCATGCCCAGCGCCATCAGCGGCAGGCCCGGCAGGCCCAGCCAGCCGGCCACGCGCGCATCGACCGCCAGGGCGGGGGTGAGCAGGCCGATGGCGAGCACCGTGCCGGGCAGGGCGTAGCCGAGCGTCGCGGCGCGCGCCTGCCAGCGCGCGGGGTTGGGCGCCGACGCGTGGCTGCGCGCCGTCCACGCGACCACCAGCCCCACTGCCACCGCCAGCACGGTGACGCCCAGCGCCAGCGCGATCGTGTTGCCCAGGCTGGTCACCAGCCCCCGCGAGATGCCCTGGCCGAGTTGCAGGCGCTTGATGCTTTCCCACACCAGGTAGGCGGCCGGTGCGACGAAGCCGACCAGCACCGGCCCCGAGGCCGCGATGGTCGCCATCCAGGCGGCCATGCCGTGCAGCGGCCGCGGCTGCATGGCGCGCATGCGCTGCGCCGAGCCGAAGCGCTGGTGCCGCCGCCCGTGGCGCTCCAGCAGGACCAGCGCGATCACCACCAGCAACATGGCGCAGGCGATCTGCGCGGCGCCCGCCAGATCGGAGCGGGTGATCCACGTGGTGTAGACCGCCACCGTGAGCGTCTGGATGCCGAGGAATTCGGACGCGCCGATGTCGTTGAGCGTCTCCAGCAGCGCCAGGCTCAGGCCCACCGCGATGGCCGGGCGCGCGAGCGGCAGCGCCACGCGGCGAAAGGCGCCCAGGCGGCTTTCACCCAGCGTGCGTGCGGCCTCCATCAGGTGTGCCGGCTGCGTCATGAACATGGCGCGCGCTGTCATGTAGACATAGGGGTAGAGCACGACGCCGAGCACGAAGATCGCGCCACCCATCGACCGCAGGTCGGGCAGGCGGAACTGGCGCGGGCTGTCGTAGCCGAGCATCCAGCGGATCGCGCCCTGCACGGGGCCGATCGGGTGCAGCAGGTCGAGGTACGCAAAGGCCACGATGTAGGTCGGCATCGCCAGCGGCAGCAGCAGCGCCCAGTGCAGCACGCGCCGGCCGGGGAAGTCGCAGCTGCTCACCAGCCAGGCGCAGCCGGTGCCGATCACCAGCACCACCGCACCGACGCCGGCCAGCAGCAGCGCGGTATTGAGCGCCGCCTGCGGCAGCACGAACTGCAGCAGGTGGGCCCAGTGCGAGAGGTCCGCACCCAGCGCCAGCCAGGCGAGCGAGGCCACCGGCGCGAGCACGCCGAGGGCCACGAGCAGCGTGGCGATGCGCCAGAGCGGTCCGGCCGCGCGCAGGCCGCGCGGCATGGCGATCACCGGTCGAAGCCGACCTTGTCCACCAGCGCGCTGGCCTGCTTGCGGTACTTGGCGATCTCGGTGAGCGGCAGCGGGTCGACCTTCAGTTCACCGATGGTCTGGCCGATGATCGGGTCGAGCGCCACGCCCTTGCGCACCGGGTATTCGTAGTTGGCCTGCGCATAGAGCGACTGCGCCGAGTCCGACACCAGGAACTCCAGCAGCTTCACGGCATTAGCGCGCTGCGGCGCGTTCTTCGCCACGGCCGCGCCGCTGATGTTCACGTGCGTGCCGCCGCTCTTGCCGTTCGCGAAGGTCGGGCGCACCACCTGGATGGCGTCGCCCCACTTGCGCGCGTCGCTGCCTTCCTTGGACGACTTCATCTGGCCCACGTAGTACGAGTTGGCCAGGCCGATGTCGCAGATGCCGCCCAGGATGTCGCGCGCCACGTCGCGGTCGCCGCCGGTCGCCTTGCGCGCCAGATTGGCCTTCACGCCGCGCAGCCATTGCTCGGTCTTGGCTTCGCCGTCGTGCGCGATCAGCGACGCGACCAGCGCCGTGTTGTAGGGGTGCTGGCCGGCGCGGATGCAGACCTTGCCCTTCCACTTCGGGTCGGCGAGGTCTTCGTAGCGGAAGGCGCCGAGCTTCAGGCCCTTGTCGGCGTACAGCACGCGGGCGCGCATCGACAGCGCGAACCAATGGCCGTCGGCGCCGCGCAGGTTCGCCGGGATGGCCGATTCGAGCGCGGCCGACTTCACCGGCTGCGTCACGCCGCCGTCGACCAGGTCGAGCAGGTTGCCGACGTCGACCGTCATCAGCACGTCGGCCGGCGAGCGGGCGCCTTCGGCCTTCACGCGCTCGAGCAGGCCGTCCTTCACGAACACGGTGTTCACCTGGATCTTCGTGGTCGCGGTGAAGGCGGTGAGCAGCGGCTGGATCAGGCCCGGCTCGCGCGTGGTGTAGAGCGTCAGTTCATCCGCGGCTTGCGCGGGCAGCGCCGCGGCGGCCAGGCAGGCGGTGGTGGCGAAGAGGCTGAGGGCGCGCAGCGTGCTGCGGCCGGTCGCGCGGCGGCGGTCGGTCATGGAGGTCTCCTGGATGGCGAATGTCGGCGCTGCGCGGCCCTGGCGGGCTGCTGCGTGTTGCCGATACGAATCATTATCAAAGAACCCACCGACCCCGGGGCCATTGAGCCTACGGCACCGCCGTTTATTCGGCCGCTGGCTGGCCCGGCGGCGCGGCCTTGAAGCGATCGCGCGTGCGCACGTACAGCTCACCCCCGAAGCGCCCCACCGGAAAGTAGTTGTCGAGGTCGACCCGCCAGGTGGCGGCGTCGACCAGGCCGTCGCGCACGTGCAGCCAGCGCACCTGGCCGATGAAGACCTTGCGGCTCTCGGTCTGCATCTTCTCGAACAGCGTGCACTCGAAGGCCACCGGTGTCTCGGCGATGCGCGGCGGCGCCACCGACGTGCTCGGCAGCGTGGTGAAGCCGACCACCGCCGGCTCGCTCACATGCGGTGGATGCTCGACGCTGCACTGGTGCATCTGCCAGGCCGTCGCCTCGTCGGCCAGGTGCACCACGAATTCACCGGTGCGCTCGATGTTGCGCGCGGTGTCCTTGAGCGACCGGTCGCTGCGGCGGTTCATGCTGATCATCACGATCGGCGGCTCCTCGCCGACCATGTTGAACATGCTGATGGGCGCGGCGTTCACGGTGCCGTCGGGGCCCAGCGTGGTCACCAGCGCGATCGGGCGCGGCACGATCAGGCTCGCCATGAGCTTGTAGCGCTGGTATTCGGTGAGGGTAGCGAAGTCGATGTGCATGGGAGGCGTGGATTCGTAGCGACCCGAACGAGAGCAAGTTCGGTGCCGCGCGCACCTGCATGCGCTCACTTAAGCTGGCTTGCGCGCCAGCTCGAACACCAGGCAGGTCGTGGTCGCATGCGCATACAACGTGCCGTCGGGCCCGACCACGCGCGCCTCGGCGGTGGCGAGCTGGCGCCCGCAGTGGATCACCTTGCCTTTGGCCCGCACGCGCTGCACCTTGGGCGTGACCGCCTTCACATAGTTCACGCCGAGTTCCGCCGTCGTGTAGCTGCGGCCCGCCGGCATCATCGTGTGGATGGCGCAGCCGAGCGCCGAGTCGAGCAGGGTGGCGATCCAGCCGCCGTGGATGGTGCCCAGCGGATTCAGGTGCTGCGCCAGCGGCGTGCCCTGGAACACCGCGCGCCCGGCGCTGGCCTCGATGATCGTGAAGTCCAGCGTCTTGGCGATCGCGGCATAGGGAAGCCTGCCGTCGATCATTGCCTGCATCACCTCGAGGCCCGTCTTGTCGGCGATCTCGTCGAGGCGTGCGAGGCCCGGGCCGGGGCCGGCCTCGAGCTTTTGAAGGACCACGCGCTCCTCGGCGATCCAGGTGTCGAGGGGGGTGACGTCTGCCATCGAATCTCCTTACTGATGTATATGCAATAGTTGCAGCTACAATCATATGCCATGAGCACCGACATCAAGCTACAGGGCTGCACCAGTTCCAAAGTTCGCCAGCTCACCCGGCGCCTCGCGCAGCACTACGACGCCGAGGTGATGCAGTGCGGGATGAAGACGACCCAGTACTCGCTGCTGAGCCACGTCGTGGGCCTGGGCCCGATCCGCCCCGTCGACCTGGCGGCCCGGATGAAGATGACGCCCTCGACGCTGAGCCGCAACCTGCAGCCGCTGGTCGCGGCCGGCTGGCTGGTGCTGGCACCTGGCGCCGATGCGCGCAGCCGGCTGGTGCAGGCGACCGAGGCCGGCGTCGCGAAGCGCCAGGAGGCCCAGCGCCACTGGAAGGCGGCGCAGCAGAAGCTCAACGCGCAGCTGGGGATCGAGCGCGTGGCCGCGCTGCATGCGCTCATCGACGATTCACTGGCTCTGCTGGCGCCCGAGGCCGAGGCGCTGGACTGACACGCCGCACGACTCTTTTTCCCCGCCCCTTCACATCCCCCACGACCATGTTCGCCCAACCCTTCTCCGCCTGGCTGCAACGCCGCGGCATCCACTACGGCTGGATCGTCGCCGCCGTCACCTTCCTCACCATGCTGATGATGTCGGCCGCGCTGGGCCTGCCCGGCGCGATGATGCAGCCACTGGGCAAGGAGTTCGGCTGGAGCACCGAACAGGTGTCGTCCGCGCTGGCGCTGCGCTTCGCGCTGTTCGGCCTGATGGGGCCGTTCGCCGCGGTGCTGATGGAACGCTACGGCCTGCGCGCGGTGATGTGCACCGGCCTCGCGCTGGTCGGCTTCGGCATGGCGATGGTCACGATGGCCTCGCAGCTCTGGCAGCTTTTCATCGTGTGGAGCCTGATGCTGGGCATCGGCACCGGCATGACCGCGCTGGTGCTCGGCGCGGTGGTCGCCAACCGCTGGTTCGTGGCGCGCCGCGGCCTGGTGGTCGGCGCGCTGGCGGCCAGCTCGGCCACCGGGCAGCTGGCCTTCCTGCCGATCGCGGCCTGGATGATCGAACACTGGGGCTGGCGCTCCGCGGTGGTGCCGGTGTTCGTGGGCGCCATCGTGATCGGGCTGCTGGCGCTGGCCTTCGTGCGCAACCGGCCGTCGGACATCGGCCTGCTGCCCTTCGGCCAGACCGCGAAGGAGGCCGCTGCGATGCCGGCCGTGCCGGCCACGGCCATGAACTGGCGCACGCCTTTCGTGGTGCTGCGCGAGGCCGCGTCGAACCGCACCTTCTGGATCCTGGCCGGCAGCTTCTTCATCTGTGGGCTCAGCACCAACGGGCTGGTGCAGACGCACTTCATCTCGCTGTGCGGCGACTACGGCATGAGTGCCGTGCCGGCCGCATCGGTGCTGGCGATGATGGGGGCCTTCGACTTCGTCGGCACGATCCTGTCGGGCTGGCTGTCGGACCGCTACGACAACCGCAAGCTGCTCTTCTGGTACTACGGCTTGCGCGGTCTCTCGCTGTTCTGGCTGCCGCATTCGGACTTCACGATCTATGGCCTCGGCCTGTTCGCGATGTTCTACGGGCTCGACTGGATCGCCACCGTGCCGCCGACCGTCAAGCTCGCGGGCGCTGCCTTCGGCCCGCAGAAGGCGGGTCTCATCTTCGGCTGGATCTTCGCGGCCCATCAATTGGGTGCGGCCACCGCGGCTTATGGCGCCGGCTTCGCGCGCACGCTGTTGCTGACCTACACGCCGGCGCTGTACGTGGCGGGTGCTGCCTGCCTGCTGGCGGCGGTGTTGGTGCTGATCATCCGCCGGCCAGCCGTGTCCGGCGGCGTGCGGTCGCCGTCGGCCGTCGCGTCGCGGGCATGAGGCCGTCATGAGCATCCCGACCCCGACCGTCTCTGCCGACACGCGGCACGCACCGCAGATCGCGCCGCGCACGCGCCTGCTGCTCGAAGGGCCGATCGTCCCCACGCTGCTGCGCCTGGCCGCGCCCAACGTGCTGGTGATGGTGGCGCAGGCCGCCGTCGGCCTGATCGAAACCTACTTCGTCGGCAAGCTCGGCACCGACGCGTTGGCCGGCATGGCGCTGGTGTTCCCGATCGTCATGCTGATGCAGATGACCTCGGCCGGCGCGATGGGCGGCGGCATCGCGTCCGCCGTCGCACGCGCGCTGGGCGCGCAGCGGCGCGACGAGGCCGATGCCGTGGCGGTGCACGCGATGGTGATCGCGGCGGGCTTCGGCATCGCCTTCATGCTCGCGCTGCTCATCGGCGGGCGCTGGCTGTATGCGCTGATGGGTGGCACCGGCGCGTCGCTCGAAGCGGCCCTGACGTACTCGCATGTCGTGTTCGCCGGGGCGGTGCTGGTGTGGATCTTCAACTCGCTCGCGGCGGTGATCCGCGGCACCGGCAACATGTCGGTGCCGGCCAACGTCACGGTGGCCGGCGTGGTGGTGCTGATCCCGCTGTCGCCGTTGCTGATCTTCGGCTGGGGCCCGATCCCCGGCATGGGCATCGCGGGCGGCGCGGTGGCGCTGCTGCTCTATTACCTGCTGGGCATCGTGGCGCTGCTGGTCTACATGGCATCGAGCCGCAGCCTGCTCAAGCTGTCCTTCTCGACCGTGCGGCTGCGCTGGCCGATCTTCCGCGGCATCCTGCGCGTGGGCCTGATCTCGTCGATCGCCACGGTCTCGACCAACCTGTCGATCGGCATCGCGACGGCACTGGCCGGGCACTTCGGCCCCGGCGCCATCGCCGGCTACGGCACGGCCTCGCGGCTCGAGTACCTGCTGGTGCCGCTGATCTTCGGCCTCGGCGCGCCGCTGCTCGCCATGGTGGGCACCTGCATCGGCGCCGGCCAGCGCGAGCGGGCCTTGCGCGCGACCTGGGCCGGTGCGGGCATCGCCTTCCTGCTGGCCGAGAGCATCGGCCTGGCGGCCGCCCTGTTCCCGCGGCCCTGGCTGCTGCTCTTCGGCAACGACCCCGCGATGCTCGAAGCCGGCACGCAGTACCTGCGCGCGGTCGGCCCGCTCTACGGCTTCTTCGGCGTCGGGCTGGTGCTGTACTTCGCCTCGCAAGGGGCAGGACGCCTGCTGTGGCCGGTGGTCGGCAACCTGATGCGGCTCGCGGTCGCCGGGGCCGGCGGCTGGCTGGCGCTGCGGCTGAGCGGGGATCTCACCCAGGTCTTCGTCGCCCAGGGCATCGCGCTCGTCGTGTATGGCGTGGTCATCGCATCGGCCATCGCGGGCGGCGGCTGGTTCGGCCGCGTCGGCTGGCCGCGCACGCCGTCGCGGCTGATGCACCGCCTGGCGCAGCCGTGACGCGCCGACCTTCTTCTTTCCTTTCCTCACACTGAAAGCACACCATGCAACTCAAGGACTCCGTCGTCTTCGTCACCGGCGCCAATCGCGGCCTCGGACTCGCCTTCGCCCAGGCCGCCCTCGCGGCCGGTGCGCGCAAGGTCTATGCGGCCGCACGCGACCCGGCCAGCGTCACGCTGCCGGGCGTGGTGCCGATCCCGCTCGACGTCGGCAATGCCGCGCAGGTCGCGGCCGCGGTGCGCGACTGCGGCGACGTCACGCTGCTGATCAACAACGCAGGCATCTCGCTCAAGTCGGGTTTCCTCGCTTCGCCCGACGCGGTCGCGGCAGCGCGTGCCGAGTTCGAGGTCAACTTCTTCGGCCCGTGGGCGCTGGCCAGCGCCTTCGCGCCGGTCCTCCAGGCCAACGGCGGCGGTGCGATCGTGAACGTGCTGTCGGCGTTGAGCTGGGTGTCGTTCCCGAGCGTGGCCACCTACAGCGCATCGAAGTCGGCCGCCTGGTCGCTCACCAACGGCCTGCGCAACGAACTGCGCGCGCAAGGCACGCAGGTGGTCGCGCTGCATGTCGGCTACATGGACACCGACATGACGCGCGGGCTCGATGCGCCCAAGTCGTCGCCGGCCGACGTTGCGCGCGTCACGCTCGAAGGCGTGGAGGCCGGTGCCTTCGAGGTCCTGGCCGACGACATCAGCAAGCAGATCAAACAGAGCCTCTCGTCGGCGACGCCGGCGTACGCGGCCTGAGCGCGTGAGTGGCTTGACCGGCGCGACCTGAACGGTCGCACGGGGCAGGGCGCAAGGGCGCCCGCGTTCATCACCGTGTCACGCAGGGGAAAGAGACTGCGCCCCGGTCCGTTTTGCGCGAAGGCGCCAAGCGCACCGTCCCTCTCTTCACTCTGCATGCGTGCCCGGGGCCATGGCGTCGGGCAGCGCATCGACCTGCATGAACTCACTGTCGCCCCGTTCCGTCTTTCGTCTTTCCCTGGTCTCGACTCTGTTGATGAGCGCCGTCATGCTGACGGCGTGCGGTGGCGGTGGCTCCGACGCCGCGACACCCGTCGCTACGGCGCCCACCACGCCGACGACACCCGTCGACCCCACGCCTGCACCCACCCCGCCCGACACGCCGGCGGTGCCACGCGGCAAGTGGACCACCGGCGACCTGCATGTCCACACCTACCAGTCGGACGACACGCAGCAGATCTCGACGCTCGACCAGGTGCTGGCCAAGGCGCTCAAGACCTTCGGCCTCGACTGGGTGGTGATCTCCGACCACTTGCGCCTGTCTTCGTACGACAACGACGGCCACACGCTGAGCGCGCAGATCCCGTTCTCGGAAGGCATGGCGAAGTACCAGGTGCCGCGCATCAAGGCACTGCAAGCCGCGGGTACCTATGCCGACAAGACGATCTTCTCGTCCTTCGAGTGGGACATGCCGGCGCACGACCATGGCAATGTCGGCCTGCTGACCGACGACCCGATGTCCGCCGCGGCGCTCAAGGCGGTGAGCCAGTTCGAGTACCTGTTCACCAACCGGGCCGCGTCGCTGTTCCCCGCGGCCGACGTCGCCGCGTGGGGGCCGAAGGCCGGCACGGGCTACAACACGCATGCCGAAACGCTCAGCGCGATCACCTGGCTCAAGAACAACTACCCCGACACGAGCTACCTGCAGATCAACCACCCGTCGCGCAACCTCGGCAAGTACACGGCCGACCAGCTGCGCGAGATGAACGACCTCGCACCGGACATCGTCTTCTCGCTCGAGGGCATGGTCGGCAACCAGATGGAGCCCGACCGCGGCGGCTACACGCAAGCTGCCAACCCCACGCCGGCCAACCTGGTCGCGCGCACCTACGGCGGTGTCGACTACCTGGTGGCGACGCTGGGCGGCACCTGGGACGCACTGCTGTCCGAGGGCCGCCACATCTGGAACGTGGCTGACTCGGACTATCACTTCACGGTGAACGGCAACAACAGCAGCGGCTACGCACCGGGCGAGTATTCGAAGAACTATCTGTTTGGCGACATCAAGGATCCGAAGTCGCTGCTCGCGGCGATGCGCAAGGGCAAGCTCTTCGCCGTCAACGGCGACCTGATCAACGCGCTCGACTTCCGCGTGGCCAACACCACGGCCAGCGCCGAGATGGGCGAAGACCTGACGACCAAGGCCGGCGAGCAGCTGACGGTCACGATCCGCTTCAAGAGCCCCGAGCGCAACAATTACGAGTTCGTGGTCGGCAGCGGCATCCCCGCCAACATGAAGCCGGTGGTCGACCACATCGACCTGATCGCCGGCGACGTGACCGGGCGCGAAGTGGCCGGAACGCCAGGCTATTCGCGCAACACCAATCCGTCGACGCGCGTGGTCAAACGCTTCACCGCCAACGATTGGAAGCTGGACGCCGAGGGCTACTACGCCGTGACCTACACGGTGACGGCCAGCGGCAACCAGTACTTCCGCCTGCGCGGCACCAACCTGGGTGTGGACGTTCCCGGCGAAATGGTGGCCGGCGAGCCGCTGCCGGATGTCTCCATCTCGACGACCACGGTGCCGAACGCGGCCGCCCGTTTCAACGCGATCAACGCGCGCAACTACAGCGACCTCTGGTTCTACGCGAACCCGGTGTTCGTGAAGATGGCGCTCTGAGCGAGCGCAACGGCGCTCAGCGGCCGGCCGCGGGCGCCGGCAGCATGCGCCGGAGCGACTCGAAGAACAGGTCCGACTGCTCGCGCTCGCTCTGCACCTGCGCGGCGACGCGGGCGGCCAGCGCGGCGTTCACCGGCGCGAGCGGCCGGCCGGTCGATTGCGCGATCACCTGGTGCAGGCAGGCGCGCTCCAGATAGTAGAGGTCGTCGTAGGCATGCGCGATGGTGGCGCCTGCCACCACGACGCCGTGGTTGGCGAGAAAGGCCACGTCCTTGCCGGCCATCGCGCGGGCGATGCGCTCGCCCTCGGCATCGTCGAGGGCCAGGCCGTTGTAGTCGGCGTCGATCGCCAGGCGGTCCATGAAGCGCATCGCGTTCTGGCTCAGCGTCGGGTCGAGCGCACGGTCGGCCGTGAGCGTGAGCGCGGTCGCATACGGCGAATGCACGTGCAGCACCACCGCGTGGCCGGTGATGCGGTGGATCGCGCCGTGGATGAAGAGGGCGGTCGGCTCCACGCGGTGCCGGCCGGCCAGCACCTCGCCGCGCACGTCGATCAGCACGATGTCGTCGGCACCGACCTCGCTCCAGTGCAGGCCGCGGGGGTTGATGAGGTAGCGGTCCTGTGCGCCCGGCAGCATCACGCTGAAGTGGTTGCAGACGCCTTCCGACAGGCCGTGGTGCGCGGCGGCGCGCAGCGCGAGCGCGAGGTCTTCGCGCAGCTGTCGCACGCGCGGGGCGGCGTACTGCGCGTCGGCGCTTTCGGGGAGGGCGGGCGTGCGAACTGTGTCTTGCATGGTGTGGGAGGGGTTCGTTTCATTGATTCATGCGCATGCGATGAAACCGGCGCGGCCGGAGGCCAGGGCACCCGCGGAACTGGCTCTGCCAGGCCGCCGGGTGCGCCCCCTTGAGGGGGAGGCGCCGCAGGCGCATCGGGGGTGGGTTTCATTTCAGGTGCGAACCGCGCCTTGCCATGCGGCGACGAATTGCAGCGCGGCGTCGCGCACCTCGGCGGCGGCCTTGCCGGGCTTGTAGAGGGCCGAGCCGATGCCGAAGCCGGTGGCGCCGGCGGCGCGCCAGGCGTCCATGTTGGTCGGCGAGATGCCGCCGACCGGCATCAGCGGCGTGCCCTGGGGCAGCACAGCCAGCCAGGCCTTGAGCACGGCGGGCGAGGCCGCTTCGGCCGGGAACAGCTTGAGCCCCGTGGCGCCCGCGGCCAGCGCACCGAAGGCCTCGGTCGGTGTCGCCACGCCCGGCAGGCTGACCATGCCCAGGCGGCCGGCCTCGGCCACCACCTCGGCGTTGAAGTTGGGCGAGACGATCAGCGCGCCGCCCGCGGCATGCACCTCGCGCACCTGCTGTGCCGTGAGCACGGTGCCGGCGCCGACCAGCGCGTCGGGAAAGCGCTGGCGCAGCAGCGCGATGCTCTCGAGCGGCTGCGGCGAATTCAGCGGCACCTCGAGCAGGCGGAAGCCGGCGTCGACCAGCGCGTCGCCGACGGCCGGCGCCTCGGCGGGCGTCAGTCCGCGCAGGATGGCGACCAGCGGGAGTTGCCGCATGGCGGCGTGGAAGGTGTCGAGCGGCGTCATGGTCATCCGGTGTTCAGGGGTACAGGGTGCGGGACAGGGCATGCAGGCCGGCCCAGGTGGCCTCGGCCCCCAGCGTCCGGCTGGCCACGCCGCTGGCGTGCAGGGCGAGCTCGTAGCGCCGCGTGAGCGCCGGTGTGCCGATCAGCACCACCTCGCCCTTGGCATGCAGCGACTGCGTGCGCAGTTCCTCGCCGATCAGCAAGCCCGACAGATAGCTCGCCAGATCCGCCGCGCCCATGCGGCCGAACAACGACAGCGTGCGCGCCCCGAAGGCGTTGTGCAGCAGGCCTTCGTTGTTGCCGGCCTGCGCCACGCCGAGCATGAAGGCCGCCTCGTCCAGCGGCGCCTGGGTGTCGATGGTGCGCGACAGGATCGAGTGCGTGCCGAGCAGCGCATAGAACTCGCCCGTCATGAAGGTGCGGAAGCCGGTGACGCGGCCATCGTTCACGCGGGCCCACTTGTTGTGGGTGCCGGGCAGCACGAAGAGGCCGTCGCGTTGGCCCGTGAGGGCGATGGCGCCGAAGATCTGGACCTCTTCGCCGCGCATCACGTCGGGCACGCCGTCGTGCTCGACGCTCAGGCCGGGGACCAGCGCGATGCGGTCAGTGTCGACCTGGATGACCTTCGCGGCGATGTCGGCCAGGCCCGCCGGGCAGGCGCAGTAGGGCGCCTCGACCCAGCCCTGCTTGCTGCCGGCCATGCCCGAGATCAGGCAGCGTGGGTGGCCGGGCCCGCGCATCCAGTCGCCCACGAGCGATTCGAACACCGTGCCGAATTCACCGGCCGGCACGCTCAGGATGCCGCGCGGGGCGCTGCGCTCGTCGAGCACGCGGCCGCCGGCGTCGAGCAGCGCGCCGCGCAAGGAACTGGTGCCCCAGTCGATCGCCACCAGATTCATGCCGTGTCTCTCATCGTGGTCGGGAGGGACGGATGATAAGTGCGGCGACCTGGCGCCGTCGGCGGCGCGGGTATCGATGGCGTCCGCGTGTCCCCCGTTGGAAGGAGTCCGGATTCGGCCGGGCGGGGCTGGCGCCAGCGCACCGGGCCTGCCATGATGACCTGGCCACTGCCGTCGTTGCACGGCCCGATCCACCCGCGAAGGAGCTCCCATGAAGATCGTCGTTGTTGCCGTGGGCGTCGTCTGCGCCCAGCTGCTGGCTCTCGGTGCCGCGGCCCAGACCTCGCCCACCGACCCGGTGCGCGTCGAGCGCAAACAGGAAGCGCAGAAGGCCGCGCGCACCCCCCTGCTGGGCGAAGGCTACCCGCAGCCCGAGCCCCGCGCCAAGGTGAGCCCGCAGGCCAAGGCACAGGCGCGGGCCGAGCGTCGCCAGAACGCGGCGGTCGCCGCGAAGGATGCCAATCCGGGCGAGCTCTACAGCGCGGTGCCCGAGACGCGCCCGAAGATGCCCAAGAGCGAGCGCACGGCCGCCCGTGTGGCGCGCAACGCGGAGGTCTCGCGCGCCGTCAAGGCGGGCGAGATCAAGCCGATCGGCGAAGGCGGCAAGTGACACGGACGCGCCCGGCGCGCGCATGAAGCAAAGGAAAAAGAAAAAGGGCGCCGAGGCGCCCTTTTCGTTGGTCGATCGATGGAGGTCGATCAGCGGCCGTAGGAACGGCCACCGCCGCCACCACCGTAGCCGCCGCCCGAACGGCCGCCACCGCCACCGCCGCCGGAGCGGTTGCCGCCGTAGCCGCCACCACCACCACCACCGCCGGTACGGCGACCACGGCCTGCGCCGAAGGTCGCGTCGACGCTGGTGCGCAGCGGATCGGGCTGGCCGGCGCCGCCGGTCACGGCTTCGGCGCGCAGGTGCGCCACCTGGTTGGCCTGGGTCGGGCTGTGGCTGTTGCCGTGATGGCGCGGCTGGCGCTCGTCATGCGGCAGGCCCTGCGGTGCGCGTGCCGGGCCTTGCGGGCCGCGGCCCGGACCTTGCGGACGCGGGCCCTGGCCGCGGGCGCCCTGGCCCTGGCCGCCACCACCGCCGTTGCGGGCGCCTTGCGGGGCGCCGCCACCGCCACGGCGTTGACCACCGCCGCCACCGCCATTGCCGCCGCCCGAGCGTTCGCCCTGGCCGGCCTTGTTGTCGCGCACGCGCTGCAGCATCTCGGTGCGGGCGGCCTTCGCGGCGGCCTGCATCACGTCGCGGCTCGGCGGACGGCCGGCGCCGCCCCAGATCGTCTGGCGACCCATGGCGATCGGTTCGGCGCGTTCGCCTTCGTCGGGGCCGAAGCCTTCGACGGTCACGACCGGGATCTGCTGCTTGGTGAAGCGCTCGATCTCCTGCATGAAGCCTTCCTCGTCCAGGCAGACCAGGCTCACGGCTTCGCCGCTGTTGCCCGCGCGGCCGGTGCGGCCGATGCGGTGCACGTAGTCTTCGCTGACGTTCGGGATCTCGTAGTTCACCACGTGCGGCAGTTCGTCGATGTCGATGCCGCGGGCAGCGATGTCGGTGGCCACCAGCGCGCGGATGTCGCCGCTCTTGAAGCCGGCCAGCGCCTGCGTGCGGGCGCTCTGGCTCTTGTTGCCGTGCAGCGCCATCGCCTCGATGCCGTTCTTGGTCAGGAATTCGGCGACGTTGTTGGCGCCGAACTTGGTGCGCGTGAACACCAGCACCTGACTCCAGTTGTGCTCGTTGATGATGTGCGCGAGCAGCGCCTTCTTCTTGCCGCGGCCCACGGGGTGGATCACCTGCGTGATGCGCTGCACCGTGGTGTTGCGCGGCGTCACCTGGATGCTCTGCGGGTTCTTGAGCAGGTTGGCGGCCAGGTCGCGGATCTCGTCGCTGAAGGTGGCCGAGAACAGCAGGCTCTGCTTTTCCTTGGGCACCAGGGCGAGGATCTTCTTCACGTCGTGGATGAAGCCCATGTCCAGCATGCGGTCGGCTTCGTCCAGGATCAGGATCTGCACCTGCGACAGGTCGAGCATGCCCTGCTGCTGCAGGTCGAGCAGGCGGCCGGGCGTCGCCACCAGGATGTCCACGCCCTTCTTGAGCTTGCTGATCTGCGGGTTCATGCCGACGCCGCCGAAGATCACGGTGGATTCGAGCTGCAGGTACTTGCCGTAGGTGCGGACCGACTCCTCGACCTGGGCGGCCAGTTCGCGGGTGGGGGTGAGCACCAGGGCGCGGATGCCGGTGCCGCCGAACTTGTTGGTGGCGCTGCGGCTCATGGTGAGCTTGTGCAGCATGGGCAGCGTGAAGGCGGCCGTCTTGCCGGTGCCGGTCTGGGCGCCGCCGAGCAGGTCGTGGCCCTCGAGCACCACGGGGATCGCCTGGGCCTGGATGGGGGTGGGGGTGTCGTAGCCGTGCTCGAGCACAGCCTTCAGGATGGCCGGGGCCAACTTCAGATCGTCAAAGGTCATTTGGAAGCAATAGCGCCTTGCACGGCGCAGTGGCATCGGCCTTCCACGCACCCTTTGCTGGGGCAGCATGGTCAGTTCAGGCAGATGAATCAAGGGTGGGAGCCGAGGGCTGTCGCATCGCGATGCTGAAGCCTTCTTGTCCCCGGCAGAAAAGCCGTTGTTGCGGGCAACTGGACCCGGCAACAGGCGCGATTGTCGCATGAGTCGATAATCGACGGTTTGCCGCGCCCGATTTTCTCGGCCGCTCGCGCAACCACCCCTGACCCAACGCAAGTACACAGATGGCCCAATACGTCTATTCGATGAACCGCGTCAGCAAGACCGTGCCGCCCAAGCGGCAGCTCTTGAAGGACATTTCGCTCTCGTTCTTCCCCGGCGCCAAGATCGGCGTGCTCGGCCTCAACGGCTCGGGCAAGTCCACCCTGCTCAAGATCATGGCCGGCGTCGACAAGGAGTACGAGGGCGAGGCGCTGCCGATGCCAGGGTTGTCGATCGGCTACCTGGAGCAGGAACCCAAGCTCAACAACGAGCACACGGTGCGTGAGTCGGTCGAGGAATCCATGGGCGCGGTGTTCGCGGCCAAGGCCCGCCTCGAGGAGGTCTACGTCGCCTACGGGGCCGAAGACGCCGACTTCGACGCGCTGGCCGCCGAGCAGGCCGAGCTCGAAGCCATCATCGCCACCGCCGGCACCGATTCCGAACACCAGCTGGAAATCGCCGCCGACGCGCTGCGCCTGCCGCCGTGGGACGCCAAGATCGGCCTGCTGTCGGGGGGCGAAAAGCGCCGCGTGGCACTGTGCCGCCTGCTGCTGTCCAAGCCCGACATGCTGCTGCTCGACGAGCCGACCAACCACCTGGACGCCGAATCGGTCGAGTGGCTGGAAGTGTTCCTCCAGCGCTTCACCGGCACCGTGGTCGCCATCACCCACGACCGCTACTTCCTCGACAACGCGGCCGAGTGGATCCTGGAAATGGACCGCGGACGCGGCATTCCATGGAAGGGCAACTACAGCAGCTGGCTGGAGCAGAAGGGCGAACGCCTGGCGCAGGAGCAGAAGAGCGAAGAAGCCCATGCCAAGGCGCTGAAGAAGGAACTCGAATGGTCGCGCCAGAACCCCAAGGCGCGCCAGGCCAAGAGCAAGTCGCGTCTCGCGCGCTTCGAAGAGCTCAGCGACATGGAATACCAGAAGCGCAACGAAACGCAGGAAATCTTCATTCCTGTGGCGGAGCGGCTGGGCCAGCAGGTGTTCGAGTTCCACAACGTCAGCAAGTCCTTCGGTGACCGCGTGCTGATCGACGACCTGAGCTTCACCGTGCCGCCGGGCGCGATCGTTGGCATCATCGGCCCGAACGGCGCCGGCAAGTCGACGCTGTTCAAGCTGATCGCGGGCAAGGAACAGCCCGACAGCGGCGAGGTCGTCATCGGCTCGACCGTGAAGATGGCCTTCGTCGACCAGCACCGCGACGAACTGGCGAGCCAGAAGACCGTGTGGGAAGACATCTCGAACGGCCTGGACATCATCAACGTCGGCAAGTTCCAGATGGCCAGCCGCGCCTATGCCGGCCGCTTCAACTTCAACGGCGCCGACCAGCAGAAGAAGGTCGGCACGCTGTCGGGCGGCGAACGCGGTCGTCTGCACCTGGCCAAGACCCTGATCGCAGGCGGCAACGTGCTGCTGCTGGACGAACCGTCGAACGACCTCGACGTGGAAACCCTGCGCGCGCTGGAAGACGCGCTGCTCGAATTCGCCGGTACCGTGATGGTCATCAGCCACGACCGCTGGTTCCTCGACCGCATCGCCACGCACATCCTCGCGGCCGAAGGCGACAGCCAGTGGACCTTCTTCAACGGCAACTACCAGGAGTACGAAGCCGACAAGAAGAAGCGTCTGGGCGAAGAAGGCGCCAAGCCCAAGCGCATGCGCTACAAGGCGCTCAAGTAAGCGTCTTCGTGCTGTCGAAAGAGCCGCCCGCAAGGGCGGTTTTTTCATGGGGCCGAGGCCTTGTCCTACGGGGAAGGTGACCCGTGCTTACCGCCAGCCCGTCCGCATCCGTGCGACACTGGTCCGCATGAAATCCGCAAGCGTTCTCCCGTGGGTCCTCCTGGCCGGCGCCTCCCTGGTGCAGGCCGAGGAAGTGAAGGTGCCCATCGACAGCGACGACAAGCGCATCATCTATGTCGCCCCCGATGTCGCGCCGACCGGCAGCACGGTCGTCACCAACGGTGCCACCGTGGGCGTTCAGCGCCCCGACGGCAGCACGACCTATGGCGGCATGAACACGGCCGGCGATCGGCCGACGTACTCCGTCGGTGCCAGCACCGGCGGCGACACCTCCTTCTCGGCCGGCGTCTCGTCGGATGGCCGCAAGGAAAGCGCCGGCGTGAAGGCCGGCGTCAAGATCAAGTTCTGAGTCGGGGCTGCGGCAGCCTCACGCTGCCGCCTTGGCGCGCACGCCGACGGTCGCCTGCACGCGTTGGCGCACTGCGGCGATGTTGTTGCGCAATGCATAGAGTTCGTCGGCATAAGACAGTGGCACGGCCACCTTGTTGACGCGGCGGTCCAGGTCGTCGAGCTTCGTCAGCAGGGCCTCGCGATCGGCCTCTTCAGACTCCAGTTGCGTCTCGATGTCGCGCAACTGCCCGTACCAGCGGAACACGCGCGAGCGCACCCGGAACTGGTAGAGCGGTGGCACCACGCGGCTGAGCGGCAGCATCAGCACGACCAGGCCGCCGAGCACCAGCCACATGCGCTCGATCAGGTTGCTGGCCCAGAAGGGCAGGTAGCGCTGCCAGAAGGGCGGCGTGCCGTTGATGGCGCGGTCGCCCTCGGGGCTCACGGGCAGTTCGCTGGTGCGGGTGTTGGGGAAATCGCGCGCGCGATTGAACCAGCCGGCGTCGCCGTGCAGCGTCTGGGCGCTTTGCGCGAAGAGCTGGCGCAGCGCCGGGTGCGTCTGCTCGCGCGCCAGCAGCGAGGTGGTGGCCGCCAGCATCGACACGTCGTGCGTCGGCACATCGCGCGCCAGGTCGACGACGCCGCGCGGCAGCGATACGGCTTGCAGGAAGGGGAAGCGGCGCGAATAGGCATCGCTCTGCGCCAGGTCCATCAAGGCGATGCCCGGTGCGCGCAGCAGCTGCTGCACCAGCGGCGACTGCGGTGCCGATGCCAGCACGATCACGTCGAGCAGCCCGGCCTGCAGGGCTTCGGTCGCCGGTGTCTGCTCCAGGTTCGACAGCTGCAGCGCGCTGGCGTCGAGGTGGTTGGCGCGCAGCATGCGCTCCATGATCTCCGGCACGCCGCTGCCCGGCTTGTCGACGTTCACGCGCAAGCCCTTGAGCTGCGCGATCGATTCGAGCGTGCCCGTCTTGCGGTTCACCGTGCGCGCCGCGTCGCTGCGGTAGAAGATCCACAGCGGCTCGTAGAACAGGCTGCCCAGCGAGCTGAGGCCGGCCTCTTCGTCGGCCACCACATCGGCGCTGCCGCCCCGCACGAAGCCCACGTCGGCCGTGCCGTTGCGCAGCATCTGCAGGTTGTCCGACGAGCCTTCGCTCGGCTTGAGCACGACCTCGATGCCATTGGTGGCCAGGGCACGCGCATAACGCTGGCCGAATTCGGCATACGCGCTGCCGGCCGGGCCGGTGGCGAGCGTCACGCGCCGGGGCGGCTGCGGCTGCAGCCACCAGTACGCGGCGATCAGCAGGCCGATCACGAGGAAGACCACCGGCCCCGCGGAGGCGACGAGGTCGCGGATCGACAGCAGGATCAGCTTGAGGGTCTTGGGCATGGACATGGTGCGTTGCTCACAGTGGTGATGGCTGCCCATTCGCGGCAACGAGTGCCGCGGCGGACGGAATGTGCAGGCCACCGAGGCGCACCGACTGCGCCGCCAGCACCGCGCGCAGCGTGGCACGCGCCACCACCTCGGCCGCCATGGCGCCGAGCACCGTCATGCCGGGCGCATCGCCTTCGAGCGGCACGCGGCCGGTGGCGAGCGCGAAGAGCGTGTCGCCATCGCTCATGGTGTGGACCGGGTTGATGCTGCGTGCCAGGCCGTCGTGCGCCACCATCGCCAGGCGGTTGGCCTGCACCTTGGTCAGCACCGCGTCGGTGGCGACCACGCCGATGGTGGTGTTGGTGCCGGCCAGCAGCGGCTTGGGCAGTTCGCCGCGCATCAGTGCGCGGCGCGTGTCGAGCAGCGCGCGGCCGTCGGCGGTGCGCGCGCCGGCCACCACCTGCGCGGTGTCGGGGTCGATCACGTCGCCCAGCGCGTTGCAGGCGATGAGGGCGCCGACGGTCACACCGCCGACCGTGATCGATGCATTCCCGATGCCGCCCTTCATGGCGCGGTCGACGCCGAAGAGCTTGCCCACCAGCGCGCCGCTGCCGGCGCCGACGTTGCCTTCGGCCGGCGTCTGCGTCGACGCGGCCTCGCAGGCCGCATAGCCCGCCGATGCGTCGGGACGGATGCGCGCGTCGCCCATCGGCAGGTCGAACAGCACGGCGGCCGGCACGATCGGCAGCGTGCCGAAACGCACGTCCAGGCCGATGCCGCGTTCCTCCAGCCAGCGCATCGCGCCCTCGGCGGCCGCCAAGCCCCAGGCGCTGCCGCCGGCCAGCATGATCCCGTGCACCTGCTGCACCAGGTTGCCGGGCGACAGCAGGTCGGTCTCGCGCGTGCCGGGCGCGGCGCCCCGCACGTCGACGCCACCGACGGCGCCCTCCCGCGTGAGGACCACGGTGCAGCCGGTGGGCCGGCGGGGGTCGCTGAAGTGACCGACCTCGATGCCGGCGACATCGGTGATGGCGCCGGCATGCGGCGGGGCGTTGGAAGGGGTGTGTGACATCGGCCGGCATGATACGGCGCTGGCCTGCCGGCACCGCCTATGCTCGCGCCTCGTTCGTGTTCATCGATTTCCGAAAGTCATGCCCATGCTGCAAACCGCCATGGTCGCCGTGCGCGACCGCCAGCGCCTGCAAGAGATCGTCACGGTGCTGCTGCGGCACGGCCTCGGCGACATCGCCGACCGGCTCGCGCTGCGCCAGTGGCTGTCCGGCAGCCAGGCGGGCGGCGTGCATCCGGCGGCCGAAGCCGCGACGCCGCCGCAGCGTTGGCGCATGGCGCTCGAACAGCTCGGCCCGACCTTCGTGAAGCTGGGCCAGATGCTGGCCACCCGCGCCGACCTGCTGCCGCCGGAATGGACACGCGAACTCGAGCGCCTGCACGCCGGCGTCACGCCGGTGCCTTGGGATGAGATCGAGCCGCAGGTCGAGGAGGACCTGGGCGCGCCGGCCGCCACCGTCTTCCCCGGCTTCGTGGCCGAGCCGATCGCAGCCGCGTCGATGGCGCAGGTGTACCGGGCCGCCTTGCCCGACGGCCGCGCGGTGGTGCTGAAGGTGCGCAGGCCCGGCCTGCGCCGACGCATCGATGCCGACCTGCGCCTGCTCGACCAGCTGGTCGCGATGGCGAGCGAGCGCTGGCCCGGGCTCGGCCGCTATCGCCCGCGCGACGTGATGGCGAACCTGGCCGCCGCGCTGCGCGAGGAACTCGACTTCACGCAGGAGGGGCGCAACGCCGAGGCGATCGCGGCCGAGATGGCCCAGCGCGGCGACGTGTGGATCCCGGCCATCCATTGGGCCTGGACCAGCGAACGCCTGCTGGTCATGGACTTCGTGGAGGGCGCGGCCCCCGGTGATGCGGCCGCACTTGCGGCGATCGGTGCCGACGGTCCGCGGCTGGCGCGCCACGGTGCCGAAGCCTTCCTGCAGATGGTGCTCGAGGGCGGCGTGTTCCATGCCGACCCGCATCCGGGCAACCTGTTCGCGTTGTCCGATGGCCGGGTGGCCTTCATCGACTTCGGCATGGTCGGCCGGCTCTCGCCGCGGCGCCGCCAGCAGCTGCTGTCGCTGCTGGCCGCCATCGTGCGGGGAGATGCAGACGCGCTGTCGGCCGTGATGCTCGAGGTGTCCGAAGGCGGCACACCCGACCTGCCGGCGCTCGCCGCCGCCAGCGAGCGCTTCGTTGCGCGGCACGCCGGTGGCGTGCACGACCTGGTGCAGGCGCTCGACGACTTCATGGCCATGGTCCGCGACGCGCAGCTTTTCCTGCCCGCCGACCTGGCGCTGCTCTTCAAGGCTATCGCGACGGCCGACGGCATGCTGCGGCGACTCGACCCGGCCATCGACCTGGTCGCGACGGTCGCGCCCCCGGTCCGGCGCGAGATGCTCGCGCGCTATTCCGCCGAAGAGATCGGCCGCCGCGGCAAGGCGGCTGCCGCGCAGCTCTACGACGTGGCCGGCGAGGTGCCTCAGGTGCTGCGGCTGGTGCTGCACCACCTCAAGCAGGGCAAGGTGCAGGCAGAGCTGGAGGTCAAGCATCTCGATCGGGTGAGCGGTGCGATGGAGCGCGCGGCGACGCGGCTGGCCATCGCCATCGTGGCGGCCGCCTTCATCCTCGGCCTGGCCCCGCGCTTGCTCACGCTGGGGCCGGCCTGGTACGGCGTACCGGTGTTCGGCCTGCTGGGGCTGGTGCTCGCGGTGGGCAGCCTGGTCGTGCTGCTGTGGAGCTTCCGCCGGCGGCGCTGAGGGCATCGGCCGGCGCTTGACGCGGATCAAGCGGGCGGGCACGGGTTGCTCCTACGCTAGGGGACGGTCGCGATGTCCGCCCTTTCCAGGCCGACGGCGCGACCGAGTCTCCGTTCCACCCCCCGTTTCGCGTCGACCGCGGAATCTTGAGGACCGCGCATGTCTGAGCCATCCCCATCTTCGCCTGCCACGCATCTGGACACGGTGGCGCACGGCGCCCTGGCGCGCCTGACCGGCGCACTCTCCCCGGCGTCGGCCCTGCTGGCCGGGCTGGACTGGGGCGCACACCTGGCGGTGTCGCCCGGACGGCAGCTGGCGTTGGCGCGACTGGCCGGCGAACAGGCGCAGCAGCTCGCCCGCTATCTGCACGAATGCCTGCTGGCGGGCCCGGGCGAGGCGCGCGCGCTGGTCGAACCCCCGGCCCGCGACCGTCGGTTCGCCGAGCCCGAATGGCGCCAGTGGCCCTTCAATCTCTGGCATCAGTCCTTTCTCCTGACCCAGCAATGGTGGGACGCCGCCACGCACGGCATCGCCGGTGTCGAGAAGCACCACGAGAACGTGGTGGCCTTCTGTGCCCGCCAGTGGCTCGACATGCTCTCGCCGGGCAACCGCTTCCTCACCAACCCGACGGTGCTGCGCCGCACGCTGACGCAGGGCGGCACCAACCTGCTGCGCGGCATGCAGAACCTGGCCGAGGACCTGCAACGGCTCGCCGCCGGCACCGCGCCGGCCGGCACCGAGGCCTTCGTCGTCGGGCGCGACGTGGCGGCCACGCCGGGCCGGGTCGTGCTGAAGAACCGGCTGATGGAGCTGATCCAGTACGCGCCGACGACGGCCACCGTGCATGCCGAGCCGGTGCTCATCGTGCCGGCATGGATCATGAAGTACTACGTGCTCGACCTCTCGCCGTCGAATTCGCTGATCCGCTACCTGGTGGCGCAGGGGCACACGGTCTTCTGCATCTCGTGGAAGAACCCGGGCGTGGACGAACGCGACCTGGGCATGGACGACTACCTGCAGTCCGGCTTCCATGCCGCGCTCGATGCGGTCCAGGCCATCGTGCCGCGACAGCGCGTGCATGCGGTGGGCTACTGTCTGGGCGGCACGCTGCTCGCGATCGCGGCCGCCGCGATGGCGCGCGACCGCGACGAGCGCCTGGCCTCGGCCACGCTGCTGGCGGCGCAGACCGACTTCAGCGAACCCGGCGAGCTCGGGCTCTTCATCGACGAGAGCCAGGTCAGCCTGCTCGAGGCGCAGATGGCCGAGACCGGCTATCTCACGGCAGGCCAGATGGCCGGCGCTTTCCAGATGCTGCGCTCCTACGACCTGCTGTGGTCGCGTCTGGTCAACGAGTACATGCTGGGCGACCGCGCCCCCATGAACGACCTGATGGCCTGGAACGCCGACGCGACGCGCATGCCCGCGAAGATGCATTCGCAGTACCTGCGCCGCCTGTTCCTGGACGACGACCTGAGCGAAGGGCGTTATCCGGT
This sequence comes from Variovorax sp. J2L1-78, assembly GCF_030317205.1. Classification (NCBI taxonomy): domain Bacteria; kingdom Pseudomonadati; phylum Pseudomonadota; class Betaproteobacteria; order Burkholderiales; family Comamonadaceae; genus Variovorax; species Variovorax arabinosiphilus. The sequence goes on along the minus strand of NZ_JASZYB010000004.1, from coordinate 131,639 downwards.
CGACGGCCGGCCCGTGGCGCTCGGCGACATCGAACTGCCGCTCTTCATGGTCGGCACCGTGACGGACCACGTGGCCCCCTGGCGATCGGTGCACAAGCTGCACTACCTCACGGCGACGGAGATCACCTTCGTGCTGACCAGCGGCGGGCACAACGCCGGCATCGTCAGTCCGCCGGGCCATCCGCACCGCCACTACCAGATGCTGCGGCGCGAGGCCGGCGGCAGCTACGTCGCACCGGACGAGTGGCTCGCTGCCGCACCGGACGTCGAAGGCTCCTGGTGGCCGGCGTGGCAGCAATGGCTCGCGGGGCGGTCGGGCCGGCGGGTGAAACCGCCGCGCATGGGCGCCACGGGTTACCCGCCCCTTGCCGACGCGCCGGGCAGCTACGTCCTGGAGAAATGAAATGAACACCGCCTTGCAGGGCAAGAAGGGCCTGGTCGTCGGCATCGCCAACGCGCAGAGCATTGCCTGGGGCTGTGCGCGCGCGTTCCGCGATGCTGGCGCCGAGCTGGCCGTGACCTGGTTCAACGACAAGGCGCGCCCGCATGTGGAGCCGCTGGCGCAGCAACTGCAGGCCCCCATCGCGCTGCCGCTGGACGTCGAGCAGCCCGGCCAGATGGAGGCCGTGTTCGCCGCCATCGAACAGCGGTGGGGGCGACTCGACTTCGTGCTGCACTCCATCGCGTTCGCCCCCAAGAGCGACCTGCACGGCCGCGTGACCGACAGCTCGCGCGAAGGCTTCGGCCGGGCCATGGACATCTCCTGCCATTCCTTCGCGCGCATGGCCCGGCTGGCCGAGCCGCTGATGAAGGACGGCGGCAGCCTGATGACCATGAGCTACGTCGGCGCCGAAGAGGTGATCCCCGACTACGGCCTGATGGGCCCGGTGAAGGCGGCACTGGAGGCCAGCACGCGCTACATGGCCGCCGAGCTGGGCCCCAGCGGGATCCGCGTCAACGCCGTTTCGCCCGGCCCGCTGGCCACGCGCGCGGCGTCGGGCATCCCGAATTTCGACGCGCTGCTCGACGAAGCCGTTCGGCGCGCACCGCTGCGCCGGCGGGTCGACATCGCCGAGGTCGGTGCGCTGTGCGTCTTCCTGGCGAGCGACGCGGCGACAGCCATGACCGGTGGCACGCTGTATGTGGATGCCGGCTTCCACATCCTGTGAGTCCGACCGCATGCTGAAGCCTTCCGTTCTCGCCATCGTCCTGCTGCTCGTCGGCTGCGCGTCCATGGCGCCCGATTTCCAGGCGCCGGCGCTGCCCGTGCCCGCCGCTTATCCCGTCACGTATCCCGCCGACGTCCTGACCGACCCCGCGGCCACGCCCGGTCAGCGCGCCGCCGCGCTGGACTGGCGCGAGCACTTCGCCGACCCGCGGCTGCAGCAGCTGATCGCGCAGGCGCTGCAGAACAACCGCGACCTGCGCCTGGCCGCATTGCGCGTGCAGGAGGCGCGCGCGGCCTACGGCATCCAGCGCGCGGAGCGCTTTCCCGTCGTTGGTGTCGGCGGCGACGCCAGCCGCGCCCGCGTGCCCGCGTCGCTCAGCACCACCGGCCGGGCCGTGGTTGGCAGCCAGTACCAGGTGGCGCTGGGCGTCAATGCCTGGGAGATCGACTTCTGGGGCCGCGTGCAGAGCCTGCAGGATGCTGCCCTGCAGAGCTACCTGGCCAGCGACGCGGCGCGGCGCGCGCTCACACTGTCGCTGGTGGCCCAGGTGGCCGACGGCTACCTTCTGCTGCGCGAACTGGACGAGCGCCTCGCGCTGGCCCGCCGCAGCATCGCCTCGCGCGCGGAATCGCTGCGCATCTTCACGCGCCGCTTCGAGGTCGGTTCCACCTCGCGACTCGACCTGGCCCAGGTGCAGACGCTGTCGACCCAGGCCCGCGCGCTGGGCGCCCAGCTGGAACAGCAGCGGGCCGTACAGGCGCATGCGCTGGCGCAACTGGTCGGCGGCCCGGTGGACGTGGCACCGGCGACCACGCCGCTGGACGATGGCGCTGTGCTTCAGCCGCTGGACGCCGGCCTGCCCTCCGCGCTGCTGGCCGACCGGCCCGACATCCTGGCGGCCGAACACCGGCTGCGCGCCGCCAACGCCAACATCGGCGCCGCGCGCGCCGCCTTCTTCCCGCGCATCGCACTGACGACGAACGCCGGCGTGGCCAACGCCCAGCTCGACGCCCTGTTCGAGGGTGCCAGCCGGGCATGGACTTTCGCGCCCAGCATCTCGCTGCCGCTCTTCGATGGCGGTGCCCGCAGGAATTCACTCGACCTGGCGGAGGTGCGGCGCGACCTGGCCGTGGCCGACTACGAGAAGACCGTGCAGGCCGCGTTCCGCGACGTGGCCGATGCGCTGTCGGCGCGCCAGTGGCTCGCCGAGCAGGTGCGCATCGGCTCGGAAGGCCTGGCGGCCCAGGCCGAGCGCGCGCGCCTGGCCACGCTGCGCTACGACCATGGCGCGGCCGCGTTTCTCGAAGTGCTGGACGCGCAGCGCGACCTGCTCGCGGCCGAACAGTCGCTGGTGACGACGCGCCGTGCACTGCTGTCGGCCCGCATCGGCCTGTACGCCGCGCTGGGCGGCGGTGCCCAGCATGTCGACGCCGCCGCGGCCCCTTGAATCCACCGAACACCTCCATGAATCCGAACCCCGCCCTCAAGCAAAAACTGATCGCTGCCGCCATCGTGCTGGCCCTGGCCGCAGGGGCCTGGTATGTCTGGCAGCAGACGAAGAACGGCGGCCCCGGTGAGGGCTTCGTCAGCGGCAACGGCCGCATCGAGGCCACCGAGATCGACGTCGCGGCCAAGCTCGGCGGCCGGCTGCAGGCCCTGCTGGTGGAGGAGGGCGCCTTCGTCAAGGCCGGCCAGAAGCTGGCCGAGATGCAGGTCGACGTGCTGAACGCGCAGCGCGACGAAGCCCGCGCCCAGCACGCGCAGACACTGACCACCGTGGCCAGCGCCCGCGCCCAGGTCAGCGCGCGCGAGAGCGACCGTGCCGCCGCGCTGGCCGTGGTGGCGCAACGCGAGAGCGAGCTCGACGCCGCCCGGCGCCGGCTGGTGCGCTCGCAGACGCTGTCGACCGAAGGCGCGTCGTCCATGCAGGAACTCGACGACGACCGCGCCCGCGTGCGCAGCGCCGAGGCCGCCGTCACGGCCGCACGGGCCCAGGCCGCCGCCGGCCAGGCGGCCATCGACGCGGCGCGCGCCCAGGTCGCCGGGGCGCAGTCGACCGTCGGCGCGGCCGAGGCCACCGTCGCCCGCGTCCAGGCCGACATCACCGACAGCGCGCTGACAGCGCCGCGCGACGGCCGGGTGCAGTACCGCGTGGCCCAGCCCGGCGAGGTGCTGGCGGCCGGTGGCAAGGTGCTGAACCTGGTCGATCTGTCGGACGTCTACATGACCTTCTTCCTGCCCGAGACCGTGGCGGGACGCGTGGCGCTGGGCAGCGACGTGCGCATCGTGCTCGACGCCGCACCCGGTTTCGTGATCCCGGCCAAGGTGAGCTTCGTCGCCAGCACCGCGCAGTTCACGCCCAAGACGGTGGAAACCGCCAGCGAGCGGCAGAAGCTGATGTTCCGCGTGAAGGCGCAGATCGACCCCCAACTGCTCAGGAGCAACCTGGCGCAGGTCAAGACCGGCCTGCCGGGCGTGGCCTGGCTCAAGCTCGACGACAAGACCGAGTGGCCGGACCAGCTGGTGGTGAAGGTCGGCCGGTGAGTCGCCGGGCCGCTCCCAAGGCTCACAGCACCGAAGCGCGTAGCGCGGAGGTTTCCTGGTGAGCGATGTCGCCCGCATCCAAGGGCTGAGCCAGCACTACGGGAAGGCCTGCGCGCTCGATGCCGTCACGCTGGACATCCCCGCCGGCTGCATGGTCGGGCTGATCGGGCCCGACGGCGTGGGCAAGTCCAGCCTGCTGGCGCTGCTGTCCGGCGCGCGGGCCGTGCAGCAGGGCCGGGTGGAGGTGCTGGGCGGCGACATGGCGAACAAGGCGCACCGCGACCGCGTGTGTCCGCGCATTGCCTACATGCCGCAGGGCCTGGGCAAGAACCTCTACCCCACGCTGTCGGTGGAAGAGAACCTGCAGTTCTTCGCACGCCTGTTCGGTCATGCCGCCGCCGAGCGACGCCGCCGCATCGACGACCTCACGCGCAGCACCGGCCTGCAGCCCTTCCTGGCGCGGCCGGCCGGCAAGCTCTCGGGCGGCATGAAGCAGAAGCTCGGCCTGTGCTGCGCGCTGATCCACGACCCCGACCTGCTGATCCTCGACGAGCCCACCACCGGTGTCGACCCGCTGGCGCGTGCGCAGTTCTGGGCGCTGATCGCACGCATCCGCGCGGAGCGGCCGCAGATGAGCGTCGTCGTCGCCACGGCGTACATGGACGAGGCGCAGGGTTTCGACTGGCTGATCGTGATGGACGAAGGCCGCGTGCTCGCCACCGGCACGCCGGCCGCGCTGCTCGAACGCACCGGCAGCGCGTCGCTCGAAAGCGCGTTCATCCAGTTGTTGCCCGAGGACAAGAAGCGGGGCTACGCGCCGGTCGAGATCCCGCCGCTGCCGCAGGACGGGCAGGACGACATCGCGATCGAGGCCAAGGACCTCACCATGCGCTTTGGTGACTTCACCGCCGTGGACCAAGTGAACTTCCGCATCCGGCGGGGCGAGATCTTCGGCTTCCTCGGCTCCAACGGCTGCGGCAAGTCGACCACCATGAAGATGCTGACCGGCCTGCTGCCCGCCAGCGAAGGCCGCGCCTGGCTGTTCGGCCAGGAGGTCGACCCGAAGGATATCGATACGCGCCGCCGCGTCGGCTACATGTCGCAGGCCTTCTCGCTGTACGGCGAACTCACGGTGCGGCAGAACCTGGTGCTGCATGCACGCCTCTTCCATGTGCCTGAGGCCGAACTGTCCGAGCGCGTGGACGACATGGTCCGGCGCTTCGACCTGGCCGAGGTGCTGGACAACCTGCCCGAGAGCCTGCCGCTGGGCATGCGCCAGCGGCTGTCCCTGGCGGTGGCCATGGTGCACCGGCCCGAACTGCTGATCCTCGACGAGCCGACATCGGGTGTCGACCCGGTCGCACGCGACAACTTCTGGCGGCTGCTGATCGCGCTGTCGCGGCGCGACCAGGTCACGATCTTCATCTCCACGCACTTCATGAACGAAGCCGAGCGCTGCGACCGCATGTCGATGATGCATGCGGGCCGGGTGCTCGACAGCGACACGCCCGCCCGGCTGGTGGCCAAGCGTGGCGCCCGGACCCTGGAAGAGGCGTTCATCGGCTACCTGGTCGAGGCCGGCGGCGGCACCGAACCGGCCGCAACGGACGACACGGCGGGGGCCGGACAGGTCGAAGCCATGCGCGCCGACGCATCGCCGGCCGCGCCGACGACCCGCGCGCGGCCGTCGGCGTTCTCGCTGCAGCGCCTGCTGAGCTACATGTGGCGCGAAGCTCTGGAGTTGCAGCGCGACCCGGTGCGCGCCACGCTCGCGCTGGGCGGCTCGCTCATCCTGTTGTTCGTGATCGGCTTCGGCATCAGCATGGACGTGGAGAACCTGCGCTACGCGGTGCTCGACCGCGACCAGAGCACCCTCAGCCAGAACTACACGCTGAACCTGTCGGGATCGCGCTATTTCATCGAGCAGCCACCGATCGTCGACGACGCCGACATGGACCGCCGCATGCGAAGCGGCGAACTCTCGCTGGCCATCGAGATCCCGCCGGGCTTCGGGCGCGATGCGCTGCGCGGGCGCAACGTCGAGGTCGGCGCGTGGATCGACGGCGCCATGCCGACGCGTGCGGAAACGGTGCTCGGCTACGTGCAGGGCTTGCACCAGCACTGGCTCACGGAGCAGGCACGCGCGCGCGGCATGGCAACCACGGCCTCGGTGGGGGTGCAGACGCGCTTTCGCTACAACCCCGACGTCAAGAGCCTGCCGGCCATCGTGCCGGCGGTGATCCCGCTGCTGCTGATGATGCTGCCGGCCATGCTCACCGCGCTGGCGGTGGTGCGCGAAAAGGAGATGGGCTCCATCATCAATCTGTACGTCACGCCGGTCACGCGCACCGAGTTCCTGCTCGGCAAGCAACTGCCTTACGTGGCGCTGGCCATGCTGAACTTCCTGTTGATGACCCTGCTGGCCGTTACCGTCTTCGACGTGCCGATGCGCGGAAGCTTCCCCACACTGGCCTTGGCGGCGCTCATCTTCAGCGTCGTGGCGACCGGCATGGGCCTGCTGGCCTCGGCTGTCACGCGCAGCCAGATCGCGGCGATGTTCTTCGCGATGATCGGCACGCTGATTCCGGCGACGCAGTTTGCCGGGCTGATCCATCCGGTGTCGTCGCTCGAAGGCGCCGGCCGCCTGATCGGCCAGGTCTATCCGGCCAGCTACATGTTCACGATCAGCCGCGGCGTGTTCAGCAAGGCGCTCGGCCTGTCGGATCTGCAGGCGAGCTTCTGGCCGCTGCTGGCCTCGGTGCCGGTGATCCTCGGCGTTGCCATCCTCCTCCTGAAGAAGCAGGAATCATGAAGCGCCACCTCGCCAACATCTACCGCCTGGGCGTCAAGGAGCTGTGGAGCCTGCTGCGCGATCCGGTCATGCTGATCCTGATCGCCTACACCTTCACGATCGCGGTCTATACCTCGGCCGCGGCGATGCCCGAGACGCTGAACAAGGCTGCGATCGCCGTGGTCGACGAGGACGCCTCGCCGCTGTCGGCACGCATCGTGTCGGCCTTCTATCCGCCGCTGTTCATGACGCCGCAGCTGATCACGCAGAACGAGATGGACGCCGGCATGGATGCCGGCCGCTACACCTTCGTGCTGGTCATCCCGGCCGGGCTGCAGCGCGACGTGCTGGGCGGCCGCACGGCCGAACTGCAGCTCAACGTCGACGCGACGCGCATGAGCCAGGCCTTCACCGGAAGCGGCTACGTGCAGCAGGTCGTGCAGGGTGAGCTGGGGGAATTCGTGCAGCGCTACCGCGGCAGCACCCAACTGCCGGTGGACCTGGCGCTGCGGGCGCGCTTCAATCCGGGGCTGGAACAGGCCTGGTTCGGCGCGCTGATGGAGATCATCAACAACGTGACCATGGTGTCGATCATCCTGGCCGGCGCCGCGATCATCCGCGAACGCGAGCACGGCACCATCGAGCACCTGCTGGTCATGCCGGTGACGCCGGCCGAGATCATGCTGGCGAAGATCTGGTCGATGGGCGCGGTGGTGCTGGTCGCTGTCGCGCTGTCGCTGCAGTTCGTCGTGCGTGGGCTGCTGCACGTGCCGGTCGACGGCTCGGTACCGCTCTTTCTGGCCGGCGCCGCACTGTGCCTGTTCGCCACGACCTCGATGGGCATCTACCTCGCGACGCTGGCACGCAGCATGCCGCAGTTCGGCCTGCTGATGGTTCTCACGATGATGCCGCTGCAGATGCTCTCGGGGGGCATGACGCCGCGCGAGAGCATGCCCGAGGTCGTGCAGACGGTGATGCTGCTGGCGCCGACCACCCATTTCGTCGAACTGGGCCAGGCCATCCTGTACCGCGGCGCCGGGATCGATGTCGTCTGGAAACCCTTCGTCTGGCTGCTGGTCATCGGCAGTGCGTTGTTCACCCTGTCGTTGCAGCGCTTCCGCAAGACCATCGCGCTGATGGCCTGAATGAAACCCACCGTCGGCGCCGCGGCGCCCTGGAGTCCGCATGAGCCCCTTGCAAGACCTCGCCATCGTCCGCAACCGCACCTTCGACGAGATCGCCGTCGGTGACAGCGCCAGCATCGAGCGCACGCTGAAGGCCGAGGACATCCAGCTGTTCGCGGTGATGTCCGGCGACGTCAACCCGGCGCACCTCGACGCCGAGTACGCGGCGTCCACCCGATTCCACGGCGTGATCGCGCATGGCATGTGGGGCGGGGCCCTGATCTCGGCCGTCCTCGGCACGCGCCTGCCGGGGCCCGGCACGGTCTATCTCGCCCAGACGCTGAAGTTCCTGCGTCCGGTGCGGGTCGGCGACACCTTGACCGTCCGTGTGTGCGTGAGCACGCGCGACGAGGCAAGGAAGCGGCTCACGCTGGCCTGCAGCTGCACCAACCAGCAGGGGGAGGCCGTGATCGACGGGGAGGCCACGGTGCTCGCGCCGACCGAGCGCATCGAACGCGCCGCCACCACCCTGCCCGAGGTGCGTTTGCGCACGGCCGACGGATTGCCGCGGCTGCTGGCGCACGTGCGGCCGCTGGGGGCGATCCGTGTCGCGGTGGTCCACCCCTGCGATGCGCTGAGCCTGGGTGGCGCACTCGATGCCCAGGCCGCCGGCCTGATCGTGCCGGTGCTGGTGGCGCCGCGCGCCCGGCTGCTGGCCGTGGCGGCCGAGGCCGGCCTGGACCTCGCGGGCATCGAGGTCGAGGACGTGCCGCACAGCCATGCGGCCGCCGCGCGCGCCGCCGAGATGGCCGGCAAGGGCGAGGTCGAGGCGCTGATGAAAGGCAGCCTGCATACCGACGAATTGATGGGCGCCGTGCTGGCCGCCGGCGCGGGGCTGCGCACCGCGCGGCGGCTGTCGCACTGCTACCTGATGCAGACGCCGGCCTACCCGCGGCCCTTCATCCTCACCGACGCGGCGATCAACATCGCGCCGACGCTCTCGGAGAAGGCCGACATCGTGCGCAACGCCATCGACCTGGCGCATGCCATCGGCGTGGCCGTGCCGCGCGTGGCCATCCTGGCGGCGGTGGAAACGGTCAACCCGGCCATGCCCGCCACGCTCGATGCCGCCGCGCTGTGCAAGATGGCCGACCGCGGCCAGATCGCCGGCGGCGTGCTCGACGGGCCGCTGGCGTTCGACAACGCGGTCTCCATCGCCGCCGCGCGTGTCAAGGGCATCTGCTCCGAGGTGGCCGGCCAGGCCGACGTGCTGGTGGTGCCCGACCTGGAAAGCGGCAACATGCTGGCCAAGCAGCTCGAGTACATGGGCGATGCGGCGACGGCCGGCATCGTGATGGGGGCGAAGGTGCCCATCGTGCTGACCAGCCGTGCCGATTCGCGCGAGACGCGCATCGCCTCGTGCGCCATCGCGTTGATGCTGGCGCATCGCTACCGCAGCGCGCGCCCTTGAATGCGCACCGACCACAGAGGAGCATCGTGAACCATCCATCCCCCCGCCCATCGCACCCGGGCGCTGCGCCGACCCCGGGCACGGTCTACGTCTGCCCGATGCACCCGGAGATCCGACGCGACCGCCCGGGCCACTGCCCCAAGTGCGGGATGGCGCTGGAGCCCGAGTTGCCTAGCCTGGAGGACGACAACCCCGAATTGCGCGACTTCTCGCGGCGCTTCTGGTGGACCCTGCCGCTGACGCTCGTCGTCTTCGTGCTCGCGATGGCCGGGCACCGGCTCGGTCTCATGGACATGGCGACGCAGAGCTGGGTCGAACTGGTCCTGTCGCTGCCGGTGCTGCTGTGGGCCGGCGGCCCCTTCTTCGTGCGCGGCTGGCAATCGGTGGTGCACCGCAGTCCGAACATGTGGACGCTGATCAGCCTCGGCACGGGCGCGGCCTTCGTCTACAGCGTGGTCGCCACGGTGGCGCCCGGCTGGTTCCCCGCGTCCTTCGTCGCCATGGGCCGCGTGGCCGTCTACTTCGAGGCCGCGGCGGTCATCATCTCGCTGACCTTGCTCGGGCAGCTGCTCGAACTCAAGGCGCGCTCGCAGACCTCGGCGGCCATCAAGTCGCTGCTGGGCCTGGCGCCCAAGACCGCACGCCGCCTGCGCGACGACGGCACCGAGGAAGACGTGCCGCTGGCCCACGTGCATGTCGGCGATCGGCTGCGCGTGCGCCCGGGCGAGAAGGTGCCGGTGGACGGCGTGGTGGAGGAGGGCGCCAGCGCGGTCGACGAATCGATGCTCACCGGCGAGCCTCTGCCCGTGAGCAAGCGCCCCGGCGACCGGCTCATCGGCGCCACGCTGAACACCGGTGGCGCGTTGGTGATGCGGGCGGAGAAGGTGGGCGGCGCCACCGTGCTGTCGCAGATCGTGCAGATGGTGGCGCAGGCCCAGCGCTCGCGCGCGCCGATGCAGCGCATGGCCGACGAGGTGGCTGGCTGGTTCGTGATGGCGGTGGTGGCCATCGCCGTGCTGAGCTTCTTCGCGTGGGGCCTGTTCGGGCCGGAGCCGCGCTGGGTGTTCGGGCTGATCAACGCCGTCTCGGTGCTGATCATCGCCTGTCCCTGCGCGCTGGGGCTGGCCACGCCGATGTCCATCATGGTGGCCACCGGGCGCGGTGCTACGCAGGGCATCCTGTTCCGCGACGCGGCGGCCATCGAGAACCTGCGCAAGGTGGACACGCTGATCGTCGACAAGACCGGCACCTTGACCGAGGGCCGCCCGGCCTTCCACCGCGCGGAGCCGGCCGACGGCTTCGAGGCCGACGAGGTGCTGCGCCTGGCGGCCAGCCTCGACCAGGGCAGCGAACATCCGCTGGCGGCCGCCATCGTGCAGGCCGCCCGCGAGCGCGGCCTGGTGCTGGACACGCCCGAAGGCTTCGACTCCGGCTCCGGCATCGGCGTGCAGGGCAGCGTCGGGGGGCGCCGGCTGGCGCTGGGCAACACGGTGCTGATGGCCCAGGGCCAGGTGGCGGTCGATGCGCTGCTGCCGCAGGCGGAGGCGCTGCGTGCCGAGGGCGCGAGCGTGATGTTCCTGGCCGTCGATGGACGGCTGGCCGGGCTGCTGGCGGTGTCCGACCCGGTCAAGGCCAGCACGCCCGAGGCCCTGGCCACGCTGCGTGCGGCGGGCCTGCGCATCGTGATGGCCACCGGCGACGGCCTCACCACCGCGCGCTCGGTCGCCGCGCGCCTGGGCATCGACGAGGTCCACGGCGAAGTGCAGCCGGCCGACAAGCTCGCGCTGGTCGAGCGCCTGCAGCGCGAAGGCCGTGTCGTCGCGATGGCCGGCGACGGCATCAACGATGCGCCGGCCCTGGCCCGTGCCGATGTCGGCATCGCGATGGGCACCGGCACCGACGTGGCGATGAACAGCGCGCAGCTCACCCTGGTCAAGGGCGACCTGCGCGGCATTGCCTCCGCGCGCGCGCTGTCGCAGGCCACCGTCGCCAACATGCGCCAGAACCTGGCGTTCGCGCTGGTCTACAACGGCCTGGGCGTGCCGCTGGCTGCGGGGCTGCTGTATCCGTGGACCGGCTGGCTGCTCTCGCCGATGGTGGCGGCGCTGGCCATGAGCCTGAGTTCGGCATCGGTGGTCGGCAATGCGTTGCGCCTGCGCGGCCGGCACGACGCCGCCGGTCATACGGCGACGCCGGCTGGCGCACCGGCCTCTTCCGAGCATGGCCATGGCCGTCACTGACACGCGCCACCCCGCCGATGCCCCGCCACCGGCGGGCCGCCTGGTCCTGGTGCTCAACTGCGGCTCGTCGAGCATCAAGTTCGCGCTGTTCGATGCCGGCCTGTCGCCGCTGCCGCGCGTGCCGGCCTGGAACGGCAAGGTGCAGGACATCGGCGGCCCGGCGCCGACCTATGGCGAGACCGGCATCGCACCGGTGCCGGTCGCCCTCGATGCGCAGCAGCCCTATCACGCGGCACTGGCGCACATCCGCGAGCGTGTGACCGCTCGGCTGGCCGGCCGCCCGCTGGCGGCGGTGGCGCACCGGGTGGTGCATGGCGGCCGCAAATACGCGGCGCCGGTACGCATCGATGCCGCGGTGCTGGCCGACCTGCGGGCCTTCGTTCCCCTGGCGCCCCTGCACCAGCCCTTTGCGCTGGAGGCGATGGCTGCGCTGCTGGGGTCGGACCCGGCCCTGCCGCAGGTCGCCTGCTTCGACACGGCGTTCCACCACACCTTGCCCGAGGTCGAGCAGATGCTGCCGCTGCCGTACGCCGCGTGGGAGCGGGGGCTGCGTCGCTACGGCTTCCATGGCCTGTCCTACGAGTACCTGTCGGTGGCCTTGCCCGAGCGGCATGGCGAGCGCGCGCGCGGCCGCACGATCGCCGCGCATCTGGGCAGCGGCGCGAGCCTGTGCGCCATGCAGGGCCTGCGCAGCGTCGCCACGACGATGGGCTTCTCCGCACTCGACGGGGTGATGATGGGCACGCGCACCGGCGCACTCGACCCGGGCGTCGTGCTCTACCTGATGGAGGTCGAGCACCTCAGCGTCGCGCAGGTCGGGCAGCTGCTGTACCACGCGTCGGGCCTGCTGGGCGTGTCGGGCGTCTCGTCGGAGCCGCGCGTGCTGCTGGCCGCCGAAGGCCGCGACGACGAGGTCGGCGTGCGCGTGCGTGCCGCCCTGGCGCTGTACGTTCGCCGCATCGTGCGCGAGATCGGCGCACTGGTGGCGGTGCTCGGCGGGCTGGACCTGCTGGTCTTCACGGCGGGTGTGGGCGAGCACAGCGCGGCGATCCGCCAGCGCGTCTGTGCCGCGCTCGGCTACCTCGGCCTGGTGCTGGACGATGCGGCCAATGCGCGCCATGCCCCCTGGATCAGCGCCGCGCAAAGCCGCGTGGGCGTGGCGGTGGAACCGACCAACGAGGAATGGATCGCCGCGCGCGACGCCGCGGCGCTGCTGTCCTTCACCCGCGCCGAGGGCTCGTCCGGCTGACGCCGTCCCGCGCTACGGCCGACGGTCGGTCTGGGCCTGAAGAATCCGGGGCAGGCTGGTCTCGATCCAGTCGGCCAGGCCCCGGACCTTTTCTGCGGCCTCCAGGCCGAGGGGCGTGAGGCGGTACTCGACGTGGGGCGGCACGACGTCCAAGGCGGTGCGGTCGACCAGGCCATCGCCCTCGAGCGACTGCAGCGTCTGGGCCAGCATGCGTTCGCTGACGCCGCCGATCGCCCGGCGCAGCGCGCTGAAGCGGTGCATGCGTGTTTCCAGGACCAGCAGGACCAGCACGCCCCACCGGCTCGTGAGGTGCTGAAGCACCTGGCGCGACGGGCAGGTGGCGACCAGCAGTTCGCCGCGACGCATGGCGCCCAGCAGCGCCGACGTGTCCTGGGTGGGCGACGGTGGAACGGTTGGGATACTTACGTTCATGTGCGTACTTACAAAAAGTTCGTGCAGATCCTACAGTGCCTGCTCTCACCACTTCACAGGACATCTCATGAAAGTTGCAGTCACCGGCGCCACCGGCCAACTCGGTCGCCTCGTCATCGAGGGACTTCGCGCCAAGCGGCCGGCGGCCGACATCGTCGCCCTGGTTCGCACCCCGTCGAAGGCGGCCGACCTGGGGGTGGACGTCCGCGAGGCCGACTACAGCCGCCCGGAAACCCTGAGCCGGGCGCTGGCCGGGGTGGAGACATTGCTGCTCATCTCCTCCAGCGAAGTCGGCCAGCGCGTGGCGCAGCACCGCCATGTCATCGACGCGGCCAAGGCAGCGGGCGTCACGCGCGTGGTCTACACCAGCCTGCTCCGTGCCGACCGCTCGACCCTGGGCCTGGCGCCCGAGCACGTCGAGACGGAGGCGCTGCTGCAGGCCTCGGGCCTCGTCGTCACGATCCTGCGCAACGGCTGGTACACCGAGAACTACACGGGCTCCGTCGGCGCTGCCGTCGCCCACGGCGCGTTCATCGGCAGCGCGGGCGACGGCCGCATCGCCTCGGCGGCGCGTGCCGACTATGCCGCTGCCGCGGTGGCCGTGCTGACCACGCCGGGACACGAGGGCAAGACGTACGAACTCGCCGGTGATTCGGCCTACACCCTGGCCGAACTCGCCGCGGAAATCGCGCGCCAGACGGGCAAGGACATTCCCTACAGGAACCTGCCGCAAGCCGACTTCGCGGCGGCGCTGCGCGGCGCTGGCGTCCCGGCACCGTGGCCGGAGGCGTTGGCGGCGATCGACGTGGAGGTGTCGAAGGGCGCGCTGTTCGACGACGGTCGCGCCCTGTCGTCGCTCATCGGCCGCCCCACGACGCCGCTGGCGGTCTCGGTGGCCGCGGCGCTGGCATCTGCAGCGCACTGAATCGCGCCGTGGCCCGGCCGCTCGCGCGGCGCAGCGGCCTTCGGGCGGCGCGGTCGTTCATCGCCGCGACCGCCACTGCCGGGCCAGCGCGACCGACAGCGCGATCACCAGCGCCGCCAGGATCAGGCCATGCTCGTACGGTCGCAGATGGCCGACGAGCCCGTGCAGCAGTTGCGTGAGCTGGAGGCCGAACAGGGCGACGACCGCGGCCCACACGAGCGACGCAGGAATGCTCAGTGCCGCGAAGACCGGTGCCCGCATCGGCCCCATGCCCAGGGTGGCGGGCAGCACGATCCGCAGGCCCCAGGCGAAGCGCATCAGGAACACGGTGGCGACCGGATGGCGCGACACGAAGCCGTTGACGCGCGCGATGTGCCGGGCCATCGCCGGGCGTTTCGCCAGCAGGGCGGCGCCCTGGCGCCGCCCGAGATGGAAGTAGAACTGGTCGGCCAGGAAAGCCGCGGCAGCGCCGCAGGCGATGAGGGGCCACAGCGACAGGTAGCCCTGGTGCACCGCATAGGCGCCGAGCATCAGGATCGTCTCGCCTTCGAACAGCCCGCCGATGAACACCGCGAGCAAGCCGTAGTGCTCGAGGAGCGCGGAAGCATGCATGGCGCCGATCATGCCGCAAGCCTCGTGGCCGTCCCGGGCCCGGGAGGCCGCTCGGCGGACTTGATCGCCATCAAGCGCGCGCCGAGGCGCCCCCCCTAGAGTGGGGGCGAACGCCCTTCATCCACCGCCGCATCCCGGCCTACCGAGGCCTCTGTCATGTACCGAAAGATCCTGGTCCCCCTCGATGGCAGCGCGATGTCGCAGCGCGCGCTGGCCGAGGCCGCGCAGCTGGCGCAGCTGTGCGGCGCATCGCTCGTGCTGCTGCACATCGTCGACGACGCCGCGCATGTCAACGGCTTCGAGCGGCCGGCGGTCTACGTCCAGGAGATCCGCCCGCGCTTCCTCGCGGCCGGCCAGGCGCTGCTCGACGCCGCGAAGGCCGGGCTGGCCGCCACACCGGTCGCGGTCGAGACCGTGCTGGTCGAGTGCTGCGGTGACCGGGTGTCCGAACGCATCGTCGAGCATGCCGCGACGTCGGGCGCCGACCTGATCGTGCTCGGCACGCACGGCCGGCGCGGGGTCGACCGCCTGCTCATCGGCAGCGACGCCGAGCAGGTCGTGCGCCTGGCACCGGTGCCCGTGCTGCTGGTGCGTGCCCTGCGCGACTGAGGTTCAGCGCACCGGTTCGATCGTCGATCGCCACGTACGATCGGCGTGATGAAGGTACGTGAACATCCAGAGCGCCATCGATCCCCGGAAGCCGGGCGCCATGTCGCCGTCATCGGCGCCGGTGCGGTCGGCAGTGCAACCGCCATCGAAGCCCTGCGCGCGGGGTTGCGCGTCACCGTGATCGAGCCTGGCGAGCCCGGCGCCGAGCACGCCACCAGCTACGGCAATGCCGGCTGGCTGTCCTCCCATTCGGTCGTGCCGCCGGCCTTGCCGGGCGCCTGGCGCAAGGTGCCGGGTTGGCTGGCCGACCCGCTCGGTCCGCTGGCGGTGCGCTGGCGCCACCTGCCGCGCGCTGCGCCCTGGCTGCTGCGCTATCTGCTGTCGGGTTCCACCGAGGCGCGGGTGCAGCGCACGGCCGATGCGTTGCGCACCTTGCTCGTCGATGCGCCGCAGCTGCATCAGCACCTGGCGCGCGAGGCCGGCGTGCCGCAGCTGATCGAACACCGTGGGTTGCTGCACGTCTATCGCTCGCAGGCCGAGTTCATGGGCGATGCGCTGGGGTGGCGCGTGCGCGAGCGCACAGGGGTGCGCTGGGTGCAGTGGGAAGCGGCGCAACTGCGCGCGCACGAGCCCGACCTCGACGAGCGCTACACGCTCGGCATCTTCGTGGCGGAAGCCGGGCACTGCCGGGACCCGGGTGCCTACGTGGCGGCACTCGCGCGCCATGCCGTGCAGCAGGGTGCGCAGCGCGTGGTGGCGCGCGCCACGGGTTTTCGCATCGAGGGTGGCCGGCTGCGGGGCGTGCGGACCGACCACGGCGAGATTGCCTGCGACGCGGCCGCCATCTGCGCTGGCGCGCACTCGGCCGGGCTCGCGCGTGCGGCGGGCTCGCCGGTGCCGCTGGAGTCGGAGCGTGGCTACCACGTGATGGTCGGCGCGCCCGGGGTCGGTCCGCGCACGCCGATGATGGCAGCCGATGGCAAGCTGATCGCGCACTGGATGGACGGCGGCCTGCGCGCCGCGGGCCAGGTGGAGATCGGCGGGCTCGACGCGGCGCCCGACTGGCGTCGTGCCGACATCCTGTATCGCCACCTGCGCTCGATGTTCCCTGCCTTGCCGCGCGATGCACAGGCAGCCGGCGTGCGCCACTGGCTAGGCCACCGGCCGAGCATGCCCGACGGCCTGCCCTGCATCGGGCCGGCGGCTGCGACGCCCGACGTGGTGCTGGCCTTCGGCCACGGCCATGTCGGGCTGGGCGGTTCGGCCCGCACCGGCCGGCTGGCGGCGCAGCTGCTCGCCGGCCAGACGCCGGAGACGCCGCTGGCGCCCTTCGACCCGCAGCGCTTCGGCCGCAGGCGCGCCGCGGCCTGAGGCTCAGTTCGCCGGATCGAGTGTCATCACCGTGAGCGCGCCGTCGACCTTGTCGGCGGTGAACCTCACCTTGTCGCCGGGTTTGAGCTTCTGCAGCAGCGCCGGCTCCTTGACCCGGAACACCATGGTCATCGGCGCCATGTCGAGGTTGGCGATCTCGCCATGGCGCAGCGTGATCTTCTGCTGTTCGGTGTCGATCTTGCGCACCTCGGCGTCGACCACGGGCAGCGGCGCCTGGGCGAAGGCGGCGAGGGACAGGGTGGCCAGGCCGAGGGCCAGGGGCGTGATGAATCGTCGCGTCATGGAGGGTCTTTTCGTCGGCGGGTTCAACGGTGGCTGCTGAAGACACGCGAGCCACCATCGGCCAGCACCAGCAGCACGTCGTAGGGGTCGCGCTGGCCGCCGTACGCCGCGCCGTCCATGCCCGGCGCGCCGATCGGCATGCCGGGCACGGCGAGGCCCACGGCGCGGGGTCGCTCCTTGAGCAGTCGTCGCAGGTCGGCTGCGGGCACGTGTCCCTCGATGGCGTAGCCGTCGACCTGGCCGGTATGGCAGGAGCCGAACTTTGCGGGGATGCCCAGGCGTTGGCGCGCCGCGGCATTGCCTTCGTCGTGCACGCGTGTGGCGAAGCCGTTGGCGTTGAGGTGCTTGACCCAGTCGAGGCAGCAGCCGCAGTTGGGGTCTTTCCAGATGTCGACCATCGGTGCGGCCGCAAAGGCGCGGGGCGACAGCAGCGTGCCGACGGCGAGCAGGGCGAGGGGCGTGTGGCGCAGAAGCGCGCGTCTTTTCATGAGGATCTCCGTATCGATTGGCGGCTTCATCGGGCGGGCCGCACGTGCACGCGCCCGGCCATGCCGAGTTCGTAGTGGTCGTCGACGAGGCAGGCGAAGTCGAAGTCGCCGGGGCGGTTGAAGTGCCACACCAGCTCGCCGGTTTGACCGGCCTTCACATGCGCCATCCATGGGTCGTCGTGCTCCATGGTCGGGTGCTTCTTCATCTGTTCGGCGTGCTCGTCGATGGTCGCGCGGGTGCCGAGCACCAGCTCGTGCAGTTCCTTGCCACGGTTGCGCAGGCGCAGGCGAACGGTCTCGCCTTCGCGCACCTCGATCACCGACGGTGTGAAGCGCATGTCGTCGGTCATGGCGATGTCGATGGTGCGGCGCACGGCCCCGGGCTCGCCGGCGATGCCCCAGGCCTGCTGCTCGGGCGGCAGCGCGGCCTGCGCGGCGCGGGGCGTGTGCGCTTCATGCGCCAGGGCGAAGGCCGGCGCGGCGAGCAGGGCACTCGCGACAAGTGTTCGTAAGAGCTTCATCTGGAATCCTTCGAGAAAAAAGTGGAGGGGTTCAATGCGCGTGGCCGCCATGGCCGGCGGGTCTGCGCACCGTGGCGTCGGGGCTCCCCGTGGCGGGGGGCGTGGCCGGTGAGGCGGCGGGCGGCGCGCTGTCGCCGGGCACTTCGCGCGCGACCGTGCCGGCCGGGTGCTTGAACCAACCGGGGTCGCGGTAGTCGCCGGGCCGCTGGTCGCGCCGCACCTTCAGCAGCGTGAACATGCCGCCCATCTCGGCAGGGCCGAAGGGGCCCTGGCCGGCCATCATGGGCAGCGTGTTGTCGGGCAGCGGCATCTCCATCGCACCCATGTCGGCCATGCCCTTGTCGCCCATCACCATGTAGTCGGGCACCAGCTTCTGGATCTTCTCGGCGATGCCGCGGTGGTCGACGCCGATCATGGTCGGCACCTCGTGGCCCATCGGCCCCATCGTGTGGTGGCTCTTGTGGCAATGCAGTGCCCAGTCGCCTTCCTCGTCGGCGATGAACTCGACCTGGCGCATCTGGCCGACCGCGATGTCGGTCGTCACCTCGGGCCAGCGCGCCGTCTTCGGCACCGGGCCGCCGTCGGTGCCGGTCACCTCGAACTCGTGGCCGTGCACGTGGATCGGGTGGTTCGTCATCGTGAGGTTGCCCACGCGGATGCGCACCCGGTCGCCGCGGCGCACGTTGAGCGAGTCGATGCCCGGGAACACGCGGCTGTTGAAGGCCCAGGTGTTGAAGTCGGTCATGGTGTTGACCTTGGGTGTCGCGCTGCCGGGCTCGACGTCGAAACTGCCGAGCAGGAAGCAGAAGTCTCGTTGCACTTCGGCGATCAGCGGATGCCGCGCCTTCGGATGCGTCACCCAGAAACCCATCATGCCCATCGCCATCTGCGTCATCTCGTCCGCATGCGGGTGGTACATGAAGGTGCCGGGCCGGCGCGCGACGAACTCGTAGGCGAAGGTCTTGCCCGGTGGGATGTGCGGCTGCGTGATGCCGCCGACGCCGTCCATGCCGTTGGGCAGGCGCTGGCCGTGCCAGTGCACGGTGGTGTGCTCGGGCAGCCGGTTGGTCACGAAGATGCGCACGCGGTCGCCTTCGACCACCTCGATCGTCGGGCCGGGCGACTGGCCGTTGTAGCCCCACATGTTGACCTTGAAGCCGGGCGCCATCTCGCGCACCACCGGCTCGGCGACCAGGTGGAATTCCTTGACGTTGCCGTTCATGCGCCAAGGCAGCGTCCAGCCGTTGAGTGTGACGACCGGGTTGTAGGGGCGGCCGTCGGGCGGCAGCAGCGGGGCAGCGGTAGCGGTCGACGACTGCGTGTGCGCGT
Source organism: Variovorax sp. J2L1-78 (assembly GCF_030317205.1). Taxonomy (NCBI): domain Bacteria; kingdom Pseudomonadati; phylum Pseudomonadota; class Betaproteobacteria; order Burkholderiales; family Comamonadaceae; genus Variovorax; species Variovorax arabinosiphilus. Next base: position 112,461 of record NZ_JASZYB010000004.1, on the reverse strand, counting down.
CGGGCAAGGCAGCGAGCGCGACGCGGCTGACGCTGGCGGCGGCCACGGCCGTGGCCGCGCCGGTGAAGAAGTGGCGGCGGTCCATCAGTGGGCTCCTGCGGGGTTGGTGGCGACGCTGTCGCCGGAGGTTTGCAGGGCGTTGAGGCCTGCGGGCGAACTGCCGGTGAGCGCGAGTTGCAGGTCGGTATCGGCCAGCCAGAAATCGCGCTGCGCGTCCATGGCCGCGTTCACGGCCAACATGCTGGCGCGTGTCTCGGCGAGCAGTTCCCACACGCTCGAAAGCATGCCGTTGTAGCGCAGTAGCATCTCGTCGTTGACCTTCTGGCGCAGCGGCAGCACCTCGGTCTGGTAGCGATGCGCCACGTCCCAGGCGCTGCGCCAGCCGCCGTAGGCTTCGCGCGACTCGCTCGCGGCCAGAAGGCCGGTGGCGCGCACGCGGGCGGCCGACTGGCCATAGAGCGCCTCGGCGCGTGCGTTGCGCGCCAGGCCCCAGTCGAAGAGCGGGATCGGCAGCGCGAGTTCGACGCCGCGCTGCGTGCTGCGGCCACCGTCAGCGTCGTTCGAGAAGGTGGTGTTGCGCACGGCACCGATTTCCAGCGCATCGACGAAGCGCGTGGCCTGCGTGAGGCCGAGCGAATCGGCGGTGGCCGCGGCCTGCGCCTGCGCGGCGCGCACGTCGAGTCGGTCGCGCAGCGCGCTGGCCTGCACGTCCGTCAGCGTGGGCATCGAAACCGGCAGCGGTGGCAGACGGTCGGGCAGGCGGTACGCCGACTGCGCGCTCGTCAGGCCCATCAGGCGGGTCAGCTGTTCGCGGCTGGCGAGCGCGTTTTGCTCGGCGCGCGCGAGCTGGGCCGATGCGTCGGCCAGCAGCAGCTGTTCGCGCGTGCGCTGCAGCGCGCTCCAGTTGCCGACCCGTGCCATGCGATGTGCCAGATCGGCGCCGGCCTCGGCCGCGGCCTGGCCGTCGCGCAGGTAGACCACCGCCTGCTGCGCGGCGACCGCGCGCACCCAGGCGCGGCGGGTGTCTGCCGCCAGCTGCAGCACGCTTTGCGCGGCCTGCAGCTTGGCGACCTCGTGGCGCTGGCCGGCCCAGCGGGCCTGCCAGGGCAGGGTGAGCAGGCCCAGCACGTTGAAGCTCAAGGCACGGTCCAGCTCCAGCTCGCGCCCTTCGCGCAGACGGCCGAAGGCGAACACCGGGTTGGGCAACGATGCCGCCTGCGCGCGGTCGGCGTCGCTCAGCTGCAGTGTGGCGAAGGCCTCCTGCATTCGCGGGCCGTGGGCCAGCGCGATGCGCACGGCGGCCTGCGCGTCGAGCGGTTGCGCGAGCAGGGCGTCGACCGCCTGGCGACTGGCGTCGTCGGGGGCGCGGCGCGGTGCGGCGTCGCCGACGATGGGGTTGCGCGCGACGAGCGCCTGCACGTCGCGCTCGCCCCCGTCGGGCGAAACGCTGGCGCACCCCGCCAGCGAGAGCGCGAGCGCGGCCGCCGCCGCACGATGCGTGAGGGAAAGCGGGGGACGGTCGCCGTCAGAACGGCGCGGCCGGCCCCGGAAGGGGCGATGAACAAGGGACACGATGGATCTCCACGAGCGAGGAAGCGGCCGCATGCCACCCCGAACGGGCGAACTGCGGACGGACTGCGGGCAGGGAGATCAGGAAATGGGCGGCTTGAAGCCCTGAACGGCTTCGGCGCTGGCGAAGTGCATGGTGCCTGCGATCGGCGCATGGGCCGGCGCTGCGGCCGGCATCGGCACCTCGGGCCAGGCCGTCACCGCGACGGAATGGCAGAACTGGCAGGTGTCGCAAGTGGTGTGCGCGGCGTGGGGGCTGTCGGTGCCGTCATGCGTGGCACCGGGGTCCATCGCGGCATGGGCTGCATGCATGTCATGGCTGTCGGGCGACGGCATGCCATGCATCGCATGCGCTGCCATGGCGCCATCGGCCGTGGCGTGCATCGCGTGGCCGGCTGTGGCCGGCTGCACCGGCGCGAGCATCATGGCGTCGCCCAGCCAGCCGCGCAGGGGCAGCAGGACGATGGCGAGGACGAGCACCAGCAGACGCATGGTTGGGATGATAGCGCCGACGCTGGCGGGGCCCGGTGGCTGCGCGGGCCGACGCCTCAGGCAGGCGTGGCCAGCGGCGGGGCGATCAGCGTGCGCGAGAGGGCCAACGGTGCATCGATCGACCAGGACTGCATCATCGCTGCCTGCATCGGTCTGGCGTAGAAGTAGCCCTGCAGCTCATCGCAACCCATCGCCTTGAGGAGGTCTCGCTGGCCGGCGGTCTCGACACCTTCGGCCACAACGGTCAGATGCAGCGCGTGCGCCAGCTGAATCACCGATGCCACCACGGCACGGGCCTCGCTCCGCGTTTCCAGTTCCTGGATGAACGTTCGATCGATCTTCAACTGCCGGGCCGGGAGATCCTTGAGCTGGGTCAGGTTGGAATAGCCCGTGCCGAAGTCATCGACGGAGAGGTGCACGCCCAGGGCGCGCAAGCCGACCAGCGTTCTGGCAGTCGCCTGGGTGTTCTCGAGAAGAAGGGATTCCGTCACTTCGCAGAGCAGCCGCGATGCCGGCACGTTGTGCCTGGCCAGCGATTCCCGCACATCGTCCAGCAGCGAGGCGTCCGCCAGTTGAATCACGGAGAGGTTCACTGCCACATTCAAGTCGCGCCCCTGCGATTGCCAGTCGGCGATCTGTCGGCATGCCTCGTCCAGCACCCACCGACCGAGGCGCACGATGAGCCCGCTTCGCTCCGCGGTCGGAATGAACTCCTGCGGGCCGACGACACCGCGCGTCGGATGATTCCAGCGCACCAGCGCCTCGACCCCGGTGACCACATTCTTGCGGGCATCGATCTTCGGTTGGTAGTACAGCTCGAACTGACCGCGGTCCAGCGCACCGCGCAGGTCGCTTTGCAGCGTGAGCTGCAGCGCCGCATCCACGACCATGCCATCCTCGAAAAGCGCAAAGCCCGCGCCACCGACGCGCTTGGCGGCGTACATTGCGGCGTCCGCATTCGTGATGAGCCGGACGTCCTCGGCATCCCGTTCCATGGTCGCCACACCGATGGAGCACGCGATCTTCACCGCTTGGCCTGCAACGATGAAGGGCTCCGCGATGGCCTCCAGGATGCGCCCGGCGAACCGCTCGCACGCCGCCCGGTCGGCCAGTTCGTCGAGCAGGACCAGGAATTCGTCGCCGCCGATGCGAGCCACGGTGTCGCCACTTCGGACCAGTCCGGTCAGGCGCGAGGCGGTGGCCTTGAGAACCTCGTCGCCGGCCGCGTGCCCGAACGAATCGTTGACGGGCTTGAAGCCGTCGAGATCGATGAAGAAAACAGCCAGCCGCCCCTCCGCCGACACGCCTGGGCGCCTGAGGCGCTGAACCGCGTGCGTCAGACGCTCTTCGAACAGGCGGCGGTTCGGCAGCCCGGTCAGTGCGTCGGAGAAGGCACGTCGGGTAAGCTCTTCGTTGGCAAATTCCAGCTGGGTGTTGGCTTCCTTGAGCGAGCCGGCCAGCCTCCGTGCAATGACCTGGAGGCGTGCTTCCAGCATGGAGGCCAGCAATGCGCCCAACAGCAGCATCGATGTCGCCACGATCAAGACGGCCGTGAGACCGTCGCCTGCCAGGGCATTCGCACTGATGCAGACGGTGCCCTCGGGAAAGTGCGCGGCGGCCATGCCCGTGTAGTGCATGCTGCAGATCGCAGCGCCCATGACGACGGCGGCAGCGCCCTGCGTGAGGAGTCGCCGATCCGCACTGATCCTGAGCAGCAGCCGAAAGATGAGCAGCGCCGCGGCCGACGCGACCACCGCGATGGCGAACGACAGCGCCACCAGGCGCAGCTCCCAGACGATCGGGATCGTGAGGTCGAGCGCGGCCATCCCGATGTAGTGCATGCCGGTGATGCCCAGCCCCATGGCGAGCGACGCGCAGAGCAGCGACCTGACGCTGTAGCGGCCCTCGCTCGCCATGTGCAAGGCGATGGCGGCGGCGGCGACTGCCGCGATCCACGACAGCCCCGTCATCAGGACCGTGTACCCCAGTTCGATGGGAAGGTCGAAGGCCATCATGCCGACGAAATGCATGGACCAGATCCCGGTGCCCATGACCAGCGAACCCGCGACCCACCAGATGTGGTTCAACCCGCCGCTCGCCGTCCGTACGCGCAGCGAGAGGTCGAGGGTGACATACGAGGCGAGCACCGCGATGAAGACCGAAGCCGCCACGATGCTGAAGTTGTAGTGCGCGTCAAGGAACGCTGTGTGGTTCATCGTGTTCCGGTCACGGTCGTCGTGGCGACTGAAGGCAAGGACGTCGCGCGGGCAGTCGAGGGGCGCACCGAGGATACGTAGAAGCCGTTGCGGTTCGACGCGTCCGAAGGACATGGCCTCCGGTCTTGTGCACAACTGCGCAGAAGCGTTCCCGTGCTGTGGGCGGGACGCGACACATGGCCGACCGGGGTTCGCGAGCCCAGGTCGGCGGATCGGTATGCGCCCCGGGCGCCGGGGGGCCTCAGCCGTAGCGTCGACGTGCCAGGGCGGCACCGTCCGCCAGGGCTTTGAGCTTCGCCAGTGCCACCGCGCGATCCATGGGCGCCAGGCCGCAGTTGGTGCAGGGCAGAAGCCGGTCCTTGGGCACGTACTGAAGCGCCTGGCCGATGGTGTCCGCCACCTGCTCGGGCGTCTCGATGTCGTCGCTCGCGACGTCGATCACGCCGACCATGACGTCCTTGCCGTCCAGCAGCTTCATCAGATGCGGCGGTACATGCGAGTGGAAGCACTCGAGGCTGACCTGGTCGATGCTGCTCTTCGCGAGTGCGGGGAACACGTCCTCGTACTGGCGCCACTCCTCCCCGAGCGAGGCTTTCCAGTCGACGTTGGCCTTGATGCCGTAGCCGTAGCAGATGTGCACGGCCGTGGTGCAGGTCAGGCCCTGGGCGGCGCGCTCTAGCGCCTTCACGCCCCAGTCGGCCGCCTCCTTCATGTAGACGTTGAAGGCGGGCTCGTCGAACTGCACGATGTCCACGCCGTCGGCCTGCAGCGCCAGCGCTTCCTGGTTCAACAGTTCCGCAAACGCCATCGCCATCTTCACGCGGTCGCCGTAGTACTGGTCCGCCACGGTGTCGACGATGGTCATGGGGCCGGGCAGCGTGAACTTGATCTTGCGATCGGTGTGCGCACGCAGCAGGCGCGCCTCGGTCGCGTGAACGCGGCCTTTCAGGCGCAAGGGCGCGACCACCTGCGGGACCATCGCGTCATACCGGTTGTTGCGGATGCCCATCTTCACCTTGTGCTCGAAGTCGATGCCTTCGACCTGCTCGAGGAAACCGTGCACGAAGTGCTGACGTGATTGTTCCCCGTCGCCGATCACGTCCAGGCCGGCGTCTTCCTGCGCCTTGATCCACAGCAGTGTCGCGTCGGCCTTGGCCTGCGCGAGTTCGGCCCCCTCGGCGCGCCATTGCGGCCAGAGCTTCTGGGTTTCCGACAGCCAGGCCGGCTTGGGCAGGCTGCCCGCGATGGTGGAGAAAAAAAGAGGTCGTGTCATGGCATGTCCTGGAGGTGAAAGAGAGCGAGCCTGGGCGTGTCGCCGCCTCAGCGCAGCTTGTCGTAGCCGGGGTTCTGCAGATGGTGGTAGTGGTACCGGCGGCGGGCTTCGTCCATCCGCAGGCCGGCACGGATGCCGGCGCGAATGGCGTTCTCTTGTTCGGTGATTTCCTCGGCGTACTGCAGCACCTGCGCCTGCATCGCCTGCGGGATGACGACCACGCCGTCGGCATCGCCGCGCAGCAGGTCGCCCGGGTGCACGTTCACGCCGCCGATCTGCACCGGCACCTGGAGTCCGGCGAGCTGGATGCGGCCCTTGCCGGTGCGCATCCAGTGGCCCTTGCTGAAGATCGGGTAGTTCAGTTCGCGGCACAGCGCGACATCGCGGTTGATGCCGTCGATCACCGTGCCGGCCATGCCGCGGTGGTGCGCCATCTCGGTGAGGATGTTGCCCCAGGTGCCCATCGTGTCGCGGCCACGGTTGTCGATCGTGATCACGCTCCCGGGCGGCACGTCGTCGATGAAGTCGCCGACGAAGCCGTCCTCGTCGTGGCCGGCTGGCCGGTAGAGCACCGTGTAGGCATGGCCCGCCATCCGGAAGCCGGGGTCGCGCGGGCTGATCTCGTAGCACTGGCCGACGATGCCGGAGCGGTCCAGCGCATCGCTCAGGGCGGCGCAGTCCAGGCGCAAGGCGCGCGCGACGAAGTCGGCGTCGGGTGTCGGTGAGAAGGTATCGGTCATGGTGTTGGCGTCGATGAGGATGGAAAGCGTGAGAAGGCCGCGAGGCGTCAGTCGGCCCGGATGTTGGCCGTCTTGATGACCTTGGACCAGTACTGGATGTCCTTGCGCACGACGGCATCGAGTTGCGTCGGGGGCATGTAGCGGATCTCGACGCCGGCGGCTTCGGCCGATTTCTTGACCTGCGGCGTTTGCAAGGCGATCTTTGCGGCCTCGGTGAGCTTGGCGATCGCAGCCGGCGGCGTGCCCTTGGGCGCGAACAGAGCCACCCAGGCTTCGAGCTCGAAGCCCGGGAAGCCTGCCTCGGCAGATGTCGGCACATCGGGCATTTGCGGCAGACGCTGCTTGGCGGCCACGGCGAGCGCGCGCACCTTGCCGTTCTGCACGAAGCCCATCACGGACGGCGGTGTGGCCACCGTCATCTGGACGTTGCCTGCGATCACGTCCTGCATCGCCGGCCCGGCGCCCTTGTAGGGCACATGCACGATGTCGATGTGGTTGAGCTGCTTGAACAGTTCCACGCCCACGTGCGGGACCGAGCCCGTGCCCGAGGTCGCGTAATTCAGCTTGCCGGGATTGGCCTTGGCGTAGTCGACCAGTTCGCGCAGGTTCTTCACCGGGGTCGACGGGTGCACGGCCACGACGTGCGGCGACACCACCAGCATGCCCACGGGCACGAAGTCGCGCAGCGGGTCCCAGGTGAGGTTCGAATACATCGACGGGTTGCCGACGTGGAACATCGAATAGCCGACCAGCAGGGTGTAGCCGTCGGGCGCGGCCCGCGCCACGGCGCTCGCCGCGATGTTGCCGCCCGCCCCGGCGCGGTTGTCGATCACCACCGGCTGGCCGAGGGTCTGCCCCATCGAGGGCACGACCATGCGCGCCACGGTGTCGAGAATGCCACCCGGGGGAACCGGAACGATCATGGTGACCGGGCGGTCGGGATAGGCAGGCTGGGCCGCAGCGGGTGCCGCGAGCGCAGCGAGGCACAGGGCGACTGCGGCGAGTTTCGATTGCATGGTTTCGTCTCCTTCGTATGATCGGCAGGGTCGCCGCATAGAAATATCAGATTGAGAATCTAATATATTCAGAGAGCCGATTGATATGCAACTAGAGGAAACCAGTGCCGGTGACGCGACCAGCCAGCCGGAGCGCATCCGGTCGGCGTTGCTGCAGGCGATCGAAGCGGGCGAATTGCTGCCTGGCGATGCGGTCGACGAGAAAGCGCTGGCCGACCGTTTCGGGGTGTCGCGCACGCCGGTCCGCGAGGCGCTGCTCACCCTGGCGGCGCAGCACCTGGTGCGCATCGTCCCCCGCTCGGGTATTCACGTCCACGCGCCTGCGGCCTCGGAGCTCGTGAGCATGCTGGAGGCGCTGTCGGAACTCGAAGCCGTGGTGGCGCGCCTTTGCGCGCTCCGCATGGATCCCGAGCAGCGCGACCGGATGCAGCGCCTGACCGAAGCGACGCGCCATGCGGCGGCGGCCGGCGACCGGCATGGCTACGAAACCGAGAACCAGCACTTTCACGAGGCGCTGTACGAGGGCTGCGGCAATCCGGTCGTCGTGGAACAGGTGCGGCAGTTGCGGCTGCGGTTGGCGGCCTTCCGTCGCCGGGTGCGTGACCAACCGGGCCGGTTGCAGTCGGCGGCCATGGAGCACGACGCGGTGGTGGCGGCCATTGTCGACAGCGATGCGGAGCGCGCCGCCCAGGCCATGCGCGAACACATCATCGCGAAAGGGCGCGCATTCGCGGACATGCTGCTCGCGCCGGCGAGCGCGCCGGCCGGGCGGACGGTCCGCTAGGCGCTGCGCAGCAGCCTCAAGCCGTTGGCCACCACCAGCAGGCTCGCCCCCATGTCCGCGAACACCGCCATCCACATGGTCGCGCTGCCGAAAACGGCGAGTGCGAAGAACACCACCTTGATGCCCAGGGCGAGCGAGATGTTCTGCCACAGCACCGTGTGCGTGCGGCGCGACAGGCGGATGGTCTCGGCGATGCGACCGAGGTCGTCGTTCATGATCACGACATCGGCCGCCTCCATCGCGATGTCGGTGCCGGCGGCGCCCATCGCGAAGCCGATGTCGGCCTGCGCCAGCGCGGGTGCGTCGTTGATGCCGTCGCCGGTCATGCCGGTCATGCCATAGCGTTGGCGCATGGCCTGCACGGCCTGGAGCTTGTCGCCCGGCAGCAGGTCGCCGCGCGCGTCGTCGATGCCGGCGGCATCGGCCACGGCGCGGGCGGTGAGGGCGTTGTCGCCGGTCAGCATCACGGGCGTCACGCCCATCGCCTTCAGGTCGGCCACCGCCTGGCGCGAGCCGGGCTTCACGGTGTCGGCGACCGCGAAGAGCCCGAGCACCGCGTGTTCGTCGGCCAGCAGCGTCACGGTGCGGCCTTGCCGCTCGTGCGCGGCCAGGGCCTGCACCAGCGCGTCGCTGCGCAGCCCGCGCTCGTCGATCAGCCGCAGGTTGCCAAGCACCAGCGTGCGGCCGCCGATGCGGCCTTCGGTGCCGCGCCCGGCCAGGGCTTGGACGTCCGTCACCTCTTCACGCGGCAGGTCGATGCCCGCGGCGATCGCCTTCGACACCGGGTGGTCGGAGCGTCCGGCCAGGCTGCCCGCGGCACCGCGCGCCTGTGCTTCGTCCGCATCGCTCCAGGCCTGGAAGGCGACCAGCGTGGGCTTGCCTTCGGTCAGCGTGCCGGTCTTGTCGAACGCCACCGCGCGCAGCTTGCGCGCGCCTTCGAGGTGCGTGCCGCCCTTGATGAGGATGCCGCGCCGCGCCGCGGCGGTCAGGCCGCTCACGACCGTCACCGGCGTCGAGATCACCAGCGCGCACGGGCAGGCGATGACCAGCAGCACCAGGGCCTTGTAGATCGCGTCGAGCCAGGCCCAGTCGAGCAGCAGCGGCGGCAGCACCGCGACGAGCACGGCCAGCGCGAACACGGCCGGCGTGTAGACCGCAGCGAAGCGCTCGACGAAGCGCTGCGTCGGCGCCCGCGAGGCCTGCGCCTGCTCGACCGATTCGATGATGCGATCGAGCGTGGTGTGCCCGGCCGCCGCGGTCACGCGCATCTCCAGCTCGCCGGTCTGGTTGACCGTGGCGGCGAAGACCGCATCGCCGACGGCCTTGTCCACCGGGATGCTCTCGCCGGTGACGCTTGCCTGGTCGACCGCGCTGCTGCCGGCGGTCACCACGCCGTCGAGCGGCACGCGCTCGCCGGGTCGGATGCGCACCACCGCGTCGACCGCCACGCTGCGTGCCGCCACGCGCTGCCAGGCGCCGTCGGCGCCGCGCACCTCGGCCTCGTCCGGCGCCAGCGCCATCAGGCCGCCGATGGCGTTGCGCGCGCGGTCGGCCGCCTTGTGCTCGATGAATTCGGCCAGGGCGTAGAGCGCCATCACCATCGCCGCTTCGGGCCACTGGCCGATGAGGAAGGCGCCGGTGACCGCCACCGCCATCAGCGCGTCGATGCCCAGCTTGCCGCGCAGCAGCGATTTCAGGCCGCTTCGGTAGATGCCGGTGCCGGCCAGCGCGATGGCCACCGCCGCGAGCACCATGCCGCCGATGCGGCCCACGGTGGTCTCGGGCAGGAGCAGGTGGCCCCCCTCGGCCAGCACCGCGACGACCAGCGCAGCGATGATGCGCGGCAGCGCGGGCAGGGGGCCGTGGTCGTGCCCGTCGCCGCCTGGGGCGTCATGCGCGTGGTCGTGGTCATGGTCGTGTCCGGCCTCGCCATGGGCGGGCGGCACTGGCGCGCTGGCGGGGCGCAGCCGCACTGGAGCGCCGCAGCAGCTTTCGCAGCCGGCCGCGGGCGCGGCAGTGTCGTTCACCGGGCGCCGTGGCGCGGTCGTAACGGAGGCGTGGTCCTGGGACATTCGGGGCGTGCGCTTTCTCGTTTCTGAAGATGTGCCACGATTGGAAACGTTGAAGTCACTTGAAGGTCAAGCCATGTCTGCTCCCATGCCGCGAGTCGCTGAAGGTTTACGCATCGGCGAGGCCGCGCACGCCAGTGGGGTGAGCGCTGCCAACATCCGCTATTACGAGAAGCAGGGCCTGATGGCACCGCAGGGCCGCAGCGACAACAGCTACCGGCTCTACAGCGATGCCGACGTGCACACGCTGCGCTTCATCCGCCTGTGCCGGGCCATGGACATGTCGCTGGACGAGGTGCGCACGCTGCTCGGGCTCGATCTGCGCAGCAAGACCGATTGCGACGCCGCCTGCGTCGCGCTCGATGCGCACCTGGGCCATGTGCGCGAACGGCTGCGCGAACTGCGCGCGCTGGAGAAAGACCTGCTCGCGTTGCGCAACAGCTGCGACGGCAGCGATGCGCAATGCCACATCATCGAGTCGCTGCACGCACGGGCCGATGCGCAGCCGCTGCGCGGCGAGCGCGGCACGTCGGCCACGCGGCATGTTTGACTGCCGCTAGTTGACCGGTCCGGTCGGCAACGGCATCGGCAAGCCGCGTTGGCGCACCTCGGTGCGCAGCAGGTCGGGGAAGTCGCTGATCAGCCCGTCGACGCCCAGGTCGATCAGGTTTGCCATGTCGGCGCGCGTGTTGATGGTCCAGGGAATCACCTGGAAGCCCAGGGCATGCGCTTCCTTCACCGCCGCGGCGGTCACGGTGTTGCCGGCCGGCGACCAGATAACCTGGCCCGGCGTGGCGCCGGCCGCCGCCTTCACCAACTGCGGCGTCGAACCGACGTCCGCCGCGTTCAGCCCGGCGGTCCAGCGGCTGTCCTTGAGCGTCCGCGCGGTCGTGAGGTAGGCCCGTGGCATCGTCGGCGCCAACTGGCCGACGAGCGCGAGCGAACGCCAGTCGAAGCTCTGGATCGTCACGCGCTCCGCCATGCCGGCCTTGTCGATCTCGGCCAGCAGCGCACGCACCATCGCTTCGGGCGAGGCGCTGTCGCCGGGGCGGGTCGGGTCCAGCTTGGTCTCGATGTTGAAGCGCACCGCGTGGGCGCGGCGTTCCTTGACCCGCGCGAACACCGCGGCCAGCGTCGGGATGCGCTCGCCGTCCTTCGGCACCTGCGTGGCGAACTGCTCCGCGTACTGGCTGCCCGGCTGCAGCCGGCCCACGTCGTAGGCCTGCACCTGGGCCAGCGTGAGCGAACGGATCAGCGGGCCGGTGGCGGGTAGCCAGGCGCCGGTGGCATCGCGCGTGTGGTCCGGGTTCAGCGCCATGTCGTGCGACACCACGACCACGTCGTCGGCCGTCAGCGCGATGTCGAGCTCGAGTGTGCTCACGCCGAGCGTGATGGCCTGGTCGAAGGCGTGCAGCGTGTTCTCCGGCCACAGGCCTCGGCCACCGCGGTGCGCCTGGATGTCGAAGGCGTGGGTAGCAGTGAGCGCGAGCGTCATCAGCGTCGCGACGAAGACGGCGCGTGTGCTTTTCATTTCAACGCCACTTTGATGTCGTCCTGTTGCACCGTGATGTCGCCGATCTCGTACGTCTTGCGGCCCACGGTCAGCTCTTCGGGCTTGAAGGTGCGCAGCGGGTAGTCGCGCAGCAGCTCCTGCGCCACGAGGCCACCGATCTGCTGCAGCCGCTCGGCATCGCGGCCGGTCAGGCCCTGCAGCTCGATGCGCTCGGCGCGCGGGTCGTGCAGGCGCAGCGTCAGGGCCGGCACGTCGTACTTCAGCGCGCTGCTCACCGACACGATGCCCTCGACGCTCGACGGCTGGATCAGCGGGCTGCCGATGGTCATCAGCGCCGTGATCCCTGCACGGTTGCCGGCCGCATCGAGCGTCAGCTTCGGGTCGCGCAGGTTGACCGAGAACAGCTCGGCATAGCGCTGGCGCACCGGGAAGCGCTTGGCGATCTGCGCCTGCAACTCGTCGCGGCCGATGGTGTATTCGCTGGTGAAGAAGTTGAAGCCGGCCAGGGCGGCGAACGGGGCGTGCAAAGCGGCAGCGCCCAGCAAAGCGTGCAGCGCCTGGCGGCGAGTGGCAAGGGGCTTGGCGTGGAGGTGCATAGCCTTCAGAGCTTGCCACAGTCCAAAGATTCCCCGGCCGTCCGAGGTCGCTGCGGGCGCTGTCGTCAGAGCGCCCGTCGGTGGGCGTAGCGCACCACCGTCACGCCCGCGCGTGCCTGGCGCGTGGAGGGCATCACCAGCACGCAGTCGTCGTAGGGCGCGGTGACCGGCTCGCCGTCGTTCCAGCCGATCACGGTGCCGGCCTGTGCGATGACCTCGAGGCCGGTGAAGGGCTGGGCGAAGCGGAAGTCCGCGCTGCGCGCGACCACCGGGCCGGTCACGTCCAGCGCCCACTGGCGCGGGGCATCCGGCTGCAGCCAGCCAGCCAGCTGCTGCGCGATCGCCGCCTCGTCGAGCGTGCCGGCGGCGCGCAGGATCCGTGCGCACTGGTCCTGCGCCACCGTGCGGCTGGCCAGGGCGCCGTGAAAGCCGCATTCGACCAGCAGGGCCAGCGCGTCGTTCGTCGGGTCGGCATCGGGCGCACCGAAGCGGCCGAAGTCGCGCATGCGAACGCCGTCCTGGTGGCCGGCGTCGATGACGACGTGTTCCGGGCTGCGCAACTGCCGCGCCAGCGCGAGATTGCGTGGCAGCGGGCCGGTGAGCGTCAGCGGCGGGGAAGGCTCGTGCATCGAATGCAGGTCGAGCAGCCAGTCGGCCTGGGCGAGATGCGGCTGCAGCGCGGCGGCGCGGCGGCGTTCGCGCGTGCCGCCTTCGGCGATGCGATCGGCCGACCATTGGCGGTTGAGGTCTTCGTCGACGAAGCGCGACGCGTCATGGTCGGCGGGGTCGAAGCGATCGAAGGCCTCGAGATTGCAGAAAGCCAGCGTGAGGCTGCCGCGTTGCGGTCGCACGCCGGCGTCCAGCAGACCCTTCAAGGCCCAGGCGCCGCAGACCTCGTTGCCGTGGACCAGCGCAGAGATCATCACGTGGCGGCCGGCCGCGTCCGCTTCGAAGCGCCACACGCCTTCGGTGCCGGTGTTGCCGGCCCGCCAGGCCGACAGGTCGGGGGCGGAGAGGTCGAATGTCGATGGGGGCACGCTCACTCCTTGATGTTCGCGAACTGGACGATCTTCTGGTACTTGGCGGTCTCCGAGACCAGGAACCGGTCAAGGTCCACTGGCACCGCCGGGACGACCGAACTGCTGGCTTCCATCTTCTTGCGGAAGTCGGGCGATTGCAGGATGTCGGCCAGCGCCTTCTTGAGGCTGACCTGCACCGGCTCAGGCAACCTGGCCGGCCCCAGCAGGGCGAACCAGACGCCGATGTCCAGGCCCTTCAGCGCGGGGCTCTCGCCGAGTGCGGGCAGGTCCGGCGTGATGGCCGAACGCTTCGCCTCGGTGGTGCCCAGCGCCACCATCTTGCCGTTGCGGATGTAGGGCAGGGCACTGGAGAGCACGAACATGCCGAACTCGATGTTGCCGCCGAGCAGGTCGTTGGTGAGCGGGGCCACGCCCCGGTACGGCACATGCGTCATGAACACGCCGCCCTGCTGCTTGACCATTTCGCCCGCCAGGTGCAGCGAGGTGCCCACGCCGGAACTGCCATAGCTGAACTTGCCGGGGTTCTTCTTCAGCAGCGCCAGCAGGTCGTTGGCATTCTTCACGCCGGCCGTGGGCGAGGCGACCAGGACCAGCGGTTGCGACGCGACCAGGCCGATGGGCGTGAAGTCCTTCAGGTCGTAGCGCACGCTGGGGTTGACCAGTCGGCTGATCGCCACCTCGTTGTTGGCACCGACCAGCAGCGTGTAGCCGTCGGGCGCGGCATTGGCCACCTTCTGCGCGCCGATGGCGCCACCCGCACCGCCCACGTTCTCGATGACGACCGGCACGCCCAGGCGCTGCGACAGCTCCAGGCCCAGCGCGCGCCCGGTCAGGTCGGTGGAGCCGCCCGGCGGGTAGCCGACCACCAGGGTGATGGGCTTGCTCGGGTACACATCGGCCAGGGCAGCGCCGGCCGACCAGGCCAGGCCGCACAGGGCCAGGGTGACGCAGGAAAAGAGGGGACGGAAATGATGCATCGTGGGTGCCTCGGGTTGGGTGGGACTGCGCGAATTCTGCGAATCCCGGCGGCCCACCGTGGTGCCGTCGGAGCACGATCCCGTGCCGATTGGGGCCTGGTCAACGCGGCGTCATCGCGTGCCAGACGGCCTCGGCCAGTTCGCCCAGCCGGCGCTTGGGCCGGTACAGCCGCACCTCGAAGCGGATCTCCAGGCGCCGGCCGCCCACGGCGATCAGGCGGCCGGCCTTGCAGTCCGCCTGCACCATCGACCACGGCAGCCACGCGACGCCCAGGCCGCGGAGCACGTATTCATACAGCGCGTCGGCCGAATCGCATTCGATATGGCGTTTCAGGCGCGGCGCCTGCATGTTGTTCACGAGCAGGTCTTCCACCATGCGGCCCATGGCCAGGGTGCGCGCATACGACAGGAAGGGCACGTCGCCGGGCACGTCGAACCCATGGAGCGCAACGCCGCGCGCATCGGTGCGGGACACCGGCACCAGCTTGTCGGAGGCGACTGTCGCGTGGGCGAACTGCCGCCCGTCGAGCCGGAAGGTGAGCGCGGCGTGATGGAAGATCAACGAGAAGTCCACCTCGTTGTGTTCGAGCATGCGAACGATCTCGGCCAGCGCGCCGGTCAGCACCCGCACCTCGCCCTGCCGCAGCACGGGTTGCAGCCGCACCAGCGCGTCGGCCAGCACCGTGCGTGCCAGGGTACGGCCGGTGGCCACCGTCACCGTGCGCGCCTGACGGCCGGCCACGCTGCGCATTTCCTCGCGCGAGCCTTCAACGCCCCGCACCACCTGCGTGGCGTTTTCCAGGAAGCTGTCGCCGGCAGGCGTCAATGCCACGGGCGAACTGCCGCGCTCGACCAGTGCCGTTCCGGCCCACGACTCCAGCGCGCGGATGCGGCGGCCGAAGGCTGGGTGCGTGACATGGCGCAGTTCGGCCGCGCGCGTGAAGCTGCGGGTCTGCGCCAGCACGATGAAGTCTTCCATCCACTTGAGTTGCATGGCGTGGATTCTCCGGCCGGCGGCCGGACGGGGCACTGCAGGGCGTCAGTCGTGCAGCGACGACAGGAACTGCTTCAGCTCCGGCGTTTGAGGATTGCTGAACAGCTCGGCCGGCGGCCCCATCTCGTGGACGCGGCCCTGGTGCATGAAGATCACGCGGTCGCCCACCTTGCGGGCGAAGCTCATCTCGTGCGTGACCATCAGGAGCGTCATGCCCTCGTCGGCCAGCGACTCGACCACGCGCAGCACCTCGCCCACCAGTTCGGGGTCGAGGGCGGAGGTGATCTCGTCGCACAGCAGCACCGCCGGCTCCATCGCCAGCGCGCGGGCGATGGCCACGCGCTGCTGCTGGCCGCCCGAGAGCTGGTCGGGCATGGCGTCGAACTTCTCGGCCAGGCCGACACGTGCGAGCAGCTTGCGCGCCTGCGCGGCGGCTTCGACCTGGCCGCGCTTCTTCACCAGCGTGGGTGCGAGCATCACGTTCTTGCCCACCGTGAGGTGCGGGAAGAGGTTGAAGCCCTGGAAGATCATGCCCACGCGCTGGCGCAGCTCGCGCATGGCCATCGCGCTCTCGTGCAGCAACGGCTTGTTGTCCACCGAGAGCGAGCCCTCCTGGAACACCTCCAGCCCGTTGATGCAGCGCAGCAGCGTGCTCTTGCCCGAGCCGCTCTTGCCGATGATGGCGATCACCTCGCCGCGCTTGACGGTCAGGTCGATGCCCTTGAGCACCTCGTTGGTTCCGTAGGACTTGCGCAGCGCCGTGATCTGCACGATGGGTGCACCGGCGACGACATGGGCACCGCCTGCATCGGAAGCGGCGACGGTGGTGGAAGCGGATGGATCAAGCACGGCGGACATGGGTCTTCCTCTCGAGATGTTTGGCGAACAGACTGATGGGGAAACACAGCGCGAAATACATCAGCGCGACGCAGCTGAAGACCACGAAGGGCTGGAAGGTGGCGTTGGAAATCATGCTGCCGGCCTTGGTGAGTTCGACGAAGCCGATCACCGAGGCCAGTGCCGTGCCCTTGACCACCTGCACCAGGAAGCCGACGGTGGGGGCGGTCGCGATCTTCACGGCCTGCGGCAGGATCACGTGGCGCATCTGCTCGCCGAAGGTCAGGGCCAGGCTGCCCGACGCTTCCCATTGCCCCTTGGGAATGGAGGCGACGCAGCCGCGCCAGATCTCGGTGAGGAAGGCACTGGTGTAGAGCGTGAGCGCCACGGTCGCAGCCGTCCATGCCGATACCTCGACGCCCATCAGTGCGATGCCGAAGTAGGCCAGGAACAGCTGCATGAGCAGCGGCGTGCCCTGGAACAGCTGGACGTAGGTGCCGATCGCGCGGTCGAGCCACTTGCCCGCGCGCAGCCGCAGGAAGAGCAGCAGCCCGCCCACCAGCCCGCCGCCGACGAAGGCGATCAGCGAGAGCACCACGGTCCAGCGCAGGGCCAGCAGCAGGTTGCGCAGGATGTCCCAGAGAGAGAAATCATTCATGGACGGAGCTCCTCGAGTGTTGTTGCGCGAAGCCTGGGCGCAGCCGATGAAACCGGCGCGGCCAGAGTCCAGGGCGCCCGCGGAACTGGCTCCGCCAGGCCGCTGGGTGCGCCCCCTTGAGGGGGAAGCGCCGTAGGCGCATCGGGGGTGGGCTTCATGTCAGCGGCCGAAGAAGAGTTTGGGGCCGGCCCAGTTGAGCAGGCGGCGCAGGCCGATCGACAGCGCCAGGTAGATCAGCGTGGCGATGATGAAGGCCTCGAAGGCGCGGAAGTTGCGGCTCTGGATCAGGTTGGCCGCGTAGCTCAGGTCTTCCACCGAGATCTGGCTGCACACCGCCGAGCCGAGCATGACGATGATGATCTGGCTCACCATGGCGGGCCAGACCTTCTTGAGTGCGGGTGGCAGCACCACGCGCAGGAACACCTGCATGCGGTTGAGCGCCAGGCTCACGGCAGCTTCGATCTGCCCCTTGGGCGTGGCCTCGATGCCGGCGCGGATGATCTCGGTCGCATAGGCGCCGAGGTTGGCCACCATCGCGATGATCGAGGCCGTCTCCGGCGTGAGCTTGACGCCCGCGGCCGGCAGTCCGAAGAAGATGAAGAAGAGCTGGACGATGAAGGGCGTGTTGCGGATCAGCTCCACATAGGTGCCCACCACCCAGCGCAGCCAGGCTGGTCCGCTGGCGCGGGCCCAGGCGCAGGCCACGCCCACCACCATGCCGATGAGCGTGGCGATGGCCGTCAGGCCGATGGTCCACGCCACGCCCTTGGCGAGCAGCCGCCAGTCGACCAGAACGGCGCCGAAGTCGAATTCCATCTGAGTTCTCCGATCACGAAGTGCGGTCCAGCCACGCTGGTATTCATTCCAGGAACACCGTGGAACCGGCTTCGCCGGGCCACTGGTGTTGCCCCTCGAGGGGCTGAGGGCCGCGGCTCCAAGCCTGCCCGCGCAGGCTTGGACGGCCTCGAAGAGCCGCCACCTCCGGTGGCGACCCCGGGCGGCTACACGAAGTGAGCCGCTTCGGGGGTGGGACTCATACAGGCAGGTCGCCAGCAGCCTTGCCCAGCCACTTCATCGACATCTTGTCGAGCGTGCCGTCCTTCTTGGCGGCGGCGATGATCTCGTTGACCTTGGCCTTCAGGGCGGTCTCGTTCTTCGCGATGCCCACGAAGCACGGGCTGTCCTTGAGCAGCAGCTTGTACTCGGCACTGACCTTCGGGTTCTTGGCGAGCATGTCGGCCGCCACGGCGGCGCTGGTGGCGATGGTCTGCGTCTGGCCGGCCACGAAGGCGGCGATGGTCGCGTTGTTGTCCTCGAAGCGGCGGTAGTCGACGTTGGGCGGCGCCACCTTGTTCAGCTCCTGGTCTTCCATCGCGCCGCGCGTCACGGCGACGGTCTTGCCGGCCATGTCGGCGAAGCTGGTGAGCTTCAGGCTCTTGGCGGCGTACACGGCCTGGAAGAAGGGCGCGTAGGCGGAGGAAAAGTCGATGACCTTCTCGCGCTCGGCGTTCTTGCCCAGCGTGGAGATCACGAGGTCAGCCTTCTTGGTCTGCAGGTAGGGGATGCGGTTGGCGCTGGTGACCGGCACCAGTTCGACCTTCACGCCGAGCTTGGCGGCGATGAGCTGCGCCATCTCGATGTCCAGGCCGACCGGCGTCATCGTCTTGTCGACCGAGCCGTAGGGCGGGTAGTCGGTGGGCACGGCCACCTTCAGGGTCTTGGACTTCAGGATGTTGTCCAGCGCGGCCTGGGCCTGTGCGCCGCCGGCGGCGAACAAGGCGGAGGAGGCCAGCGCGAGAAGGGCGAACTGGCGCTTGGACAGGGAGAGAACGGACTTCATAGCAAGGCTCCTAGGTAAGTCGATGAATCGTCGGAAGGGGTTGCGGGCTTGGCGGGCGTCTTGCGCGCAGCCTTGCCTTTCACGGCAGTGCTTGTATGCAAGAGCTGTGCCTTAGGCTTGTCGCCCGAAGGGGCGCCCTGCAGCGGGGCCAGTGCATCGCGCAGGTGCGCGAGCGGGTCGTTCTGGGTCTGTTGACGCAGGGCGGAATGCACCGTTCCGATGTGTTCCGCCATGAGCGCCTCGGCCTCCGCGGCGTCGCCCCGGGCCAGTGCGTCGACGATGCGCACGTGGTCGTCGCACGATTGCGCGGCGTCGTGCGTCGACTGGTAGAGCATGGCGATCAGCGTGGTGCGCGCCGTGAAGTCGCGCAGCGTGTCGGCCAGCAGGTTGTTGCCCAGGCACTCGGCCAGGCAGACGTGGAAGTCGCCCAGCAGGTAGCTGCGCGCGCCGACGTCGCTCTCCTTGATGGCGGTCTTCTCGCGCTGCAGGTGTTGCTTCAGGCGGCGCAGCGCCGCCTTGTCGATGCCGCCGGCACTGCCTGCGCTGCGGATGAGGCCGACCTCGATCACGCGGCGGGCCTCGAAGGCCTCGCGCGCTTCCTCCTCGGACGGCTCGATCACGAACCAGCCCCGGCGCGCTGACACGGTGACGATGCCGCGCGCCGCCAGCCGGGTGAGGGCCTCGCGCACGATGGTGCGGCTGCAGTCGAACAGCATGGCGAGCTGCTGCTCGCCCAGGCGCGAGCCGGGCGCCAGCTTGCGCGCCATCACTGCTTCGACGATGCGCGCACTGATTTCGGATGCGGAGATGGACATGCCTGAAGCCGGAGCAGTTTTCATGCCTGCTGGTATGCAAGATGTGCGCACCAAGCCGGTGAGCAACTTCGCGGTGCGCCGGCCTCCTTGGTGCGCCCCGACCGCACCGCGCCAGGGACGCCGACCCACCGGGCGCCTGGGGCATGGGGCGGTGGCAGGGCGGTTCGCAGGCAGAATCCATGCACTACAACAGAGCCCCCGACTCCGCATGCAGCAGCGCGATGGCCTCCCGATGAGCGTCGATCTCCAGCCGGCCCCCCTCCGGGCCGCCGCCGCCGCGTTGGATCTGTTGCGGCCTCTGGTCGAGGCGCTCGACGGCCTGGGCATCGCGTGCTGCCTGTTCGACACGGCCGATGCCACGCTGCTGTGGAACCGCAGCTTCCTCCAGTTCTTCCCGGAGCATGCGGGCGCCATCCAGGTCGGCGAGCCTTACGCCCACAACCTGCGGCGCTTCTATGAAAAACGGCTCGATGACCTCGAGAAGCCGGCCATCGAGCGTTACATCGCCGAGGGCATCGCGCGCCACCAGGCGCAGCAGCAGCCCTTCGTCTTCAGCCACGGCGGGCGCCAGCTGCGGGTGGCCTCGCTGCCATTGCCGGGCGTGGGCCGCATCCGCCTGTGGCGCGACGAGTCGGCGGGTGGCCCCGCGTCGATGGCGCGCTGTTTCACGGATGTCGCCGACCTCGACGGCACCGCCCTGTTCGACCACGTGGCGGACGGCTTCATGGTGACCGACCCCGACCACTGCATCGCCTGGGTCAACGAGCCGTTCGTCCACCTCTATGGACTGGTGGACCGCGCGGCGGCCCGGGGCCTGCGCTTCGAGGCGGTCTACCGCCTGGCCTGGTCGGGTGCCGCGCCGCAGGAGCACCCCCTGTTCGAGCAAGGTCTGGTCGTGCTCGAGGAGAACCTGCGCTTTGCTGGCGCGCCCTTCGAAGTCCCGCTGCCGCAGGCGCGCTGGAGCCGTGTGGTGGCGCAGCACGGCCCCGACGGCCGGGGCTACTTCGCCCATGTCGACATCACGGTGCTCAAGCGCCAGCAGCAGCAACTGCTGGCGGCCGAGCGCCGTGCGCGCGAGAGTGAAACCCTGCTGCGCCAGAAGTCGGCGCTGCTCGAAGCCACGCTCGAACGGATGGAGCAGGGCATCATGATGGTCAATGCACAGCGGGTGGTCGAGGTGTGCAATCGCCGCGCGATGCAGCTGCTCGACCTGCCGGAAGACCTGATGGCGTCGCGGCCCAGTTTCCAGTCGGTGCTCGACTACCAGATGGCGCAAGGCGAGTTCGACCACACACCGGCGGATGTGTTGGACTTCATCCGCGAAGGCGGCATCCTCGGGGTCTCCCAGCGCTACGAGCGGCCACGGCCCGACGGGCGCGTGATCGAGATCTTCAGCGTGCCGATCGAAGGCGGCGGCGTGGTGCGGACCTACACCGACATCAGCGACCGGCGTCGCAGCGAGGCGCGCATTCGCCATCTGGCGCGCCATGACGGGCTGACGGCCCTCGTCAACCGCGATGCCTTCCTCGAAAGCCTGACGGAGGCGGTCCACGTCGCCCGTCTGGGCGCCGCGCCCTTCGCGGTGCACTACATCGACATCGACAACTTCAAGCCGATCAACGACCGCTTCGGCCACGCCGTGGGGGACCAGGTGCTGGTGATGGTGGCCGATCGCATGCGGCAGACCGCCAAGGACGGCGAGGTCGTGGCACGTCTGGGGGGAGACGAGTTCGCCGTGCTGCAGTACCGCGTCGGCAACGAACAGTCGGCGCGGTCCCTGGCCGACCGCCTGCTGGCGGCTCTGGCGCCGCCGATGGAGGTCGAAGGCCATCGCCTGACCGTGGGGGCATCGATCGGCATCGCGCTGTATCCCGAGGCGGGCGACGATGCCGACCTGCTCATGCGGCACGCGGACAGTGCGATGTACGTCGCCAAGGTGCAGGGCGCGGCCAGCGTTCAGCTCTACGCGCGCGGCGCGCCGGTGCTCAGGTCTTCAGCGTCGCCTTCAGGGTGATTTCCGGCACGCTGGCCAGCGCCTTCGACAGCGGGCAGCCGGCCTTGGCGGCGGCGGCGATGGCCTGGAACTTCGCCTCGTCGATGCCGGGAATGCTCGCGTCGAGCTCCAGCACGATGCGGTCGATCTTGAAGCCGGCGCCGTCCTTGGCCAGGCGCACGGCGGCACGCGTGTCGATGGCCGTGGCGGCCAGGCCTTCGGCCTCCAGCGCGAAGGCGAAGGCCATGGTCAGGCAGGCGGCATGGGCCGCGCCCACGATCTCCTCCGGGTTGGTGCCGGTGCGGTCGTCGCCGAAGCGGCTCGCGAAGCCGTACGGATAGTCCTTGAGCGCGCCGGTCTCGGTACTGATCTTGCCCTGGCCGGTTTTGCCGGCGCCTTCCCAGTGAACGCTTGCCTTCTTGTCTGCTGCCATGAGGAACTCCTTGGGGTGTGATCCGGTGAAAAGGCCTTTCTTTTAGAGCGAATCGGCCCCGCCGTCTGTCGGCCTGGGGCGCGAATCGGCTCCCCCCGTTGGAGGCGGTGCAGGCGACGCGTCGCCTGCGCGACGGCTTCGGGGCTTCCCCCATGAGCTTCCTCCTCCACGCGTCGTACCCTTGGCGGCTCTCGTCTGGAGACTTCATGGACCGTCCGCATCACAAGTTCTGGCCCAAGCGCCTGCCCCATGCCATCACCGTGCCGGCGACCTCGCTGTGGCACAACCTCGCGACCACCGCCGCGCGCTATCCGGACAAGGCCGCGCTGGTCTTCTTCGGCACGGTCGTGAGCTACCGGGAGCTGGTAGCGCGCGCGGAGCGGCTGGCCGGCACGCTGCATGCGCTGGGCGTGCAGCGCGGCGACCGGGTGGTGCTCGACATGCAGAACTGCCCGCAGCTGGTCATCGCCCATTTCGCGATCCTCCGCGCCAACGCCGTGGTGGTGCCGGTCAACCCGATGAACCGGGCCGAGGAGCTCAAGCACTACATCGTCGACCCCGACGCCAAGGTCGCGATCACCACCGGCGACCTCGCGCCCGAACTGGCCAAGGCCAGCGATGCGCTCGAGCCGGCGCAGCGGCTGTCGCACCTGATCGTCACGCAGTTCACCGACGCCTTCGACCCCGACGTGACCGGCGACGAATCGCCCGCGCCGGCCTGGCGCGACTGGCTGCTCACGCGCCACCCCTTGCCCGTGCTGGCCGGTGGCAGCGCCCTGCATTGGCAGGACGCACTGGAGGCGGGCCACGCGCCGCCCGCGCATGTCGTGGGTGCCGACGACATGGCGCTGCTGCCCTACACCAGCGGCACCACCGGCCTGCCCAAGGGCTGCGTCCATCACCATTCCAGCCTGATGCACAACGCGGTGGCCAGCCAGCTGTGGGGTTCGGTGTCGCACGAGGCGGTGGTGCTGGCCGTGGTGCCGATGTTCCACATCACCGGCGTGGTGAGCATGATGCACACCGCCATCTATGCGGGCGGCACGCTGGTCATCATGCCGCGCTGGGACCGCGAGGTGGCGGGCCGCCTGATTTCGCTGCGCAAGGTCACGACCTGGACCAACATCCCGACGATGGTGATCGACCTGATGAGCAGTCCTAATTTCGCCAGCTTCGACCTCAGCAGCCTCACCTACATCGGTGGTGGCGGCGCGGCGATGCCCCAGGCCGTTGCGCAGCGCCTGTTCGAGCAGTACGGCCTGCGCTATCAGGAAGGCTACGGCCTCACCGAAACCGCCGCACCGTCGCACGCCCAGCCCTTCGATCACCCGAAGCAGCAGTGCCTGGGCATCCCCTACATGAGCAGCGATTCGCGCGTGGTCGACCCGGACACGCTCGAGGAACTGCCCGTGGGCGAATCCGGCGAGATCATCACCTGCGGCCCCGAGGTCTTCCAGGGCTACTGGAAGCGCCCGGACGCCACGGCCGCGGCCTTCGTCGACTTCGAGGGCAAGCGCTACTTCCGCACCGGCGACATGGGCCGCGTCGACGAGGATGGCTACTTCTTCATGACCGACCGTCTCAAGCGCATGATCAACGCCAGCGGCTTCAAGGTCTGGCCGGCCGAGGTCGAGCTCCTGATGTTCAAGAACCCGGCGATCCAGGAGGCCTGCGTCATCGGCACCAAGGACGCGTACCGCGGCGAGTCGGTCAAAGCTGTGGTGGTGCTCCGGTCCACCCACCAGGACACGACCGAGCAGCAGATCATCGACTGGTGCCGCGAGAACATGGCGGTCTACAAGATCCCGCGCCAGGTGCAGTTCGTCGACGCACTGCCCAAGAGCGGCGCGGGCAAGGTGATGTGGCGGCTGCTGCAGGAGAAGGAAACGAGCACGGCCTGAACGCGCGAGTCCGCCCTGAACGGGGGGCGTTGTGCTTCGCGCCGAGGTCCGGAAGAATCGCGCGCATGAAGCGCAAGATGGCACACGTGAAGAAGGCACCCGCCGCCGCGACGGGCGCGCACGCCATGGGTACCGTGGCATTGGGCTCGCTCGCGGCGGCCACCCTGGCCGTCGGTGCCGTGGCGATCGGTGCGCTGGCCATCGGCCGGCTCTCGGTGGGACGGGCTCGCATCCGGCGGCTCGAGATCGACGAGCTGGTCGTGCGCCATGTTCGCGTGGAAGACCCGCGCGCGGGTCCGGCTCGGCCAGACGCCGAGCGCTAGCCGCGTCGGCGTCTCGCCCGGCTCGCGGGCATCTATCTGGCAACCCGAGGTCCCACCCTCCATCGAAGGACACACCATGGCACTCAAAGATCTCCTCCCCGGCAAGCTGGGTTTCGGTACGGCGCCGCTGGGCAACATGTTCCGCGACATTCCCGAAGCCGAAGCGCGCGCGACCGTCGATGCCGCGTGGAACGACGGCATCCGCTACTTCGACAACGCGCCCTTCTACGGCGCCGGGCTGGCGGAGATTCGCATGGGCGAGGCGCTGGCCGATCGGCCGCGCGACGACTATGTCATCAGCACCAAGGTCGGTCGCCTGATCCTCGACGAGGTCGAGGACGTGAATGCGCGCGACCTCGGCGAGAAGGGCGAGGTCTTCAAGCACGGGCGCGCCAACAAGATCGTCAACGACTATTCGGCGGATGCGACGCTGCGTTCGATCGAGGACAGCCTCAAACGCTTGAAGACCGACCGCATCGAGATCGTCTGGGTCCATGACGTGGCCCAGGATTTCTACGGCGACGAATGGCTGGCCGCCTTCGAGAGCGCACGCAAGGGCGCGTTCAGGACGCTCGACCGGCTGCGCGACGAAGGCGTGATCAAGGCCTGGGGCCTGGGCGTCAATCGGGTGGAGCCCATCGAGCTGCTGCTGGCGCTGGACGCGCCGCGCCCCGACGGCTTTCTGCTCGCCGGCCGCTACACGCTGCTCGACCACGAGCGTGCACTGCAGCGCGTGATGCCGCAGGTGGTGGAGCGCGGGCTGGGCATTGTCGTGGGGGGCCCGTACAGCTCGGGCGCGCTGGTCGGCGGCCCGAACTTCGAATACGCGCCAGCCACGCCGCAGATCCTGGACAAGGTCGCCCGCATCAAGGCGATCGCCGATCGCCATGGCGTCAGCATGAAGGCGGCCGGCCTGCAGTTCGCGCTCGCCAACCCGGCCGTGGCGGCCGTCATTCCGGGCGCCAGCCAGCCGAGCCGCATCGCGGAAGACCGGTCGGCGCTGAACGAGGTGGTGCCCGTCGACTTCTGGCGCGAGCTTCGCCAAGCGGGGCTGGTGCACGCGGCGGCGCCGCTGCCGGGCAACGCCTGACGCCTGTTCGGCACGCTCGCTGGGGTGCCGGCCTGCGTTGGCCTACGACTCGCCCTTGCCCGCACCGTCCACGTCGGCTACCACGCGCGCATAGCGCCGGAAGCTCCAGTAGGCGCTGGCCCAGTCCATCAACACGACCAGCCGGTTGCGAAAGCCGATGAGGAAGTAGACGTGCGCGAACAGCCAGAACAGCCACGCGAGCTTGCCGCTGAAGCGCAGCGGGCCGAAGGGCGTGCCCAGGTCGACCACCGCCGAGTTGCGGCCGATGGTCGCGAGGTTGCCGTAGTCGGCATAGCGGAACGCCTGGGTCGGCGTGCCCGCGATGCGGTGCAGCACGTTGGCCGCGGCGGTGCGGCCCATCTGCTTGGCGCCGGGCGAGACGCCGGGCACGGGCTTCGGCTCCTGGCCCGGCACGTGGCTCATGGCGGCGGCGAGGTCGCCCACCACGCTGATCTCCGGGTGGCCCGCCAGGCTCAGGTCGGGCTCGACGCGCACGCGCCCGGCGCGGTCGGTGTCGGCGCCCGTGGCCGAGGCCAGCAGCCTGCCCAGGGGCGAGGCGGCCACCCCGGCGGCCCACACCACGCAGTGGCTGGCGATGCGTTCGTGGCCCGCGGCGGTTTCGATGTCCAACCCGGTCGCGTCGATGGCCGTCACCTTGGCACCGAGCCGCACCTTGACGCCGAGCCGCTCGAGCTGTTCCTTCGCCTTCTGGCTCAGCCCTTCGGGCATGGCCTGCAGCACGCGCGGGCCGCCCTCGATCAGCAGCACCTCGGCGCTGGCCGGGTCGATGTGGCGGAACTCGCCTTCGAGCGTGTGGCGGGCGATCTCGGCCAGCGTGCCGGCCATCTCGACGCCGGTCGGCCCGCCGCCGATGACGGCGAAGGTCAGAAATGCGCGGCGGCGGGCCGGATCGGGTTCCTTCTCGGCCGCTTCGTACGACATCAGCACGTGCCGGCGGATCGCGAAGGCGTCGGCCAGCGTCTTCAGGCCGGGCGCGTGCGCGGCCCAGGCGTCGTTGCCGAAGTAGCTGTGGGTGGCGCCGGCGGCGACGATCAGGTGGTCGTAGCCCAGGCGCAGGCCGTCGCGCAGCAGCACCGCGCGTTCGGCCGGAAGGATCTCGGTCACCTCGCCCAGCAGGGTGGTGATGTTGCGCGCCCCGCGGAACAACAGGCGCGTGGGCGCGGCGATCGACGGCGCCGCCAGGCCGGCGGTCGCCACCTGGTAGAGCAGCGGCTGGAACAGGTGGTGGTTGGTCTTTTCGACCACCGTCACGTCGACGTCAGCACGTTGCAGGCGACGGGCGGCTTCGAGGCCACCAAAACCACAGCCCACGATGAGGACATGGGGGCGGCGGGCAGGATCGGGGATGGGCATTCACGCATTATCGGCAGCCGCCCGACCGGCCGCGAGGGCGGTGCGCGGGCTTGTCCTACGGACGCCGCCCGGGCCCATCGACTAAAACCACCGCTGCCAAATCTGGAGACCCCATGACGCTTTCCCGGCCGAGCCCGCAGGCTCCCCACGCCTTGCGCGACGCCTTCCGGACCGTGCGCAGCGCCAGCCGCGAACTGGCCGCGCCGCTGTCGCCAGAAGATCAGTGCATCCAGTCGATGCCGGACGCCAGCCCGACCAAATGGCATCTGGCCCACACCACCTGGTTCTTCGAGACGGTGCTGCTGCAGCCGCATGCCGATGGCTATCGCGCCTTCGACCCGCGCTTCCAGTACCTGTTCAATTCCTATTACGAGGCGCTGGGCCCGCGCCATCCGCGCCCGCAGCGCGGCCTGCTCACGCGGCCGTCGATCGACGAAGTACACGCCTACCGTGCGCATGTCGAGGCCGGCGTGGAGCGCCTGCTCGACACGGTCGACGACGCGGCCTGGGCGACGGTGGAGCCCATCCTCACCCTCGGCCTGCACCATGAGCAGCAGCACCAGGAATTGCTGCTCACCGACATCCTCCACGCCTTCTCCTGCAACCCGTTGCTGCCGGCCTACCGTCCCGCTGCGGCGCCTGCGCTGCGGCTGGCCACGGTGCCACCGGCCATGCAGTGGCGCGCGCAGCCGGGCGGGCATGTGGAAGTCGGGCACGGTGGCGCCGGTTTCGCCTTCGACAACGAGACGCCGCGCCATCGTGCGTTGCTGCGTCCCTACGCCATCGCCGATCGCTTGGTGAGCTGCGGCGACTATGCGCAGTTCATCGCCGATGGTGGCTACCAGCGGCCCGAGCTGTGGCTGTCCGACGGCTGGGCCGCGGTGCAGTCCCAGGGCTGGCGGGCGCCGGCCTACTGGCTCGCGCCGGACGATCCGCGGCTTGCGTTCCAAGGCGGCGGCGCGACGGGCTGGCAGGTCTTCGGCCTGCACGGCGTGCGGCCGATGGCGCCCGAGGCGCCGGTGTCGCAGCTGAGCTTCTACGAAGCGGCGGCGTACGCCGAGTGGGCCGGCGCCCGCCTGCCGACCGAGTTCGAGTGGGAGGCCGCGTGCGCTGACGACGGCATGACCGAGATGACCGGCCACGTCTGGCAATGGACGCGCTCGTCCTACGATCCGTACCCCGGCTTCCGCCCGCTGCCTGGCGTGGCCGCGGAATACAACGGCAAGTTCATGGTCGGCCAGCTGGTGCTGCGTGGCGGCAGCGTCGCCACGCCCGCGGGCCACACGCGGCCGAGCTACCGCAATTTCTTCCCGCCGGCCGCGCGCTGGCAGTTTTCGGGGCTGCGGCTCGCGAAGGACCTCTGATGCGCAATCCCGCCTCACTCCCGCTCGATCTTCAACGCGACGACACGCGCACCACGCCCGCGCTCAGCGAGTTCGGCCGCGAACTGCATGCCGGCCTGTCGCGCCGCGCGAAAAGCATCTCGCCCAAGTTCTTCTACGACGTGGAGGGTTCGGCGCTGTTCGACCGCATCTGCGACCTGCCCGAGTACTACCCGACGCGCACCGAGCTGCGCATCCTCACCGAGCGCGCCGGCGACATCGCCGCGCAGATCGGGCCGAACGCCGAGATCATCGAGTTCGGCGCCGGCTCGCTCACCAAGGTGCGGCTGCTGCTCGACGCGCTCGAGACGCCGCGGCGCTACGTGCCCATCGATATCTCCGGCGAGCACCTGGGCGCCGCGGCCGAGCGGCTGCGCGCGGACTATCCGCAGCTTGCGGTGCAGCCGGTCGCGGCCGACTACACGATGCCGCTGGTGCTGCCGGCACCGGGCGAGGGCGCGGGCCGCCGCGTCGGCTTCTTCCCCGGTTCGACGCTGGGCAACTTCACGCCCGACGAGGCGCTGGCCTTCCTGCAGCTGTCGGCCCGGCTGCTGCGCGGCGGCGGACTGCTGCTCGGCGTCGACCTGGTGAAGGACCCCGCGGTGCTGCATGCCGCCTACAACGACGCGCAGGGTGTGACGGCCGCCTTCAACCTCAACCTGCTGCGCCGCGCCAATGCCGAGCTGCAGACCGATTTCGAGCTCGACGGCTTCTCGCACGCCGCCTTCTACAACGCGCCGATGCAGCGCATCGAGATGCACCTGGTGAGCCGACGCGCGCAGAGCGTGACGCTCGACGGCCGGCGCTTCGGCTTCGCCGAGGGCGAGACGATCCACACCGAGTACTCGCACAAATTCACGGTCGACGGCCTGCGCGCGCTGGCCGAAAAGGCCGGTTTCACGCCGACGGCCGTGTGGACCGACCCCGACCGCCTGTTCAGCGTGCACTGGCTGCAGGCGCCGGCGGCACAATAGGGGCCTGCCGCCGCCCGATGCGCCGGCACGCACCCTTGTGAAACGCTGGCGCGCGCTGCGCCGGCCTGGGCATCCGGAGATCTCCCATGAAAGCAACCTGGAACGGCGTCACCATCGCCGAGAGCGACGACACCGTGGTCGTCGAAGGCAACCACTACTTCCCGATGGACTCGCTCAAGCGCGAGCACGTCACCTTCAGCAACCACAAGACGACCTGCCCCTGGAAGGGCTCGGCCAGCTACTACTCGCTGCTGGTCAACGGCGAACTCAACGCCGATGCCGCCTGGTACTACGCCGACCCCAAGCCCGAAGCCGAAGAGGTGAAAGACCGCGTGGCCTTCTGGAAGGGCGTGAAGGTCGAGGCGTGAGCGCGGCGGTTTTCGCGCCGTCGTTCGATCCACCTTCGCGACTCGTCGACGCCCTGCGCCTGCAGGGCTACGCCGTGCTCAGCCCCGAAGGCGTGGCCGAATGGCTCGGTGTGCCGCTCGAGGCGCTGGAGGCCCTGCGCGCCGATTGGGACACGTTGCCGCCCGACGAATACCTGAAGGATGGCGGCCGCTACCGCCTGCGCCGGCATTCGTGCTTCACGGTCGACGGCGCCGCGCTGGCCCCCGTGCCGCACCGCGCGCACTGGCAGCCGGTCGAATACAACGCCCTGCACGGCGGCATGCAGCGCTGGTTCGCGCCGATGAACGAGGGGACGCTGGCCAACGCGGCCTGGCAGCGCCTGCTGGTGCGCATCGCCGATGCGGCCACGGGCCTGCGCGGCACGCAGCGCTGGTTCGTCGAGGCGCACCAGTTCCGCATCGACACCACGCACGGCATCGGCCGGCCCACGCCGGAAGGCGCGCACCGCGACGGCGTCGACCTGGTGGCGGTGATGCTGGTCGGCCGCCAGGGCATCAAGGGTGGCGAGACGCGCGTGTTCGAGGCCGACGGCCGCCGCGGCGAGCGCTTCACGCTGACCGAACCCTGGACGCTGATGCTGGTCGACGACGCCCGCGTGATCCACGAGTCGACGCCGATCCAGCCGCTGGTCGAGGGGCAGAGCGGCCACCGTGACACGCTGGTCGTCACCTGCCGCGCCGGCGGTTTCCAGGGCGACTGAACGGGGAAGGGGGCGCGCTCGCGCGCGTCCTACAACCGGTAACAGGCGGCCGGGTTAAATTGCGGCTCCGGCTCCACCGCGAGCCCCGCGAACGCAGAGAGGGCATCCATGTTCAATCACATCCTGGTTCCGATCGATGGTTCCGAAACGTCGATGTATGCGGTCAGCAAGGCCAGCGGGCTCGCGCTCGCCTTCGGCAGCCGCATCACGCTGATCCATGTGATCGACAACTACCCCTTCATCGGCGTCGGCGCGGACTACGCGCTGGGGCAGAACGAATACCTGGCCGCGGCCACATCGAGCGCCAATGCCGCGCTCGCCCGCGGCGTGGCTGCCCTCGCGGCCGAAGGCCTGCACAGCGACCAGCGCGTGATCGATGGCCACGTGGTGCACGAAGGCATCGTCGACACCGCGGTGGCGCTCGGTGTCGACCTGATCGTGATGGGTTCGCACGGCCGTGCGGGCATCGAGAAGCTCCTGCTCGGCAGCGTGACGCAGCGCGTGCTGCAGGACGCCACCATGCCGGTGATGGTGGTCAAGGGACTCTGATCAGGCGGCGCGGGCGTCGTCCCCGAAGCCCAGCGCGTCGAAGCCCGACGGACTCTCGAAGCGCACCGCCTCGCCGGTGACCGGGTGGCGCAACTGCAGCACGCTGGCGTGCAGCATCAGCCGCGGCGCCCGGCGCTGGTTGTCTTCGTCGCCGTACAACGCATCGCCCAGGATCGTGTGGCCGATCGATGCCAGGTGCACGCGCAGCTGGTGCGAGCGCCCGGTGCGCGGCTCCAGCAGCAGCCGGCTCGCACCCCGCAGCGGCAGCGGTTCCAGCACCCGCCATCGCGTCACGCTCGGCTTGCCGGCCGGGTCGACCTTCTGTAGCGGCCGGCGCGGCCAGTCGGCCATCAGCGGGGCGTCGATCACCGACCAGTGCGGGCTCTCGTCCAGCACGCCGTCGACCACCGCCTCGTAACGCTTCCACACCTGCTGCGCGGCAAAGGCGTCGCCCAGTGCCCGCTGCACCTCGAGGCTGCGCGCCATCAGCACCAGGCCGCTGGTGGCCATGTCGAGCCGGTGCACCACCCGCGCGTCGGGCCAGCGCGCCGTGGCGCGTGCGCTCAGGCAGTCCTGCTTGTCCTCGCCGCGGCCCGGCACGCACAGCAGGCCGGCGGGTTTGTCGAGCACCAGCAGGTGGGCGTCTTCGTGGACGACGGTCAGGGCGGGCGCGAGCAGCGTGTTCATGGCTCGGCTATTCTCGACCGGATGTCCGCCGTTCCCGAAGCCTCGCCCACCGCCCCGAATTTTTCCGACCTGACGCGCGAGCGTCCCTTCATGCGGCTGTGGGTGGCACGGCTCTTCGGCACGGCCGCCAGTCAGATGCTGCTGGTGGCCATCGGCTGGCACATGTACGACCTGACCGGCAGCGCCTGGGACCTGGGCCTGGTCGGGCTCTACCAGTTCGTGCCGGCGCTGGTGCTGGCGCTCTATGCCGGCCATGTGGTCGACCGGCATCACCGTGGCCGCATCGTGGCCGCCTGCTTCGCGGTGCAGGGGGCGGTCGGGCTGGCGCTGCTGATGGCGCACGAACTGCACCACGACTCGCGTGCGCTGTTGCTGGGCCTGTCGGTGGTGCTGGGCGCCGTGCGGGCCTTTCAGATGCCGGCGCAGCAGTCGCTCACGCCGATGCTGGTGCCGCCGCTGATGCTGCCGCGTGCGATGGCCTTCAGCTCGGCCGGCATGCAGGGCGCCATCATCGGCGGCCCGGCGCTGGGCGGCCTGCTGTTCGCTGCCGGCACCGGCGTGGTCTACGGTGCGAGCGTGGCGTTGTTCGTGGTGGGCGGCGTGCTGGTCGCTCGGTTGCGCTACCTGCAGCCGGCGCGGGTGCGCGAGCCGGTCACGCTGGCCACGGTGTTCGCGGGCGTGAATTTCATCTGGCGCCGCAAGCCGGTGCTCGGCGCCATCTCGCTCGACCTGTTCGCGGTGCTGCTCGGCGGTGCCGTGGCGCTGCTGCCGATCTATGCCAAGGACATCCTGCACACCGGCGCTTGGGGCATGGGCCTGCTGCGCAGCGCGCCGGCCGTGGGGGCGCTGCTCACGTCGATCTGGCTCACGCGCCAGCCGATCGAGCGGCATGTGGGCCGCACGCTGCTCATCGCGGTGGCCGCCTTCGGGCTGTGCATGGTGGTGTTCGGCATCTCGCGCAGCTTCACGGTGTCGCTCATCGCGCTGGCCATCTCGGGGGGCGCGGACATGGTGAACGTGGTGATCCGCCAGACGCTGGTGCAGCTCGAGACGCCCGACGACATGCGCGGCCGCGTGAGCGCGGTCAGCTCGATCTTCATCGGGGCGAGCAACCAGCTCGGCGAGTTCGAATCGGGCGCCACCGCGGCGCTGCTCGGCCCCGTGGGTTCGGTCGTGCTGGGCGGCGTCGGCACCATGGCCGTCGCGCTCGCGTGGTTCAAGCTCTTCCCGTCGCTGGCGCGGAGGGACCGGATCGTCGGTTAGTCCTCGAATAGCGAGAAAGCTTCTGGCACGTCGAGCACGACATCCGAGAGCGGCTCCGCCACGCAGGGCAGGATCCAGCCTTCGATCTTTTCCTCGGCACTGAGGCCGGGCCAGTCGATGGTGTGGCGCACCTGGCCCGCGCGCAGCCGGCAGATGCAGGTGCGGCAGGTGCCGTTGCGGCAGGAACTCGGCAGTTCGATGCCGGCGGCGTCGGCGGCGCGCAGCAGGGTCTGGCCGGGGGCGGTGTCGAACTCGACACCGAGGGGGGCGATGCGCACCCGCATCCGGCTCAGCGCGGTGCCGCGCCCTGCGATTGGCGGCGCTGGTCACGCAGCATGAAGAGGTAGAGGCTCTCGACCTTCTCGCGCGCCCAGGGCGTCTTGCGCAGGAACTTGAGGCTCGAGCCCACGCTCGGGTCCTGCCCGAAGCAGCGCAGCGGAATGCGCTCGTTCAGGCCGGGCCAGCCGTATTCCGCCTCCAGCGCCCGCACGATGGCCTCCAGCGTCAGGCCGTGCAGCGGATTGCGCGGCTGGGGGGCTGGCGTCGGCGGGGCGGCGTCCTCGGTCACTTGTTCTTGAGCTTGCCGCGCGGGATCACGGCGGTGGTCATGGTGCGGATCGGCTCGTCGGAGGACGACGACGGAACCTTCGGTGGCGAGGTGTCCTTCTTGGGCTTCTTCGCCTCTTTGTTGGCGCGTTGCTGACCTTTGGCCATGGTGGACTCTCCGGGGATGAATGATGAAGGTGGCGGCGAGTTTAGCGGGCGGCGACAATACGCGGTTCCATCGAAGAACTCAGCATTCATGTCCCACTACGAAGTCCGTCCCGCCACGATGCGCGACGCCAAAGCCATCGCCGAAATCCACGCCGCCGCCGCCCGCGCGGCCTATGCGGACATCCTGCCCGAAGACCAGCTCCTGGCCCTGGCGCCGGCCACCCGTGAAGCCAAGTGGCGCGAGGCCATCGAATTCAGCGAGCCGCAGGTGCAGGTGGCGGTGCTGGACGGCGAAGTCGTCGGCTTCGTCGGCTACGACCGCTCGCGCGACCCCAAGACGCCCTCGACCACGGGCGAGATCTGGGCCATCTACCTCAAGCCCGAGCACTGGGACAAGGGCGCCGGCGTGGCCCTCTGGGATGCCGCGCGCGACGGCCTCGAGGAAGAGGGCTGCACCACCGTCACCATCTGGGTGCCGCTGCGCAACGAGCGCGCCATGCGCTTTCACGAACTGGCCGGCTTCAAGCGCGAGATGAAGACCGCCAAGACCACCGCCGTCGGGACGGTGAAGATCGAAGAGATCCGCCTCAAGCGCAGCGTGAGCTGAGCGTTTTGTCTGCGCCGCCTGTATCGCTCGTGGCGGCGTAGGACGGTTGCGGGATTCCCTGACCCGGGGCTGACCAGCGGCTAAGCTGCGCGGCTTCATCACTTCGACGTCCCGCCCCATGGCCGCCAGCCTTTTTCTCCTGCTCGACGACATCGCGACCGTCCTGGACGACGTGTCCATCCTCACCAAGGTGGCCGCCAAGAAGACCGCGGGCGTCCTGGGCGACGACCTGGCGCTCAACGCCCAGCAGGTGGCCGGCGTCAAGGCCGACCGCGAGCTGCCGGTGGTCTGGGCGGTGTGCAAGGGCTCCTTCGTCAACAAGCTGATCCTGGTGCCGGCCGCCTTGCTCATCGGCAGTTTCCTGCCGTGGGCGATCACGCCGCTGCTGATGATCGGCGGTGCCTTCCTGTGCTTCGAAGGCGTCGAGAAGCTGGCCCACAAGTTCCTGCACAAGGCCGAGCATGACGCCGAGGTGGCGCAGCACCTGCAGGCCGTGGCCGACCCGGCGGTCGATGTCGTCGCGGCCGAGAAGGCCAAGGTCAAGGGCGCGGTGCGCACCGACTTCATCCTGTCGGCCGAGATCATCGTCATCACCCTCGGCACGGTCGGCGGCCAGCCCTTCGGCACGCAGGTCGCCGTGCTGTCGGGCATCGCGATCATCATGACCGTCGGCGTCTACGGGCTGGTGGCGGGCATCGTGAAGCTGGACGACGCCGGCCTCTGGCTGACCCGCCGCGCCAGCGCTGCGCAGCAGGCCCTGGGCCGCGGCATCCTGGCGACCGCGCCCTGGCTCATGAAGGCGCTGTCGGTGGCCGGCACCGCCGCCATGTTCCTGGTCGGCGGCGGCATCCTGGTGCACGGTGTGCCGGCCTTGGGCCATGCGGTCGAGGCCTGGGCCGCCGGCGCAGGCGCGCTCGGCACCGTGGGGTCGATGCTCGTCAACGCGGGCGTCGGCATCGTCGCCGGCGCGGTCGTGCTGGGGGTGGTGGAACTCGTGAAGAAAGCGCTGGGCAGGCGCTAGCGTCGTGTCTTGCCCTTGGCCCGCTGCACCAAGTCGACCACGATCAGCGCCACGCCCAGCACCAGGGCGAACCAGCCGACCGTCGCGGCGCCCGCGATCATGTCGTGCCAGCCGGGCGAGGTCAGGAAGTGCGGCGCGACCAGCACCGCGATGCCGATCAGCAGACAGAGAACGCCGCGTTCGGCCATGCGTGGTGCGCGTGAAGGTTTGGATGCCATCCGGCGAGTGTAGGGGCGGCGCATAGGAGAATCGGCACCCATGACCCGAGCCCTTCCGCCCTTGCGCGCCCTCCGGCGCCTTCTCGCGCTGGCCGCCTTCGCGGCCGGCGGTGCCGCAGCACAGGACGCTGCCCAGTTCCCTGCGGCCGCCGTGCGTTTCCTCGACGGGGAACTGCCGCGGATGGAAAACGCCGTGAAGGAGCGCGACCGCGACTATTTCGAGGAGGCGATGGGCCGCACCGTGGCGTTTTCGGCCGACTGGGGCTTCAAGACCCACGCCAACCCCGCGCTGGCGCCGTACCGCAGCTGCACCGAGGCCGTGTCGGACTTCGTGATCGTCGGCCTCTGCCGCCTCATGCCCAACGGCAGCGAGTGCGACGCGATGCTCGCCAGCCGCTTCGACGCCAACCTGCGTCAGTGCCGGCAGGCGGCGGCCCGCTGAGCGGCCTGTCAGCGGAACCGGCGCGCGCTCAGACCGCCTTCTGCAGGCCCTGCAGCGTCTGCAGCATCACCACGCGGGCCTGGCCGAGCACCATGCCCTTCCATTCCTCGTTGTCGCAGTAGAACGCGTCGCGCAGGTCGCGGCGGATGGCGCGCTGTTGTGCATCGGGCGCTTCCGGGTGGCGGCGCAGCCAGGTGTCGGCGCGCAGCCGGTCGAGCACCTGCAGGTCGGGCAGGGTGCCGAATTCCAGCCCCATCAACGTGGCACTGGCCTGCGGGCACTCGTCGTAGACGATGGTCACGACCGGCCCCGTCACGTCGGCCGAGGCGGACGTGCCTTCGAAGGGCGCGAACACGTCGGCGCCCCACCAGGCCAGCGCGCGCGGCAGGCCGTCGGGCCGGCCGGGGTAGATCTTCTCGCCGTGGCCGTAGGGGCCGAGGCCGGTGTGCACGTCGATCCACGCGACATGCCGGGCGGCCGCGCCGTGCTGGCGCAGGATGCTGCGCATCGTGCGGTTGCTCCATGACGGCGCCGTGCCGCCGTAGAACACGCCGTCGGGCGAGGTGTACTGGCCGGTGGTCACGGCCGCGCGGTAGCCGCGCACGCCGTGCTTCTCGATGTACGCGGCCATCGCGGCGTCATCGGCCGCGGTCGGTGGCCACTGCGGCGGCAGCACGAAGGGCTCGACATCGGCGTAGGCGGGGTTCACCGGCAGCGGCGCGCCGAAATCGATGTGGTTGCGGTTGAGGTCGATGTTGTCTTCGTTGGTGCGGTGCAGGTGCGAGAACCCGTACGGGTTCACCGCATGCACCAGCAGCAGCGCCACGCCGGCGCGTTCCAGGCGCGCCATCAGGTCGGCGTCCTTCAGCAGGGCGACCTGGCAGCCGGAGCCGCAGAAGCCCTCCGGTCCGTGCGTGCCAGAACTGACAATCAGCAGCTTGTCGGCGCCCGGCGTGCCGAGGTAAGCGGTGTCGGTGGCGAGGGCCTCGCCCAGCGCGCCGACATGGCCGTCCATGGGGTAGGTCTGGACGCTGGCCTGGCGGTCGCTGGCCGCGTCGAGGAACTTGCGGCGGGCTTCGGCGTAGCTGCCGGAGAAATGGCGGGTGGCGTGGGTGCTGTGCATGCAGCGAGTATTGCGTGCCGGCGGCTTGTGCGCTGCAGGCGCGCTCAGCGGCGGCCCCGCAGGCGATCGGCCACCGCCTGCACGTCCGACTTGCCGCCCACCGCCGCCAGCCGCAACGGGCCTTCGCCGGTCGCGGCGGCCACGGCGGTGGCCTTCTTGGGGCACAGGCCCAGGCAGGACGACTCGACGATGCGAAAGCGCGGCCGTTCGGGGCCCAGCGCCTTCTTGAATTCGCCCGGCAGCTTCTTCGCCTTTCGCCTGGACGGGCCGCTGCTGCGCTCGGCGCACCGGCTGCACACCATGAGCAGGGCGTCGAACTTGGCCTTCGCGAAGGGCAAGCTCGCCTCGGCCGGCGCCGGCGCGTCGGGGGGCGGCGGTGCATCGGGGAGGGCGATGGGCGTGTGGGACATGCGGTTCCTCGGGATATCCGGACAGGGTAGCCGCACGCCGTGCGCTATCGTGTCGGTCTGTCACCCGTTGCCCTACCCGCCATGTCCCTGCCCACCATCGAGATCGAAACCGCGCCCAACCCCACCGCCTCCGTCATCGTGATGCACGGCCTGGGCGCCGACGGCAACGATTTCGTGCCGATCGCCAAGGAGCTCGACCTCGGCGACGTCGGCCCGGTGCGCTTCGTCTTCCCCAGCGCGCCGTCGATGCCGGTGAGCATCAATGGCGGCTACCCCATGCCTGCCTGGTACGACATCTTCGCGCCCGACCTGGTGCGCCGCGAGGACGAACCGGGCCTGCGCCACTCGCGCGATGCCATCGAGGCGCTGATCGCCCAGGAGAAGGCGCGCGGCATCCCGGCCGGGCGCATCGTGCTGATGGGCTTCTCGCAGGGCTGCGCGATGGCACTCATGACCGGGCTGCGCCATCCGGAGCGGCTGGCCGGCATCGTCGGCCTGTCGGGCTACCTGCCGCTGGCGGCCACGACCGAGGCCGAACGCCATCCGGCCAACCAGTCGACGCCGGTGTTCCTGGCGCACGGCACGCAGGACGGCGTGGTGGTGCTGCCACGCGCGCTCGACACGCGCGCGGCGCTGGAGCGGCTGGGGTACGCGGTGGAATGGCACGACTACCCGATGGCGCATTCGGTCTGCCTGGAGGAAATCGCCGACCTGGGGGCCTTCCTGCAGCGTGTGCTGGGCTGAGCCGAAGCCGAATCCGGGCAGTTTCCCCGTGCCAGCAGCCGTCCGCCAGAAGTGCTACCTTCCAGCCCCACCAAAGACGGACAAGTGATAAGAACATGAGCACATTGCAGGAGCGGCTCGCCGCGCTCTCGCCCGCACGCTTGAGGGGCGTGCGGCGGGGCATCGAGAAGGAAAGCCTGCGCGCGCAGCCCGATGGGCAGCTCGCGCTGACGCCGCACCCGGCGGCGCTGGGCTCGGCGCTCACGCATCCCCACATCACCACGGACTTCAGCGAATCGCAGCTGGAGCTGATCACCGGCGTGCACAGCGGCGTCGAAGCCGCGCTCGACGAATTGACCCAGGTGCACCAGTTCACCTACCGCGTGCTGAACGAGCTGGGCGACGAGCGCCTGTGGGTGTCGAGCATGCCCTGCGGCCTGCCGACCGACGAGACGATCCCGATCGGCCGCTACGGCAGCTCGAACGTGGGCCGCGCCAAGAGCGTCTACCGCATGGGGCTGAGCCACCGCTACGGCCGGCGCATGCAGACCATTTCGGGCATCCACTACAACTGGTCGTTGCCCGAGGTGTCGAGCGAACAGTACTTCGCGCTGATCCGCAACTTCCGCCGGCACGCCTTCCTGCTGCTGTACCTCTTCGGTGCGTCGCCGGCGCTGTGCTCGAGCTTCGTGGCCGGCCGGCCGCACGAGCTGCGTCCGATCGGCGAGGGCAGCATGCACATGCCCTTCGGCACGTCGCTGCGCATGGGTCGCCTGGGCTACCAGAGCGAGGCGCAGTCGTCGCTGCAGGTCAGCTACAACAGCCTCGAAGGCTATGGCGCATCGCTGCAGGACGCACTGACCCGCCCCTGGCCCGCGTACGAGAGCATCGGCATCCGGAACCCCGGCGGCGACTACAACCAGCTGGGCACCACGCTGCTGCAGATCGAGAACGAGTTCTACGGCACCATCCGCCCCAAGCGCGTGATCTACCCCGGCGAGCGCCCGCTGCATGCGCTGCGCGAGCGCGGCGTGGAATACGTCGAGGTGCGCCTGATGGATCTCGACCCCTTCGTGCCGGTCGGCATCACGGCGCAGACCATCCGCTTCCTCGACGTCTTCCTGCTGCACTGCCTGCTCAGCGACAGCCCGGACGACACGCCGCAGGAGATCGCCGAGCTGGCCCACAACCAGCACCTGACGGCGGCGCGCGGGCGCGAGCCCGGCCTGCAGCTGCTGCGCGGCGGCCAGGAGATCGCATTGACCGAATGGGGCGCCGACCTGGTCGCCCAATGCCGGCCGATCGCCCAGGCGCTCGATGCGGCGCATGGCGGTTCCGACTACACGCAATCGCTCGACGCGGCCGTCACCGGCCTGCGCGATCCGCACAGCCTGCCGTCTGCCCGCGTGCTGGCCGCGATGGCGGCCGACCACGGCGATTCGTTCACCGGTTTCGTGCGGGCGCGTTCCGAGTCGACCCGCCAGGCGCTGCTGCTGCGGCCCTTCGCTGCGGAGGACCACGCACGTTTTGTCCAGGCCAGCGCCGATTCGATCGAGGCGCAGAAGGCCATCGAAGCGGCCGACACCATGCCCTTCGAGATCTACCGCCAGCAGTACGTGTCGCCGGCCCGCCTGGGCCTCGGCGTGCGGGCACGCAGCCCGGTCCCGGTCTGAGGGCGATCGGGGGCGCGCATCAGGCCGGGCGCGCCCCGGCGCACGCACCCAGTAGGTGCTCGCCTACCTCGATTGGCCGGCATGGCTCACTGCCGGGCGTCGAGCGGTGCGGATGATGGCTTTCAAGCAAGCACACCAGCCACATCGTTCGCCGTGATCCGTTCCACCAAGCCCTACAAGACCTACCTGGTCGAAGACAACCCCGTGATCCGCGAGAACCTCGTCGGTTTCCTGGAGGACGTGGCCGACACCACGGTCGTGGCGCATGCCAGCGGCGAGCAGGAGGCCGTGAAGTGGCTGGACGGCCATCGCGACGAATGGGACATGGCCATCGTCGACCTGTTCCTCCAGGAGGGCAATGGCTTCGGCGTGGTCGATGCGTGCCGCAACCGCGCATCGCACCAGAAGGTGGTCGTGCTGAGCAACTACGCCACGGCCGACATGCGCGAACGCTCCCGGGCACTGGGCGCGGATGCCTTCTTCGACAAGTCCGCCGAGATCGACCAGCTGCTCGACTATTTCGAACACGCGCATCGGTAGCCGGGCTGTCTCGCGCGTTCCCGGCGTGGCAGCGCCGCTGCGGTACAACCGCAGCCCTCGCAACCACGAATTTCAACGAGATGAATGCATCGATCGACTTCAAGGGCCGTGTCGCCATCGTCACCGGCGCAGGCGGTGGGTTGGGCCGCCAGCACGCCCTGGCCCTTGCGGCACGGGGTGCCCGGGTGGTGGTGAACGATCTGGGCGGCGCACGCGACGGATCGGGCGGTTCGGTGGGCGCGGCCGAAGCCGTCGTCGCCGAAATCCGTGCGGCCGGCGGCGAGGCGATCGCCAACGGCGCGTCGGTCACCGACTTTGCCGCGGTGCAGGCCATGGTGCAGCAGGCCATCGACACCTGGGGCCGCGTGGACGTGCTGGTCAACAACGCCGGCATCCTGCGCGACAAGAGCTTCGCCAAGATGGAGCTGGCGGACTTCCGGCTCGTGATGGACGTTCACCTGATGGGCGCGGTGCACTGCACCAAGGCGGTCTGGCCGGTCATGACCGAGCAGAAATACGGCCGCATCGTGATGACCACCTCGTCGTCGGGCCTGTACGGCAACTTCGGCCAGAGCAACTACGGCGCGGCCAAGATGGCGCTGGTCGGCCTGATGCAGACGCTGAGCCTGGAAGGCGCCAAGCACGACATCCGCGTCAATTGCCTGGCGCCCACGGCCGCCACCCGCATGACCGAGGACCTGATGCCGCAGGCCGTGCTCGATGCCCTTAAGCCCGAGGCGGTGGTGCCGGCCATGCTCGTGCTGGCCTCGCAGGACGCACCGAACCGCACCATTCTCTGCGCCGGTGCGGGTGGTTTCGAGGCCGCGCATGTCACCCTGACGCAGGGCGTGTTTGTCGGCTTGGGCGCGGACGCGCCCGAGCAGCTCGCCGCACGCCTGGCCGAGGTCACCGACCGCCAGGGCGAGCAGGTGCCGCAGAGCGGCGCCGCCCAGGGCACCGTCGAGATCGCCAAGGCGACCCAGGCCGCGGGACGCTAGGCCGCCGGCGCCGTGACGGCCGGCGGCGTGCGCTGCCAGGCGGCTGGCAAGTGCGCATCGATCCACCCCATGCGCCACGCCAGCACGGCGAAGGCTGTCACGACGACCAGCCCGGCGACGAGCGTGGCCGTGCCGTGCGTCTCCGCGAAGGGGTCGCGCAACGCCCGATGCGCATGCGCCGGCAGCCGCGCAGCCTGCGACAGCGAGCCGCCCAGCCGCACGTTCACCCGCATCCGGCCGTTGATGGCCCAGCCGCTGGCATCCAGGATCGGCCCCAGGCTGCGCTGGCGCAGCTTCAGCCAGGCGATCAGCATGCTCGGCCCGGAGATGGCCATGACGATGCCGAGGATCGCGATCGGGATCCACACGCCCAGGTCGACGAACTTGCTGAACACCGCCACCAGCACGGCGCTGATGCTGCCCAGGGCCACGCCGATCGCCGCCACGGTGCCGACGTCGACCCGGCCGGGCAGCTTCACGGGCGGGGCAGATTTCGCCCCGGGGGCGGCGGCCTTGTCCGCGGTCGTGAGCGTGCTGGCGAGGGTGCCGAGCGATCCCTGCGCGAGGCTGTCGCTGGCGGCCGCCCGCTTGGCGACCTGCTCCTCGATGAGCCGCAGGAACTTCTTGTAGGGCGAGAGGAAGGCCTGGGCCACGCTGGTCGGGTTCTCGATCACCTTGGTGATGGTGGCGTCCCAGTCCTGGCCCTGGCGGTCGTAGAACACGCCGTTGCGGCCGACGAAGAGGAAGTCGGTGTCGCCCGCGGTGAAGGCCGACACCACCGTCATCGTCTTGCCCTGGCGCGTGCACAGGCAGTAGGCGAGGTAGGCCTTGGCCAGGCCGGCCAGCGGTGCGTGGCGGGCCGCGTCGGCCACCGCCACGCTGAGGTCGCAGCTGCGGCCGTCGAGGTAGAGCCGGCCGGCCTGGAAGATCGCACCCTCGCGCCGGTAGAAGTCCTTGAAGGCCACGAAGTTGTTCACCAGCGTGAGCAGGTCGCGCTTGAAGCGCAGCAGCTTCTCGAGGTCGGCGATGCGCGCGTTGTGCGGCTCGACCCGCTCGTCCTCGTCGATCAGCCCCATCACCGCGCCCTGCAACGCGAGCGCTTCCTGCACCTGGGCCGCCGACAGCGCGCCGAGCTTCGTGCTCGGCTTGGCCGCGAGCCATCGCCGACACGAGGCCACGCGCGCCTGCAATGCGTGCCAGTCGTCTTCGGCGAGCACGTCGGCGGTACCCGCGGCGCGCGCCAGCATGGGCAGGACGGCGTCGCGATGGAGCGCCGCCAGCGCGTCGGCCCAGGCCGGATTCACGCCCTGGCGCAGCGGCAGCGTGCGGCCCGGCGCGATCGGCGCCAGCGGCAGTTGCGCGATGCTCTCGGTGCCGAGCGCGAGGCTGCCTTGCGCGGCCAGTGCTTCGTAGGTTTCCTTGGACGGGTTCAGTGCCGCGATCGACCGCGGGTCGTAGGCGGCCACGCGGCAGCGCGCGAAGAAGTCGTCGAC
Organism: Variovorax sp. J2L1-78; assembly: GCF_030317205.1. Lineage (NCBI taxonomy): Bacteria > Pseudomonadati > Pseudomonadota > Betaproteobacteria > Burkholderiales > Comamonadaceae > Variovorax > Variovorax arabinosiphilus. The sequence goes on along the minus strand of NZ_JASZYB010000004.1, from coordinate 69,993 downwards.
CTTCTCCCGCACGGCGCCCACGGCCTGGGCCGCCGCCAGCGTCGCGGCGTCGGACGCGGCATCGCTGCCGGCGCCGGCCTGCCAGTCGTGCAGCGCATGGGCTTCGGCGAAGAAGGCCTCGGCCTGCTGGCGGTGAAGGCCGTCGACGCCCGCGCGGTCCTTCGTGTGGCCGTGCGCCTTCATGATCTGCCGGATCAGGCTTCGCACCGCCTCGTCGTCCGCACTTTCCGGCGGGATCACGCCGTCGCCGTTGAAACGCATCGCGGCCAGCAGGTCGCTGCGGTCGGTCACGTCGGCCAGGGTCAGCGTGTCGGCGCCTTCCTTGCCGCGCAGTTGCAGGATGCGGCGCGCCTCGTCGACCAGCGGGGTCTCGCTGCCGTCGCCCGAGGTGATCGCCGACAGCGGCAGGCTGTCGCCGCCCTGCAGCAGCAGGTCAGGGTCCGCGAGATGCCGGCAGGCCCAGGCGCAGGCCGCGATGAGTTCCGGGGGCCGGATGCGGCCATCGCGGTCGGTGTCGATCAGGTCGAGCGTGCGCGGGTCGAGTTCCGTGCCGCGGGTGGGGCAGGCCAGCGCGACCCACAGTTTCTGGTCGAGTTCGCCGAGGTGGGCGAGGTCCGCGCCGTTTCGAATGAGCACCTGGTCCACGCCGCCAGCGCGGAAGAACTGCCATGCATGGGCTGCAACAGACATCGAGCTAGAACTTTCTTCGGAAGGAATGGGAGGTCGAGTCTTTCGCAGCTCGCCGGGCGCGCGCGTAGGCCGTCCGGCCAAAAGCGGGTGCGCGACGGTCGAGCGGGCATCGCGAGTGCACTGCGGGGAGAATGGCGGGCTTCATCTCCTTTCGGTTTCCGCATGCAGGCTCTTCCCGACTCCCTTTGCTACCTCAACGGCGACTACACGCCGCTGGCCGAGGCCAAGATTTCCGTGCTCGACCGCGGCTTCATCTTCGGCGACGGCATCTATGAGGTCGTGCCCGTGTACGGGCGCAGGTTCTTCCGTTTCGCGCAGCACATGGCGCGCTTGAACCGAAGCCTGGGCAGCGTGCGCATCGTCAATCCGTTCGACGAAGCCGGCTGGCTCGAGCGGGCACGCCGCCTCGTCGCCGAGCATCCCGCCGACGACCAGATGCTCTACATCCAGGTCAGCCGCGGCGTGGCGCCGCGCGACCACGTGATGCCTGAGGACGTCGTGCCCACGGTCTTCATGATGACCAACGCCATGAAGCCGCCATCGGCAGCGCTGCTCGCCAAGGGCGTGGCCTGCGTCACCTCGCGAGACTTCCGCTGGGAGCGTGCCGACATCAAGAGCACCTCGCTGCTGGGCAATGTGCTGGCGCGCCAGATCTCGGCCGACGTCGGGGCGGTCGAGACGATCCTGTTCCGCGACGGGCTGCTGACCGAGGCCTCGTCGTCGAACGTGTGGGTGGTGCAGGGCGGCGCGCTGTTCGGTGCGCCCAAGAGCGAGCACGTGCTCGAAGGCATTCGCTACGACCTGATCCGGGAGCTGTGCGAGGCCGAAGGCATTCCCTACGACCTGCGCCCGATCGCCGAGGCGGAAGTCCGCGCCGCCGACGAGCTGCTGCTCAGTTCGGCCAGCAAGGAAATCATGCCGGTGACGCTGCTCGATGGCCGGCCCATCGGCAGCGGCACGCCCGGCCCGGTCTTCGCGCGGCTGCACGCCGCGTACCAGCGTGCGAAGAACACGCAATCGATCTGATCAACTCTGGATGTAAGTTGTCAGTTGCTCGATCGTCTTCTCGTGATCGGCAATGATGTCGTCCATCAGGTCGCGGATCGACAGCATGCCGACCACCTTGCCGTTGTCGACCACCGGCAAGTGACGAATGCGTTTCTGGCTCATGAGCGCCATGCAGTCGTGGGTGGGGGTGTTCGGCGTCACGGTGATGACATGGGCGGTCATGATCTCTGCCACCTGCATCGCTTTCGAGTTCTTGCCCAGCAGGGCCACCTTGCGCGTGTAGTCGCGTTCGGAGAAAACGCCCGCGAGCCGGTCGCCTTCCATCACCACCAGCGCGCCGACTTCGTGCTTGGCCAGCACATGCAGTGCGTCGAAGACCGTGGCGTCGGGGGTGGTGTGCCAGAGGCCGGCATTTCGTCGTTGGGCGAGCAGGGCGGACACGGGTTTCATGAGCTTTCTCCGGACAGTGGGGGAACGATGCGCGGGTGCATCGGATTCATCATAGGGGCGGCTCGGGCTCCGTGGCTAGGTAGACAAATGGGTGAACGGCTTCTGTGCCCTTGATCCCCATCAACCGCCGACACCGCCGGGCTCTCTACAGTCGGGCCTCTTTCCTCCGACCTTCCAGACCTGCCCGTGCCGATCGAGCTCTACCGCGACCCGCAGCATGCCTGCCTGATGTTCACCGACCTGGTCGGCGCGGATGGCCAGGCGGTGCAGGCGAACCAGTTCCTCATCGTCGACCACGGCACCGGTGCGGTCATCGATCCGGGCGGCAACCTCGCCTTCAACGAGCTGTACCTCGGCATGACGCGCCACTTCAGCCCGCACAAGCTGTCGTACATCGTCGCCTCGCATGCCGATCCGGACATCATCGCCTCGCTCGACCGCTGGCTGACCTCGACCCGCGCACAGCTCGTGATCTCGCGCGTGTGGGAGCGTTTCGTGCCGCACTTCACCAAGGTCGGCAAGACCGAGGAGCGGATCATCGGCGTGCCCGACCTCGGCGGCCGGCTGCCCCTGGGCGACAGCGAGCTGTGGCTGCTGCCGGCGCACTTCCTGCACGCCGAGGGCAACTTCCACTTCTACGATCCGGTCAGCCGCATCCTCTTCACCGGCGACCTCGGCGTGTCGATGACCAGCGGCCGCGAGGCCCGGACCCCCGTGCGCGACCTGGCGCCGCACATCCCGCGCATGGAAGCCTTCCATCGCCGCTACATGGTGTCGAACAAGATCCTGCGGCTGTGGGCGCGCATGGCGCGCACGCTCGACATCGCGATGCTCGTGCCGCAGCACGGCGCGCCCATCGAGGGGCGGGCGGCCATCTCGGACTTCTTCGACTGGGTCGAGTCGCTGATGTGCGGCATCGACCTGTTCGACGACCGGGCCTACCTGGTGCCGCAGGCGCTGATCGACCCGCGCATCCACCGCACCGACATGGCCTGAACGCCAGTTGGCGTGCGCAATTCCCGCCTTTGCGGTTCTTTGCGCGATGCCCGGTTTCGCTGCACGGCGGCGTGGGCTATGGTCCGCGCCGCCGGCGGCGCTTCGACCGCGGCTTCACTCAGGGAGAAACAACATGTTTGATGAACTCAGCCGGGATATCGCCGAACGCTTCGCGCTCGGCCCCAAGGCCGGCGAACTCGTGCAGATGCTGCTCGGCACCATGGCCGACCCCGACACCGACGGCCTGGAGGGCTTTGCCGAGCGCTTCACGCAGCGCGGTTTCGGCGATGTCGTGCAGGGCTGGCTGACGCCGCCCTCCGGTGCGACGTCGGCGCCCGTCCTCAGCGCGACGCAGGTCGACACCGTGCTGGGCGGGCCGGATGGACTCCTGGCGCGCTTTGCGGGGCGGCTCGGCCTCGACTCGGCGACCGTCGCCAGCGCCGTCGCGCTCGCCGCGCCGGTGATCATGCGGCGCCTGGCCGTCGGGGGCCGCTGGCGCGCGTTCACGCCGGGCGAGATCGAGTCGATGCAGGCCGGTGGGCCCAGCCTCGGCGCCCAGGCGTCACCCCGCACACGCCCTGCGCGTCGCGGCGGGCTTCTGACGTGGCTGCCATGGCTCGTGCTGCTGCTGGCCATCCTGTTCTACGTCACGCGCTGCCAACAACCCGCAACCGATGTCGCGCCGCCCGCGCCGGTGGTGGTGCCGGCCGTCTCGGGTGCCGCGCAACCGACGACGGTCGAGGCCATTCCGGCGGGCGCCGGTGCGCTCGCCTCGTTGATCGATGGACAGCCGTCGCTCAAGGTGTACTTCGACAGCGGCAAGGCCGAGATTTCGCCGGAGTTCGCCGCGCGCGCCCAGGCGCTGGTCGATTACCTGCGCACCCACGCCGAGGCCAAGGCGGTGGTGTCGGGCTACAGCGACCCGACCGGCAGCGCGACGGCCAATGTCGCCATGTCGCAGCAGCGCGCGCAGGCCGTGTCGGGCGCCCTCGAGGCCGCCGGTGTGCCCGCATCGAGCATCGTGCTCGAGAAGCCGGCCGACATCACCGGCACGGGCGACACCAACGCCGAATCGCGGCGTGTCGAGGTGACGATCCGAAAGTAGGGCGACCCCGCCGTACGCGACAGGGGGCTTCGGTCCCTTTTCGTCGTTTTGGGGGCCGCCGCAAGCGTCCCGCACAATGCAGTCCCTTCCGGACGAACGATAGAAAGAGATACACCGATGGCGATCCAGTGGTTCCCCGGTCACATGCACCTGACCAAGAAGGCCATCGGCGAGCGCATCAAGGACATCGACGTGGTGATCGAGCTGCTCGACGCCCGGTTGCCCGCTTCCAGTGCGAACCCGATGCTGGCCGAGCTCACCGGCCACAAACCCGGCCTGAAGGTGCTCAACAAGCAGGACCTGGCCGACCCCGAACGCACCCAGCAATGGCTGGCGCACTACAACGCGCTGCCCGACACGCGCGCCATCGGCCTGGACGCCAGCCAGACGACGCCGGCCCGGCAACTGGTCGAAGCCTGCCACGCGCTGGCGCCCAACCGCGGCGGCATGGCCAAGCCGATGCGGGTGCTGATCTGCGGCATCCCGAACGTGGGCAAGTCGACGCTGATCAACACGCTGGCGGGCGGGCGCAAGGCCAAGACCGGCGACGAGGCCGGCATCACCAAGCTCGAGCAGCGCATCACGCTGGCCGACGACTTCTACCTGTGGGACACGCCCGGTATGCTGTGGCCGCGCATCATCGTGGCCAAGAGCGGCTACAACCTGGCGGCGAGCGGTGCGGTGGGGCGCAATGCCTTCGACGACGAGGAAGTCGCGCTGGAACTGCTCGACTATGTCAAGCGGCACTATGCCAAGGGGCTCGCGGCGCGCTTCAAGCTCGACCTCGATGCGGCAACGGTCGCGGACATGCAGGACGAAGAACTGCTCGACGCGATCGGTCGCAAGCGCGGTGCGTTGCTGGGCAAGGGCCGTGTCAATCTGCAGAAGGCGGCGGAGATCGTGATGCATGCCTTCCGCGACGGCAGCCTCGGTCGCATCACGCTTGAGACGCCGGAGGAATTCGCGGCCTGGCTCGCGGAGGGCGAGCAGCTCGATGCCGAACGACGCGCCAAGAAGGAGGCGCGCAGCGGCAAGGGCAAGCGTGCGCCCGCGGCGGACGCGGGCACCTAGATCGCGTCAGAGGCTGTGGATGATTCGTTCACAGCTTCTCAGGGCTTCAGGACGATCTTCCCGGCCTCGACGTACTCGTCGTACTGCATCCGCGGAATGGCCGTGAGGCCGACCACGCCTTTCTCGGCTTCCCAGCTCAGCGTCGCGCTGTCCGGTGCGAGCACCACTTCGACGAGGGTGCCGACCGGGATGATCAGCGGCACGCCGTCCCCCGGCGAATAACTGACGTGGCCCTGGATGGTGGCGAACTGGCTCATTCTTGGATCCTCCTTCATGGATGAAACGTTGATTGGACGCGATCCGGCCGAGCGCGCCTGTCGGAGAAATGGCCGCCTCGTCATGCGACGCCTGTACTTGTAGCAAACTTCGAAGGCGCTCCGGCGTTCGTCCGAAAAAAACTTCCACCTTTCTCCCACCCCATGACGCAAGCCCCACCCGTTCTCGAAGTCCTGCCGCGCGACATCGCCGCCTACCGCGAAGGCAACATCGGCATCGCGTATGTCCACCGCTTCGAGTCCGGCCAGCCGGGCCCGCACGTGCTGATCAACGCCCTGACGCACGGCAACGAGATCTGCGGCATGGTCGCTGCCACCCACCTGCTCGACACCGGCGTGCGCCCGAAGATCGGGACGCTGACCGTGAGCTTCTCGCACATCGAGGCCTACAACGCCTTCGATGCCGAGAAGCCCTTCGACAACCGGCAGATCGTGCACAACCTCAACCGCATCTGGTCGGCCGAGATGCTCGACGGCACCGAAGACAGCCCCGAGCTGCGGCGCGCACGCGTGCTGCGCCCGGTGATCGACGCGGCCGACTACATCCTCGACATCCACTCCACCAGCCAGGACGTGGTGCCCTTCTGGGTCTACCCCGCCTACGAGCGCAACGCCGAAGTGGCGCTGGCCGTCGGCATTCCGGCGGTGCACCTGGTCATGCCCAACGGCCTGGGCTCCGGCACGCCGCTGATCCAGTACGGCCACCACGGCAAGGCGGACGGCAAGGGCGCGGCGATGGTGGTCGAGTGCGGCCAGCATTTCAAGCAGTCGGCCGCCGACCTGGCCACCACCGTGACCTTGCGTTTCCTCGCGCATTTCGGCCTGATCGACAAGGATCCGGCGGCGCCGGCGCCCGGCCCGCAACGGCGCTTCGAGCTGCTGCAGACACACATGATCAAGGACGCCAACTTCCATTTCGTGCGCCCGCTGATCGGCTTCGAAACCTTCGCCAAGGGCGAGCTCATTGCGACCAACGGCGACGAGGAAATTCGTTCGCCCTGTGACGACTGCACCGTCTTCATGCCGGCGCAGCGGACGATCGTCGGACGCGAGGCGGTCTACCTCACCCGGCCGCTCTGAACGGCGGCGCGCCTGCTCGCATGTGAAGCGGGTTATCACGGGTGCATCACCCTGGTGCACACGCCTATCCTGATCCGGCGGGCACCTGCAAAGTGGTGCACTTCTTGCATGCTCCTCCCGCAACGCGCCGAGGCGCTTTTTTTATGACCCAGCTCTGGAGAGATACACACATGCGAGGCATTGCTTCAACCGCATCCTTTCGGCCTCATGCGCGCCGCCTGCTGATCGCCGCCGTCGTTGCCGGTGCCGCGTTTTCGGGTTCTGTGTTTGCGCGTGACCTGGTCGTCGCCCTGAAGACCGAGCCCACGTCGATGGACCCGCAGTACCACGCGCTCACGCCGAACATCCAGCTGTCGCAGACACTGTTCGACCCGCTGGTGTGCGTCGATGCCGACTTGAAGCCCGAGCCCTGCCTGGCGGAGTCCTGGAAAGCCGAGGGCAATGTCTGGACCTTCAAGCTGCGGCCCAACGTCAAGTTCTCCGACGGCTCGCCGATGACCTCGGCCGACGTGTTGTTCACCTTCGACCGCGTGCCCAAGGTGCCCAACAGCCCGTCGTCCTTCAAGATCTATCTGCAGAAGGTCGAGAAGATCGAGGCGCCCGACGCGCTGACGGTGCGCATCACCACGACCGAGCCCTACCCGCTGCTGCCGATCAACATGGTGGGCCTGCCCATCATGTCGGCCAAGGCCGCTGCGGGCTCGGCACCCGAGGGCAAGACCACCACCGAGCTGAACGCCGGCACCGGCCTGGTGGGCACCGGCCCGTACAAGTTCGTGTCGTGGAAGCGCGGCTCGGAAATCATCTTCGAGCGCAACCCGAACTACTGGGGCAAGGCGCCCGCGTGGGACAAGGTGATCTACCGCCCCATCAGCAACCCGGCCGCCCGCACGGCGGCGCTGCTTGCGGGGGACGTCGACCTGGTGGAAGACCCGCCGACAGACGACCTGGAGCGCCTGAAGAAGGAGCCCAAGCTCACGGTCGAGACCAAGGCCTCGAACCGCGTCATCTATGTCGCGCTCGACCAGAACGGCGAGACCACGCCCGGCATCACCGACACCAACGGCAAGAACCCGCTGCTCGACAAGCGTGTGCGCGAGGCGCTGTCGCTGGCCATCGATCGGCAGGCGCTGGTCGCACGCACCATGGGCGGCGTCGCGTCGCCGGCCGCGCAACTGCTGCCGTACCCGATGTTCGGCGCCAGCAAGAACCTCACGACCGCCGCCAAGCCGAACCCCGAGAAGGCCAAGGCGCTGCTGAAGGAAGCCGGCTACCCGAACGGCTTCACGCTCGTGTTGGGCACGCCCAACGGCCGCTACATCAACGACAGCAAGGTCGCGCAGACGCTCGCCGCCATGTGGACGCGCATCGGCGTGAAGACCTCGATCGATGCCAACGCGCCGGCCGTGTTCTTCAAGAACCGCGACAGCTATGTCTACAGCGCCTACCTGGCCGGTTGGGGCACAGCGACCGGCGAGATGTCGAACACGCTGAATTCGCTGCTGGTCACGCCGAACAAGGACAAGGGCGTGGGCACGACCAACCGCAGCCGCTACTCCAACCCGGCGATGGACAAGCTGGTCGCCGACTCGGCGACGCAGATGGACGACACGGTGCGCGCCGCCACGCTGGCCAAGGCCAGCGAGCTCGCGATGGCCGACTTCGCGATGCTGCCGATCCACTTCGAGCATTCGGTGTGGGCGATGAAGAAGGACGTGAGCTTCAAGGGCCGCGCCGACCAGCAGACGATGATCCAGTACGCGGTGCCCGCCAAGAAGTAGCAGGTGCTGGCCTTCATCATTCGCCGCCTGCTGCAGGCCATGCTCGTCATGGCCGTGATGTCGGGCCTGGTCTTCGTCGGCCTCTACGTCGTCGGCGACCCCGTGTCGATGATGGCGAGCGCCGAGGCGACCGACCTCGAACGCGACGAGATCCGCGCCAATTTCGGGCTCGACAAGCCGCTGTGGCAGCAGTACGGCATCTTCATGTCGCATGCGCTGCAGCTGGACTTCGGCAAGAGCTTCCTCACCGGCCAGTCGGCCATGGGGTTGATCCTGGAGCGCATGCCGGCGACGCTCGAACTGGCCATCGTGTCGATGGGCCTGTCGATGCTCGTCGGCGTGCCGCTGGGCATCTGGGCCGGGCTGCGGCCCAACGCGATCAGCACGCGCGGCATCATGACCGGCTCGGTGCTGGGTTTCTCGTTGCCCAACTTTTGGGTCGGGCTGATGCTCATCATGGTGTTCGCGGTGTACCTGGGCTGGCTGCCGGCGAGCGGGCGCGGGGCCACGCGGCACATCGGGCCGCTCGACCTAAGCGTGCTCACGCTCGACGGCTGGTCGCGCCTGCTGCTGCCGGCCGTCACCATCGCGCTGGCCAAGGGCGCGCTGATCATCCGCGTCACGCGCGCCGCCACGCGCGAGGCGCTGCCGATGGACTACATCAAGTTCGCGCGTGCCAAGGGCCTGGGCTGGAGCCGCATCCTGCGCGTGCACCTGCTCAAGAACATCATGATCCCGATCATCACGGTCGGCGGGCTGGAGTTCGGCCAGGTGGTCGCCTTCGCGGTGGTCACCGAAACCATCTTCGCGTGGCCCGGCATGGGCAAGCTGCTGCTCGACTCCATCATCACGTTGGACCGCCCGGTGGTGGTGGCCTACCTGATCCTCATCGTGTTCTTCCTCGTGATGCTCAATCTCGCGGTGGACATCCTCTACTCGGTGCTCGACCCGCGCGTGCGCTTGCAGGGAGCCAAGGCATGAACGACACGATCCTTCCTGCATCTAACCACGTGGCTCAGCTTCCCGAAGTCGTACCGGCCATCGTGGCCGAAGGGCCGGTGGCCAAGCTGCCGCCGCCCGAGACGCCGTGGCAGCGCTTTCGCCGCGAGTTCATGGCCAACAAGCTGGCGATGTTCGGCCTGGTGCTGCTCGCGCTGGCGGTGTTCGCCGCGGTGTTCGCGCCGTGGATCTCGCCGCAGAACCCGTACGACATCGGCAAGCTCGACATCTTCGATTCGAAGCTGCCGCCCGGCAGCCGGGATGCGGCCGACACCATGACCTACTGGCTGGGTACCGACGGCCAGGCGCGCGACCTGCTTTCGGCCATCTTCTATGGCCTGCGCACCAGCTTGATGGTGGGCGGCATCTCGGTGGCGGCGGCGCTCGCCATCGGCAGCGTGGTCGGGCTGGCGGCCGCCTATTTCGGCGGCTGGATCGACGCGCTGCTGATGCGCATCGTCGACATCCAGCTGTCGTTCCCGGCCATCCTGGTCGCGCTGATCCTGCTGGCCATCCTGGGCAAGGGCGTCGACAAGGTGATCATCGCGCTCATCATCGTGCAGTGGGCCTACTTCGCGCGGGCCGCGCGCGGTGCCGCGCTGGTGGAGCGTGCCAAGGAATACGTCGAGGCCGCGCAGTGCATGTCGCTCGGCTGGCCGCGCGTGCTGCTGCGTCACATGCTGCCCAACTGCATGCCCCCGCTGATCGTGATCGCGACCATCGACCTGGCACACGCCATCGCACTCGAGTCGACGCTGTCCTTCCTCGGCGTCGGCGTGCCGGTGACCGAGCCGTCGCTGGGCATGTTGATCGCCAACGGCTTCGAGTTTCTGCTGTCGGGCAACTACTGGATCTCGTTCTTCCCGGGCATCGCGCTGGCGCTGTCGATCGTGGGCATCAACCTGGTGGGCGACCATCTGCGCGACATCCTCAACCCGCACAACGCCAGATGACGCACGATCATTCGACACCCGTGCTCGAGGTGCAGGGCCTGCAGACGCACTTCTTCACCCACGGCGGCGTGGTCAAGGCGGTCGACGGCGTCGACTTGAAGGTGCATGCCGGCGAGATCCTCGGCTTGGTCGGCGAATCGGGCTCGGGCAAGAGCATCACCGGCTTCTCCGTCATCGGCCTGATCGATGCGCCCGGCCGCATCGCCGGCGGCCACATCCGCTACCTCGGTGAAGAGTTGGTCGGCGCGACCGAGCAGCGGCTGCAGAAGCTGCGCGGCAAGGAGATCGCGATGATCTTCCAGGACCCGATGATGACGCTCAACCCGGTGCTGCGGGTCGACACGCAGATGGTCGAGGCGATCCACGCGCACGAGAAGGTCAGTGCCAAGGCCGCGCTGGCGCGGGCGCGCGATGCGCTCGCGATGGTCGGCATCCCGTCGCCCGAAGAGCGGTTGCAGACCTACCCGCACCAGCTCTCGGGCGGCATGCGTCAGCGCGTGGCGATCGCCATCGCGCTGCTCAACCGGCCCAAACTCATCATCGCGGACGAGCCGACCACCGCGCTCGACGTGACCATCCAGGCGCAGATCCTCTACGAGGTGCAGAAGCTGTGCCGCGAGACCGGCACCGCGATGATCTGGATCACGCACGACCTGGCCGTGGTGTCGGGTCTGGCCGACCGCATCGCCGTGATGTATGCCGGGCGCATCGTCGAGAGCGGTGCGACCGCCGACGTGATCCGCGCGCCATCGCACCCGTACACGCGCGGGCTGATCGATTCGATTCCCACGCGCGCCACGCACGGCACGCTGCTGCGGCAGATCCCGGGCATGACGCCGTCCCTGCTGCACCTGCCGCAGGGCTGCGCCTTCCGCCCGCGCTGCAGCCACGCGACCGACACCTGCCTGGCCGTGCCGCAGCCCGAGCCCGCACCGGCGGGCAAGACGGTGCGCTGCTGGCACATGCTGACCCCCGAGATGGCCTGAACGTTCAATGGAAACCCTTCTCGAACCCACCCCCGTGAGCCATGTCGGCACCGGCACGCCGCTGCTGCAGCTCCAGGGCATTTCCAAGCGCTTCGTGCAGGACATCGACCTGGCCGGGCGCATCGCGAACCTGATGGGCGCGGACAACCGCGCGTCCGTCGTGCATGCGGTGGCCGATGTCGACCTGGAGATCCGGCCCGGCGAGGTGATCGGCGTGGTCGGCGAGTCCGGCTGCGGCAAGTCGACGCTGGGCCGCGTCATCGCCGGCATCAACCCGCCGACCGAAGGCACCGTCAGCTACCTCGGCAAGCCGATCGGCGACATGAACGCGACCGAGCGCCGTGCCTGGGGCCTGGGCGTGCAGATGATCTTCCAGAACCCGATGGCCTCGCTCAACCCGCGCATGCGGGTGATGGACATCGTGGGCGAGGCGCCGGTGGTGCACGGGCTCGTGAAGGCCAAGGACAAGGCCGAGTATGTCGGCGCGCTGATGCGCCAGGTCGGGCTCGACCCCGACTACGCGCAGCGCTACCCGCACCAGTTCTCGGGCGGGCAGCGCCAGCGCATCGGCATCGCACGGGCGCTGGCGCTCAAGCCGCGGCTGATCGTCTGCGATGAAGCGGTGGCGGCACTCGACGTGTCGATCCAGGCGCAGGTGCTCAACCTGTTCCTGGCACTGCGCCGCGAGTTCGATCTGACCTATCTCTTCATCAGCCACAACCTCGGGGTGGTGGGGCATGTGTCGGACCGCGTGGTCATCATGTACCTCGGCCGCATCGTCGAGGTGGCGCCGACGGAGACCATCTTCAACGCGCCGAACCATCCGTACACGCAGGCGCTGCTGTCCGAGCTGCCGACGCTCGAAACGACGCGCCGCGCCTACCAGCCCATCAAGGGCGAACTGCCATCCCCGCTGGCGCCGCCCTCCGGCTGCGCCTTCCATCCGCGCTGCCCGCATGCGATGCCGCGCTGCCAGGTCGAGGCGCCGCAGCTGCGCACCCTGCAGCCCGGCCACACCAGCGCGTGCCACCTCAACGACCTTCCTGCATGACCGCTTCGACAACCGTTCTCCCCAGCGTTCCCACGCCGTTCCCGCCTTTCACGCTGCGCCTGCCCGAAGGCGAGCCGCTGCCGCTGATCTGCGACTCGCCGCACAGCGGCACGAAGTACCCCGACGACTTCGGCTATGCCGTGCCCTTCAACCTGCTGCGTGCCGGCGAAGACACCGACGTGCATGTGCTGTGGGACGCGTTGCCTTCCGTCGGCGCCACGCTGCTGGCGGCCGAGTTCCCGCGCGCCTACATCGACCCGAACCGCGACATCGAGGACATCGACGCGGGCATGCTCGCCGAACCCTGGCCTACGCCACTCAACCCCAGTGAGAAGACGCGCCTGGGCATCGGCCTGATCTGGCGCGACGCGAAGAAGAACGGCAACGGTGCCATCTACGACCGGAAGCTGCCGGTGGCCGAGGTCCAGAACCGCATCGCGACCTACCACGCGCCCTACCACGCAGCGATGCGTGAGCACATCGAGGCCGCCTATGCGCGCTTCGGTGCCGTGTGGCACCTGAACCTGCACTCGATGCCCGCCGACTCGTACGAGGGCCTGCAGATCCAGAGCGACCATCCGCTCGCGGACTTCGTGCTGGGCGACCGCGACGGCACCACCGCCGCGCCCGAGTTCACCGCGATGGTGGCCGAGGCGCTCAAGAAGCGTGGCTTCAACGTCGCCATCAACGACCCCTTCAAGGGCGTGGCGCTGATCGCCCGCCTGGGCCGGCCGGCGGAACGCCGGCACAGCCTGCAGATCGAGGTGCACCGCGGCCTCTACATGAACGAAATCACCCGCGAGCGCAGTGCAGGTTTCCAGGCCCTGCAAGATGCGCTCAAGGGCGTCTCCCAGGACATCGCAACCTACGTGAAGGACCACCTGAAATGACCGTCATCGCCGACATCGAAGACAAGCACGCGGAGTTCACCGCGCTGCGCCGCGACATCCATGCGCACCCCGAACTCGCGTTCAAGGAAACGCGCACCTCCGACCTGGTGGCCGAGCGCCTCGCGGCGTGGGGCATCGAGGTGCACCGCGGGCTCGGCACGACGGGCGTGGTCGGCGTGCTGCACGGCACGCGCGGCCCCGGCGAGCGCGCCATCGGCCTGCGCGCCGACATGGACGCGCTGCCCATGCCCGAGCACAACCGCTTCCTGCACGCTTCGAAGAACCCCGGCCGCATGCACGGCTGCGGCCACGACGGCCACACGGCGATGCTGCTGGGCGCAGCGCACTACCTGTCGACCCACCGCGACTTCGAAGGCACCGTCAACTTCATCTTCCAGCCGGCGGAAGAGGGCGGCAACGCCGGTGCCAAGGCGATGATGGACGACGGCCTGTTCGACAAATTCCCCTGCGAAGAGATCTACGGCATCCACAACATGCCGGGCTTCGAGGTCGGCCACTTCGCCTTCCGCAAGGGCCCGACGATGGCCTCGAGCAACCGTTTCGACATCATCGTGCGCGGCACCGGCGGCCATGCGGCGCAGCCGCACAAGTCGGTCGACACCATCGTCATCGCCGCGCAGATGGTCGGCGCGCTGCAAACGCTGATCTCGCGCCACAAGAATCCGATCGACGTCGCGGTGGTGAGCGTCACGCAGATCCATGCGGGCGATGCCTACAACGTGCTGCCCGGCGAGGCCGTGATCAAAGGCACCGTGCGCACCTTCAGCACCGAGGTGCTCGACGAGATCGAGGCCAACATGCGCCGCATCGCCGAAATGCTGCCGCAGGCGCACGGCGGCACCGGCGAGCTGAAGTTCCACCGCGCCTACCCGCCGCTGGTCAACTGGGACGCGCAGACCGACTTCGCCATGCAGGTCGCCAAGGACACCTTCGGTGCCGACAAGGTCGACGGCAACACGCCGCAGCACGGCGGCGCCGAGGACTTCTCGTTCTACCTGCAGAAGGTGCCCGGCTGCTACCTCTTCGTCGGCAACGGGGGCGGCGGCCACCGCGAAGAGACCTACCACGGCATGGGCCCGTGCGAGCTGCACAACCCGAACTACGACTTCAACGACGCGTTGCTGCCGGTGGGCTCGACCTACTGGGTGCGGCTGGTCGAGGCCTTCTTCGCGCGCGAGTAAGACCTCGCACCCGTCGTCACGGGACGCCGGTGACCTCGACCACCACACGGCGATCAGGCTGCAGGCAGGCGATCAACGCCGCAGTCGGCGCCGTGCCTTTGCAGTCTTCCGGACGGGTGACTGGCGCAGTCTCGCCTTTGCCCGTCACAGAGAACTTGTCAGGCGCAAAGCGTCCGCCTGCGACAAAGTACGCCTTCACCGACTCCGCGCGCCGCAACGAGAGCTTCTGGTTGTATGCATCGCGCCCGAGCCGGTCCGTGTGTCCTTCGATGGTGATGACATCGAACCGCGTACTGCCGATCTCTGCCATGAACCTGTCGAGCGCGCCGCGGCCTTCCGGGCGCAGCGTGGCGGCATCGAATGCGAACAGCGAGTCGGCGGAGAAGCTCATCCGTGGACGCATCGGCGGCGCCGGGGCGGGTGCCGGCGGGGGCGGCTCGGCTGCCGGCACCGACGCGACGTAGGAGCTTGCCATCGCTGAGCGAGGCGCCGGCGCCGCGGTGCGACCGAAAGGCATGACCAGCGTGACGGAGAACATGTTCACGTCGCCGCGGTTGCCAACCGCATCGTTGATCCGATAGCGTTCTGCCTCACCGCGGATCAGAAATGACGGCGTGATTTCGTACTGAAGACCCAGGCCGACCTTGTAGTTCGTATCACGCTTGTGAGGGGTGGGATCGAGAACCTGGACGGCACCCGTGCCGCTGAAGCGGTCGCTGGCTTTGGCAACCTGCGCACCGACCCGACCGATGGCGGAGAGTCGATCGGTGATCGGCAACGTCCCGACCAGATCGAGGTTGAAGCCGCGCAACTTGATCTGGCCGTTGAGCGTTCCTGCCGGTGACGTGGTGGACGTGTAGCCGAACTTTCCCAGATCGAAGTAACCGCCTTCCAACGCGAAGTAGCGATTGAACTGATAGCCGCCGAACAGCTTGAAGGCGGCGCTGCGTTCATCCAGCGACATTGCAGTGGTTTGCAGGCCCGCTGCGAGAAGACCGGCGGTGATTCGCTCGTCGTCGATCTTTGCCCGCGATTGTCCAACGGACAGTCCGCCGTAGTAGTAGCCGCCCTCCTGTGCCAGCGCCGAGGCGCCGGACAGTGATGCGATCGCGGCCGCGCCGAGAACACGTAGCGTTTGCTTGGAATTCATCGAGGTCTTTCTGGAAGGCGATGGGCCAACAAGGTGGGGCAGCGCGTGCGTCATGGCGCGACGATGGTCGTGTTGACCATCGTGACCGATGCGGTCAGGCCGATCGCTCGCCCGGTCAAGGTGGTCTGCACGGTCTGACCGGCCGTGGAGATCGTGATGCCGGCCGGCGCGATGATGGTGCCCACCATCGTGCTCCCATCTTCAATGCGCCCGGCGGAACCGACTTGCCAAAACACGTTGGATGCCTTCGCGCCATTGATAAGAAACACGCGACGCGGGATGCCAGGCAGGCCGATCGTCATCGCGGCGGAACTCTGGAAGACCCAGGTCGCGTTGGCATCGCCCAGCGCGTCCAGCGTCAGGTCGCCGCTGGTGATCGCGAAGGTGCCCCCTGCAGCGGTGTAGACGGCGGGCGGCAGCACCAGGCCGCCGAGCTGTCCTGCACCAGGGTCGCTGCCGGCCGGCAGCGCAGCGAGCTGGTTGTAGCTTGCTTGAGCGTCCGCGCGAGCCTGGGTGGCGATGTCGAACTTTGCAACGGTGCCGGGTGCAGGCGGCGCGCAGTAGATGGTGCCGTCGACCGCACCGACGTTGAGTGGAGTTTCGGTGTAGATGTCGAAACGATCGTGCAGACCGGTCACGAGCGTGCACGCCGCAGTCGTGCCGAGGTTGCCACCGATGACGGTGTTGATGCCTTGGTTCGTGACCCCGGCGCCGCCGCCGAAGGCTCCGAAGCCTGCGATCGACTGCAAGTCGATCGGCGGCGCGCAGGCTTGAGTGCCCGTGGAGAAACTCCATACTTGGTCGGCCGCCAGCGGATTGCCCGCCAGGTCTCTTACGCCCGCTGCACCCGAAGCGACGGTCACGGACAGGGCCACGTTGGCGGAAAAGCCCGTCGCGGCAGTGGGCGAGAACGTCGCGATGCGATTCGAGGCGTCATAGCTCACCGCGCCGGATACGGCCACGCCGTTCTCGGTCACCCGGAAGGTCGTCGTGTCGATCGAAGCCGGATCCATCGGTTCGCTGAAGCTTGCGTTGATCGACTGGGTGCGACACACGGCGGTCGCGCCGGCAACCGGATTGACCACCAGGACGGTGGGCGGGATCGCGTCCGCCGTCGATCCGGTGGTGAAGGTCCAGACGTGGTTGCCCGCATTCGGCGCCACGGCGGTGTTCCCTGCCAGCGCATTGCCTGCAGCATCCGTTGCCGTTGTGGTGACCGTCGCGGTGAACACCGTGTTCACCGGTAGCGTGGCCGCGGTCGGCGTGAACGTCGCCGTGCGGCTGGAAGCCGAATAGCTCACGGTGCCGCCGATGGGGCTGGCCGGGCTCCCGCCTGTGACGACAAAGCTGTCGGCAGTGAGCGAGGCCGCCCTCATCGCTTCGCTGAAGGTCGCTGTGATGCGGGTGTTGGTTACGACGCCCGTTGCCGTCGGCACCGGCACTGTGAAGATCACGGTGGGCCGGGTGGTGTCCGGCAAGCCCGCGGTCCGGAATTGCCAGCTGAAGTTCGCCGCCAGCGCCAGTCCCGTGGTGTCCCGCGCTGCCGTGGTGACGGTTGCAACGCACAGCGTGCCGGGCGGCAGGGCGGCCGTCGGCGTCAAGGTCGCGGTCGATGACGCCGCGTCGTAAGTGACGGTCGCGCTCATCGAGGCTCCTGCCGGACAGGCCAGCGTGAAGCTGCTGGCCGTGAGGCTGTCCGCGGACATGCGCTTGCTGAACGTCGCCTGCACGCTGCTGCTGATGGCCACGCCGCTGACAGGAGGCTCGCTGGCGGCCGGGGAGGTCGCGGAGACGGTCGGGGGCACACCGAGGACGGGCGGGCCCAGGATCGGGTCGAGCCCACCGCCGCCACCGCCGCCGCAGCCAAAGAGCAGGAATGCGAGGAGCATCCAGGACCAGGCGATCGGCGATCGCACAGAGGAGCGGCGTGGTGAATTCATGGTTTTTGCCCAATTGTCCGAGTCGTAAATATCCCTCTGGCGCGTGGCCGGATGCGGACGGGAAATTCATGCGCCGAGGCAAGTTCAAGGGCAATTGCATCGGCGAAACGCATGATGACATGCAGCGATGCGCGTCCGAATAAATTTAATTTTTGCTTTTCTTTGACAAGCGCCGCATAAAAGACTTTTGCCGATTGCGCATCTCATTGTTTGGGCGGAGGCTATTCGCCTTCTCTAATTCGATCCGATTATTGTGCACTTTTGTGTTAAATAACCGTTCAATTGCTCCCAAATCAGCCCCCAGAGCCAGAGGCCATAGACCCCGAGAAATTGATTCGCGCGACGTAGGAGTAGGGCCTTGGCCGAATAGGAATTTATCCTACAGGAGTGTGCTAATTTGGGTCGGGGTAATTACATGGCGCCGTCAATTTGACGCTGCTTCCGAATTTCTGGCGTCGAAGGTTGCGCTTTCAAGAAATTCAAAAGGTGGGTGCGCTTTCCGATTCGGCCTAACACCGATTGCCACTGG
This sequence comes from Variovorax sp. J2L1-78, assembly GCF_030317205.1. Lineage (NCBI taxonomy): Bacteria > Pseudomonadati > Pseudomonadota > Betaproteobacteria > Burkholderiales > Comamonadaceae > Variovorax > Variovorax arabinosiphilus. Next base: position 51,837 of record NZ_JASZYB010000004.1, on the reverse strand, counting down.
CTCTGGCGTCGGTCATCCGTGCCTTCAGCCCCCGCCGTCAGCCCCGCACTCACCGCCCCCGGCACCGACTCCCGCATCGCTGCTTCCTGCACGCCTCGAAGAACCCCGGCCGCATGCACGGCTGCGGCCACGACGGCCACACCGCGATGCTGCTGGGCGCGGCGCACTACCTGTCGACGCATCGCGACTTCGAAGGCACCGTCAACTTCATCTTCCAGCCGGCGGAAGAGGCCGGCCACGCGGCGCAGCCGCACAAGTCGGTCGACACCATCGTGATCGCCGCGCAGATGGTCGGCGCGCTGCAGACGCTGATCTCGCGCCACAAGAACCCGATCGACGTCGCGGTGGTGAGCGTCACGCAGATCCACGCGGGCGATGCCTACAACGTGCTGCCCGGCGAGGCCGCGATCAAAGGCACCGTGCGCACCTTCAGCACCGAGGTGCTCGACGAGATCGAGGCCAACATGCGCCGCATCGCCGAGATGCTGCCGCAGGCGCACGGCGGCACCGGCGAGCTGAAGTTCCACCGCGCCTACCCGCCGCTGGTGAACTGGGACGCGCAGACCGACTTCGCCATGCAGGTCGCCAAGGACACCTTCGGCGCCGACAAGGTCGACGGCAACACGCCGCAGCACGGCGGCGGCGGCCACCGCGAAGAGACGTACCACGGCATGGGCCCGTGCGAGCTGCACAACCCGAACTACGACTTCAACGATGCGCTGCTGCCGGTGGGCTCGACCTACTGGGTGCGGCTGGTCGAGGCGTTCTTCGCGCGCGAGTGACGATCAGAAGTCGACCGTGGCCGACACCATCAACGTGCGCGGCCGACCCAGGTACAGCCAGCTTCCTGAACCGCTGGCCCAGTAATCGCGCCCGAGCAGATTCTCGATACCTGCCCTGAGCACGAGGGGCCGGTCCCAGGCCTTGGTGGCATAGCGTGCGCCGACGTCCCAGCGCGTCCAGCCCGGCACACTGCGCGAGTTGGCCGCGTCCAGGTATTGCGAACTGGTCGAGATCATTCGCGCGGTCAAGGTGAGGCCGGGGGCCGATGGAACGTCGTATTCGCCACCCAGGTTCAGTTGCCAGCGCGACACGTTCGGTGCGAAGTTGCCATCGTTGACGCCGCCATCCGTGTGGGTCAGGCGGCCGTCGGTGTAGGCGATGCCTCCGAGCAGGCGGACGCCGCGTGCCAGTTCGCCGAAGAGCCCGAGCTCGGCGCCGCGGTTGCGTTGCTCGCCGGCCACCTGGTACGTGAAACTGCCGTCGGGATTGCCAACCACCAGTCCGCTGGGCTTCTGAATCTGGAACAGCCCGGCCGTGACCGCGAAGCGACCGAAATCGTATTTCGCGCCGACCTCGTACTGCTTGGTCTTGATCGGGGGGAACACCTCGTTGGCGTTCGTCGTTCCGATCGGTGCTGTATCCCCCTTGCTGAGCCCTTCGATGTAGTTGCCGTAGAGGGACAGGTTCGCCTGCGGCTTGAACAGCACGGCGAGCACCGGCGTGACCGCGCTCTTGTCGTGCGTGGTCGTTCCCACACCCGTGCTCGTGTCGTAGTTGATGTACTTCACCTGCTGATGGCGTGCACCGAGCGTCACGGCCACGCGATCGTCGAGGAAAGAGACCGTGTCGGAGATCGCCACGGACGGCAGACGCAGTGAATCGGTCATCGGTGGCTTGGAGGAGAAGCCCGCGATCGACGGGGCGGCCACCGAAGGGCTGGCGTACATGTTCGTGTCGAAGCTGGCGAACCCGTAATAGTCCGTCGTGAACCCGTGCTCCTGCTTCAAATAGGCGGCACTGAGGTTGATCTGGTGCTTCACGCCGGCGGTGCGCAGCGTTCCGCGCAACCCGCCCTGGACCGTCCTGTAATTCTGAAAGTCGGGCCAGTAGTACACCGTGGCTTGCGCGTTGCCCTGGGTGTCGGCCACGATGACGTCCGTGGACAGGTATCGGAACCGGTTGTTGCTCCCGCCGGCCGCACCGTAGAGCGTCCAGTCGGGCGCCAGGTCGTACTCCGCCTTGGCCAGGAAGTAGTCGCTCCGGGTCTTGGCAAACTCCCAGTCCTGCGCCAGCCGCCCGCGAGCACTGGGCGGCCGGGGAATGTCGATGCCGTCGGCGATGCCGAAGCCTCCCGCCCCCTGTGGCGCTTCATTGTTCAGGCTCTGGTGGCCGGCATCCAGGGACGCCCGGAGCCGGTCGCCCCGGTAGTCCAGGCCGATGGTTGCCGCACCCAGCTCCACCGACTGCCCGCGCGTGGCGGTGCTGCCGTCGCGGTAGACCCCGTTGAACCGCACACCCCACTGCTTGTCTTCCCCGAAGCGCCTGCCCACGTCGATGTGTCCACCTAGGACGCCTTTGGACAGGTAGGTGCTCGTGAGCCGGGTCAGCGGCTCGTCGCCGGCCCGCTTGGGAACGATGTTGATCGCGCCACCCGCCGCGTCGTAAGGTGCCATGCCATTGAGCAAGGCGTTCGGGCCCTTGAGTACCTCGACCCGCTCGGCGGTCTCTACCGGCAGCGTTCGGCTGGGTGCGATGCCGTAGAGGCCATCGAACAGCACGGAATTCTGGATGGAAAAGCCTCGAATCATGAAGGAGTCGCCGGCACCGGCTGCATTCGTCAGGCCGTAGGAGAGCGTGCGCACCGAAGGATCATTGGCCAGGACGTCCGCGACGGTGATGGCCTGTTGGTTCTCCATCAGCTCGGCGGTGTAGCTCGTGATGCTGAACGGTGTGTCCATCACATCCTTGTTGCCCAGCATGCCGACGCGGCTGCCCCGTGCGACCTGGCCGCCGGCATAGGGCAAGGGCAATTCAGCGGTGTCGGCCGTGGCCGTCACCGTGACGGACGGCAGGGTCTGCGCCGCACCGGCGCCTGCACTGCGGATGATGATCGTCCGGCCCTCCGGTTGCGCTTCGAGCCCGCTTCCCGCCAGCAGATGGGCCAGGGCCTGCCCCAGGGTGAACGTCCCTTTGACGGCCGGGGCGGTCTTGCCGGCCACCAGCGCCTGGGGAAATGCGATCGGCATGCCGGTCACGGCCGCCAGTTCGTTCAGCGCATCGCCCAGCGGCTGCGCGGCCATGGCCACGGCGACAGTTCGGCCCTCCGGCGCGGGTTGAGCGTGAACGAGCACCGGTGCCGACAGGGCCATGGCGACGGCGAGGGCAAGCGGGGCGGGACGGAGACGGGACGGGTGCGGGTGACGCATCGGGATGGCTTCCTTGGTCGGGACGGAGATAAACAAACTTCCACTACCAAGAAAGACGCACGGCCTGGCGATTCGGACACCCCGCGCCCGAACTTTTTTGCCCCTTTCAGCGCGCGCCGACCACGTCCCGGCTGCCGTCGGCGCGGCCGACCAGGGTGACGGGCAGGAGGGATGGCAGCACTTTCGCCAGTTCCTCGGGGTGCGACACCTCGAACGAACCGCCGATGCGCAGATCGGCGATCTTCGGATCCGACACCACCAGCCGGGTAGGGCCGTAACGTTCCATCTCCCGGATCGCCTCGGCCAGCGGCGTGTTCGAGAAGCGGATCAGTCCCTTGCGCCACAACGCCACGCTGCTGACCGGCACGGCAGCGACCGCTTCGAGCGCGCCGGAAGCGCTCACCCGGACCGACTGCCCCGCGGTGAGCGCGGCCATCGACGTGCCTCGCTCCGGCCTGACCGTGCTTTCGACCAGCACCTTGCCCTCCTCGACCGCGACCTCGACCGTCCGGGGCTGGCCTTCCGGGCCTACGTAGCGCACCGAAAAGCGTGTGCCGACCACGGTGATCCGCGCGGGACCGGCCGTCACGCGAAAAGGCTTGCCGGCGTCCGGCGCGATGGCGAACATGGCCTGGCCCTCGTCCAGCCGTGCCTCGCGCCGGTCGCGATACAGCGCGACGTCGGTGCGCGTGACGGCGTCGAGCCTCACGTCGCTGCCGTCGGGCAAGACCGTGTCGAACTGCTGGCCGCGGTTCGTGGCGTAGTGGTTCGCGAAGGTGGGCTGATGCCATTGGTGCCAGCCGACCCCGCCAGCGGCCAGCAGCAGGCAGCTGGCCGCCAGGCCCGTCGCCCCACGCCCTGTCCAAGATCTCCGCGACGGTGCGCGTTCGGGTCGCGGCGTCGGCCGGGGAGCGACGGGGTGGGGGCGATGCGCCTGCAGGGGCCCTTGCGGCTCCGGGGGCACACGCAGGTGCGCGACCGCTTCGGCCGGCAGCTTGCGCACCGCGGCATGGCTGTGGTCCAGCGCTGCATAGGCGGCCGCATGGGCCGGATCGTCCGACAGCCATTGCTGGAACTGCGCCTCCTCGGTCGCCCCGAGGCCGTCTTCGCGCCGGGTGTGCCACTCGGCAGCGGCCGCGAGGGCCGGGTCGAGCGTCCGCATGAAGGCCTCGTGCTCGCGCGCCTCGATCGTTTCATCGATGGGCCTGTCGACGTGGGGAGTGGTGCGCTCGAATCGACTCATCTGGCGTTGTCCAGGACACGTCGGCGATCGGCGCAGACGGCCTTGCCGCGCGTGACGTACTGCTTGACCATGCTCAGGGAGACGCCCATGCGGTCGGCAATGTCCTGCTTGGACATGTCATCGAAGACGTACAGGCTGAACGCTTCGCGACAGCGGGGAGGCAGCGACTCAATCGCCTGTAGATAAGACCGAACCGCTTCCGTCGACGCATAGACCGCCTCGGGCTGCAGATGCGACGGCGCGGTCGGTCGGAGGTCTTCGTCCAACCCGTCGATGTCCTCGGCTTCCCTGACGGCCGCGCGCCGGTCCATGTCCACCTTGGCATGCGTGGCGACCCGTTGCAGCAACGCCGCCGGATGCTGGATGGCCTGGCCGGCTTGCTGCATCGCGAACACGCGCACGAAGCTCTCCTGTGCAAGGTCTGCCGCCGTATCGCGATCCCTCGTCTTGCGCAGGCAGAAATTCAGCAGGTCACGGTAGTAGCGGGTGAGCACGGTCCAGCCAGGGTCAAGGAACGACGGCTTTCCAAGCGCGCGAACCCGGCCCGGGAAGGCGAGGCATGCAGGCAGCGCGCTCAGAAGCAGGATCATCCCGATGCACGGCGTGGCGGTGGCTGGCTGGGGCCCGTGGCATGCGCCATGGTGGACCCGGGGAGGCGGCCCCACACACGTGGGGACCCGACTCTCTGTGGCATCAGATGAGATCGAAAGAATCCGAAATCTTACCCCGCGCGGGCCAGCCGCAGCGCCGGCGGCCGTCAGTCGGCTGGCGTGAGCCCGGTCGTCACCGCGCCGGGCACCGACTCGCGCATGGCTTCCACGAAACGACGCAGCTTCGCCGGGTAGTGGCGCGCGTATGGATACACCAGGTGCATCGGCAGCGGGCTGGCACGCCATTGCGGCGTCAGGTGCACCAGCCGCCCGGCCGCCAGGTCGCCGGCCACCGCCCAGGCCGACACCACGCTCACGCCCAGGCCCATCAATGTGGCGTTGCAGGTGGCGTACAGGCTGTCGGTGCTCAGGCGCGGGGTGATGGGCACGCTGTGGCGTTCGCCGCTCTGCACATGGGTCAGGGTGATATCGGTCCGGTAGAAGCTGCGCAGTGCCAGCCAGGGCAGCGCCGCCAGGTCCTTCGCATGCGAGGGTGCGGGCCCATCGCCGAGCACCGACGGGGCCGCCACGACGATGCGCGGCACCTCGGCCAGCTTGAGGGCAACCAGCTGCGGGTCGTTCACTTCGCCGACGTGGATCGCGCAATCCACCGCGTCGGCGATGAAGTCGGGCGCGCGGTCGTGCAGCAGCCAGTCGACCGACATGCGGGGGTAGCGGCGCAGGTATCCGGCCAGCGGACCGACCAGCACGTTCTGGCCGAAGGCATGCGGCGCCACCACGCGCAGCGTGCCCTCGGGCTCCGCGCCTGCGCCGCGCAGGTCGGATTCGAAGCTGTCCCAGGCTTCGATCAGTTCCTTGGCCCGCGCGAAGCAGCGCTCGCCGTCTTCGGTGAGCTTCATGGCGTGCGTCGAGCGGCTCAGGAGGCGCGTGCCCAGCGAACGCTCGAGCGCCTGCAGGCGGCGGCTCACCGTGGGCTGGGTGGCGCCCAGTTGCGCCGCTGCGGCCGACAGGCTGCCGGCCTCGACGATGCGCACGAAGGTCTGCATCAGCTGGATGCGGTCGCCGACCGTGCCGGGTGGAAGGGCTGGTGCCGAAGCGGCGGACGCTGGTTGGGGAAGGGGGGCGGTGGGGGTCGGCATCGGATCCTCTGCATGCGCTGAACGTATAAGCATTTTGCGCTGGCCACCCCTACCGCGCGACGCACTTCTTGCGCACACTCCGACCCAGTCTTTCGAAATCAAGGGTTAACCACTATGTCTCACATTCAAGCCACGCATACACCCGCAGCGCCGGCTGCGGCGTCTGCACTGCCAGCCTCGCTCGTCCTGCTTCTCGCCACCGGCGCCGGCCTGGCGGTGGCGGCGCTCTACTACTCGCAGCCGATGCTCGGCGTGCTGGGCGCCGACATCGGCGCCTCGGCCCGCGCCGTCGGCTTCGTGCCCACGCTCACGCAGCTCGGCTATGCGCTGGGCATCCTGCTGCTCGCGCCGCTGGGCGACCGCTACGACCGCCGCCGCATCATCCTGATGAAGGCCGCGGTGCTCTGCGTCGCGCTGCTGCTGGCCGGTGCTGCCCCCTCGATCGCGGTGCTGCTGGTCGCCAGCCTGGTGATCGGCCTGTCGGCCACGCTGGCGCAGGACATCGTGCCGGCCGCCGCCACGCTGGCACCGGAGGCGAGCCGCGGCAAGATCGTCGGCACCGTCATGACCGGGCTGCTGCTGGGCATCCTGCTGTCGCGGGTGGTCAGCGGCTTCGTCGCCGAGCACCTTGGCTGGCGCACGATGTTCATCGCCGCGGCGCTGAGCATCGCGTTGATCGGCGCCGCCGCCTGGCGCGGCCTGCCGCGCTTCCGGCCGACCACCCAGCTGAGCTACGGCGCGCTCATGGGTTCGCTGGTCAAGCTGTGGAAGCGCCACGGCGCCCTGCGCCGCGCCACCCTCGCGCAGGCCCTGCTGTCGATCGGCTTCAGCGCCTTCTGGTCGACGCTGGCCGTGATGCTGCACGGCGAGCCCTTCCACCTGGGCAGCGCGGCCGCTGGTGCCTTCGGACTGGCCGGTGCGGCCGGTGCGCTGGCGGCACCGATCGCCGGGCGCATCGCCGACAAGCGCGGCCCCGAACTGGTCACCCGCCTCGGTGCGTCGTTGGTCCTGGCGTCCTTCGCGGTGATGGCGCTCGCGCCGTGGATGCAGCCGCATGCACAGCTGGGCCTGCTGGTGGTGGGCGCCATCGGTTTCGATCTGGGCATCCAGGCCTCGCTGATCGCGCACCAGACCATCGTCTACAGCATCGAGCCGGCCGCCCGCAGCCGTCTCAACGCGGTGCTGTTCGTCGGCATGTTCCTCGGCATGGCGATCGGTTCGGCGCTCGGCGCGCTGATGCTGGCGCAGTGGGGCTGGATGGCGGTGGTCGGCCTGGCCGCAGCATCGGCGGCCGGTGCGCTGGTCGTGCGCCTCTGGCCGGGAGCGGCGCAGGCGCACTGAGCGGGCGGACGTTCAGCTGCGGCGCGCGATCAGATCGATCTCGATGCGCGCGCCCTTGGCCAGGCCGTTCACGCCCACGCAGGTGCGTGCCGGTCGGCGTCCAGGCGGGAAGTAGCTGGCGTAGACCGCGTTCATCGCGTCGTAGTCCTCGTCGAAGTGGCGCAGGAAGATGCGCACCGAGAGCACCTCGTCCCAGCCGAAGCCGCAGCCTGCCAGCACGGTCTGGAGGTTCTTCATGACCTGGTGGGTCTGGGCTTCGATGCCGTCCGGGTAGGGCGTGTCGACCGAGGTATCGACAAAGGGCATCTGCCCGGTGACGAAGAGCCATCCATCGGACTGCACGGCATGGCTGAAGGGAGCAACCGGGTCGGGTGCGCCGGAGATCATGTGGAAGATGGGTGTCATGGGTGTGTCCTTGGCGATCAGGCCGTGATGAACAGCGCCGGGTCCACCATCGTGCGGTTGAGCATCACGCCCCAGTGCAGGTGCGGCCCGGTCACGCGGCCGGTGGCGCCCACGGCGCAGAAGCGGTCACCGGTCTGCAGCACGTCGCCGACCTTCACGTCGATCGCACTCAGGTGGCAATACATGCTCAGCAGGCCGCGGCCGTGGTCGAGCCAGACGGTGCCGCCGTTGAAGAAGTAGTCGCCGGTGTCGATCACGCGGCTGGGCAGCGGGGCACGCACCGGCGTGCCGGTGCCCGCGGCGATGTCCATGCCGCTGTGCGGATTGCGCGACTGGCCGTTGAACACGCGGCGCAGGCCGAAGGAACTCGACCGTCGGCCGGGCACCGGCACCGCCATCTTCAGGTCGGCGGGCAGCGCCTCGCTGAAGGTCGCCATCACGCGCGCCTGGTGGTCGCGCTCGCGCTCGTAGCGCGCCTGGTCGGCGGCCGACAGGTCGACCGTGCCCGGCGCGACCTTCAGGCGCTGCTCGCTGTAGCGCTTGGGCGCGATGGCGTAGGCGATGGACTTTTCGCTGCCGTCGTCGGCGCGCACCACGATGCGTGCGTTGCCGACCGGCGCCGCCAACGGGATGCCGACCAGCGCGGTCCACGCGATCGGGTCGCCGATGACCAGCAGCGGCACGTTTCCATCGGTGTGCGCCGTCGGGCGTGCTGCCGCCGGGCCGAGCGACAGCCGCACCACGCCGCCGGGCACGGCCGAGGCCTGCGGCCAGAGCTCGGGCGCGGCCGCCGGCGTCGCCGCGAGCGCGGGCAGGGTCGGCAGCAGCAGGGCGCCGAGCGTGCCGAGGAGGGCGGTGCGGCGTTGGGAGGCGTGAAAGGGAAAAGTGGGGTGGGAGAAGGCCATCGGGCAAGTCTAGCGAGCGACGTGCGACCGCAACTGTCAGCAAAGTCACGCTGCGCGGCGTGCGTCGATGCACGGGCCCGTGGGCCGTGTCGAGGCGCCCCGACAATCGCGGGCCGCGTCTCGAACGCGGTCATTCAAGGAGAACGTATTTGATGCATCGCATCCATCCCGCGGCGAAGGCGGCACGCCTGGCCACCCTGCTGGCCATGGCCGGCCTCATGGCCGCCTGCGGCACGCGCCAGCCGACCGTCGAGAAGGCGGAACCGCCGCCACCCGAGGCCACGGCGCAGAACAGCCTCGTCATGCCGCAGGTCACCTACGGCACCACCAGCAAGGGACTGCGCCTGTCGAAGTCGGACGACAACTGCGACGTCCCCGCGTTGTTGCACCAGGCGGTCGAAGACCAGATCGAAGAGCCCTTGCTTTACCTGCTCGCCGCGCCCACGCCCGGTACCACGGCGGCGCCGGTGCTCAAGGTCGAAGTGACCGACCTGCTGGCCAACGCCGGCGGCATCTACGGCGGCCCGAAGATCGTCGAACTGCGCGGCACGCTGGAGCGGCCCGGCACCGCGCCGGTCCACTTCACGGCGCAGCGGCAGATGTTCCTGTACATCGGTCTGCCGCGCAGCACCTGCAGCATGGTGGGCACGGTGGCGTACAAGCTCGGCGGCGACATCCACGGGTGGTTGAAGAAGCCGGTCGACGGCGCTTTCCTCGGCGAACGCTGAGCCTTCAGCCGGCCCAGGCGCCCGGTGCCAGGCCGTCCAGCGTGTACGGCCCGATGGCCGCGCGGACCAGCCGCAGCGTCGGGTGCCCGACCGCCGCCGTCATGCGCCGCACCTGGCGGTTGCGGCCTTCCTTGATCGCGAGCTCGATCCAGGTGGTGGGAATGGCCTGGCGCACGCGGATGGGCGGGTCGCGTTCCCACAGGCCGGACGGCGGGTTGATACGCTGCGCGTGGGCCGGACGCGTCGGGCCGTCGTTGAGCGTCACGCCATCGCGCAGGGCGGCCAGCGCCGCGTCGGCGGGCACGCCCTCCACCTGCACCCAGTACACCTTCTCCATCTTGAAGCGCGGATCGGCGATCTGCGCCTGCAGCTTGCCGTCGTCGGTCAGCAGCAGCAGGCCCTCGCTGTCGGCGTCGAGCCGGCCGGCGACGTACACGCCGGGCAGGTCGATGAAGTCCTTCAGGCCTTGCCAGCGGCCCTCGGGCGTGAACTGACTCAGCACGCCGTAGGGCTTGTTGAAGCGGATGAGGCGGGGAGCGACAGAAGAAACCATGGGGCGCCGAGGATAGCGCCCGTCGGTCTCACTCGAGCTTCCGGTCCTCGCTCTTGGCTTCCTCCATCGCCTCCGGTTCCAGTTCCTCGGCCGAGCGGTTGAGGTGGATGAAGACCCCCCAGCCCGCCAGCATCAAGCCGACGGCGGAGAAGACGGCCGCCGCATGGAGCATCAGCTCCGGTTTCTCGCGCGCCTTGAAGGTCGCGACCAGTGCCTCGACCGCGATGGCGACGACGATCACCACCAGGAAGCGCGACAGGAAGCGCCGCACCCGCGTGGGCGCGCTGATGTGGGCGTCGCGGATCACCTCTTCCTCGGTGATCGTCTGCGAGATCTGCAGCGCGACGACCGCGGCGGCCAGCAGGCCCATGGCCTCGATGATGGCTTCACCGGCCGTGGTGTCGATGCTGCCCACCACCACCATCCAGCCGTTGTGTGCCGCCACCACCATGAGCGCGAGGCCGGCCCCGGCGAACAGCAGCGCCATCAGTGCATGGATGACGGAGTACAGGCGCAGGAAGTGTTTCATCGGTGATGCAGCTTGGGGCGGGGGCGGGGCGTGCGGGATTCTGGCGCGCCGCACCGGCCGGGGCTGTCAGCCGGAGGCGCGAAGCGCCGGCGGCCTCACAGGTCCCAGCCGGCGTCGTTGAGGTGCCGGGCGTAGACCGCCAGCACGATGCGTTCGGAGTGCACCAGGTAGTCGTTGAGCGCCGCGGCACCGCGCGCGAACTCGCCCGCTTCGGTCAGTTCGAGGATGTTCCGATTCATGTCGACGTAAGGCGCGTGCAAGAACTCGGGGTCGCGCAGCAGGCCGAAGGCCAGCCGTAGTTCGGCCAAGACCGATTCGAACAGCAGGTTGAGGCGTTCGCTGTCGGCCAGTTCGACCACCGCCCGGTGGAACTTCATGTTGGCCGTGCCCACGCCCAGCCAGTCGCCCGTGTCCCGGCAGCGCAGGGCGGTCTCCACCGCCTCGCGCATCTTCTTCTTGGCCGGATGGCGCGGATAGGCCTGGGCCAGCGCCTGGCACTCGATCAGCCGCCGCACCCGGTAGATGTCGATGATCGCCGCGATGCTCGGGATGGCGACGAACACGCCGCGGTTGGGCGAATGCTTGACCAGCCCCTCCTTGGTCAGCAGGCGGAACACCTCGCGCAGCGTGTTGCGCGAGATGCCCAGGCTGTCGCTCAAGGCCTGCTCCGACAGCCGCTGGCCGGGCGCGAATTCGCCCTGCGTGATCTTCTGGCGCAGCTGCTCGGCCGTCCGCTCGCTGAGGGTCTGCGTCACGGCGGCGGGCGAATCGGGGAGGGTCATGGCAAGCGGGTTCAAAGGGGAAGAGGCGCCGTGGTTGTAGCAGGTTCTGTTCCTCGATCACCCATGAATGCTCAACAACTCCCGGGTTTTCACCTAGAAATTGGCACGCAATGTGCTTACAGGAAATCATGAATTGTTCAACAATTCATGCTGTTTGAACCATTCATATGTTCGTGTGGTTCAGTCAATCCTAAGAAATCATCCCAACACCTAGGAGTTACCGCCGTGCCTACCGAGATCAATCTGTGGCCCTTGCTGGGGGTCGCCGTCATCATTGCGGGCTTCGTCCTGCGCTTCAATCCGATGCTGGTGGTGATCGTCACCGCCATCGTCACCGCCTTCGCGGCGCACTTCCCGGTGGAGAAGATCCTCGCGACCATCGGCACCGGCTTCATCAAGACGCGCAACCTGCCGCTGATCATCCTGCTGCCCCTGGCGGTGATCGGCCTGCTCGAGCGGCACGGGCTGCGCCAGCATGCGCAGCGCTGGATCAGCAGCATCAAGTCCGCGACCTCGGGCCGCTTGTTGATCGTCTACCTCGGCGCGCGCCAGCTGACCGCCGCCGTCGGCCTCACCAGCCTGGGCGGACACCCGCAAATGGTGCGGCCGCTGCTCGCGCCGATGGCCGAAGGTGCGGCCGAAGCCCGTTTCGGTGCGCTGCCGGACAAGGTCCGCCACAAGCTGCGCGCCTATGCGGCCGCCACCGACAACGTCGGCCTGTTCTTCGGCGAAGACATCTTCGTGGCCTTCGGCGCCATCGTGCTGATGACCACCTTCCTGCGCGAAGCGGGCATCGACATCGAGCCGATCCAGGTCGCGCTGTGGGGCATCCCGACGGCGGTCTGCGCCTTCGTCATCCACGCGTGGCGCTTGCGCCGGCTGGACGGCTGGCTCGCGCGTGAACTGGCCGGGGCCACGCCGGTGGCGCCCGCAGCCAGCACCGCCAACCCCGCCGTGAAGGGCGCCTGACCATGACGCTCACCATCACGCACCTGTACTACCTCGTCGGCGCCATCCTGGCCGTCACCGCGGTGATGACGCTGACCGACAGGCAGCATGCCAAGCGCTATTCCAGCGCCTTCTTCTGGGGCCTCTATTCGCTCGTGTTCCTCGTCGGCGACCGGCTGCCGCCCGTGTGGGTCGGCGTGGGCGTCGTCGTGATGGCGCTGATCGCGGCCTTCGGCGGCGTGGGCATCGGCCACCATGTGCCGCGCACGGTCGAGCAGTACGCCGCCAGCGCCAAGCGACTGGGCAACAAGCTCTTCATCCCCGCACTGGCGATCCCGGTGGTCACGATGATCGGCACGCTATCGGCGTCGCACCTCGTCATCGGCGGCACGCCGCTGCTCGACCCCAAGAACACCACGCTGGTGAGTCTGGGCATCGGCTGCATCGTCGCGCTGGCGCTGGCTTGCAAGATGACGAACGAGACGCCGGTGCAGGGCATCCGCGAATCGCGCCGCCTCACCGACGCACTCGGCTGGGCGCTGGTGCTGCCGCAGATGCTCGGCATGCTCGGCCTGGTGTTCTCCGACGCCGGCGTGGGCAAGGCCGTGGCGCACATCACCACCAGCTACATCAACATGGACGTGCGTTTCTTCGCCGTCGTGGTGTACGTGGTCGGCATGGCGCTCTTCACCGTCATCATGGGCAACGGCTTCGCGGCCTTCCCGGTGATGACGGGCGGCGTGGGCATCCCGGTGCTGGTGGGCATGTACCACGGCAACCCGGCCGTGATGGCGGCGGTCGGCATGCTCTCGGGTTACTGCGGCACGCTGCTCACGCCGATGGCGGCCAACTTCAACATCGTGCCCGCGGCGCTGCTCGAGCTGCCCGACAAGAACGCGGTGATCCGCGCGCAGGTGCCCACGGCGCTCGCGCTGCTGACCTGCAACGTGTTCATCCTGTACTTCCTGATGTTCCGTTGAGGCCCCGATGAAGATGGACCTGAACAGCGACCTGGGCGAAAGCCTGGGCGCCTGGCGCATGGGCGACGACGACGCGATGCTCGGCATCGTGAGCAGCGCCAACGTGGCCTGCGGCTTCCATGCCGGTGACGCGGCCGGCATCCTGCAGACGCTGCGCCGCGCGGCCGAGCGCGGCGTGACGGTCGGCGCGCATGTGGCGTATCCCGACCTCGCCGGCTTCGGCCGACGCGCCATGGACGTGGCCAGCGCCGACCTGCAGGCCGACGTGATCTACCAGATCGGCGCGCTCCAGGGCCTGGCCGCGGTGGCGGGCTCGGCGGTGCGCTACGTCAAGCCGCACGGCGCGCTCTACAACACCATCGCGCACGACGAGCGCCAGGCGCGCGACGTGATCGCCGCCATCCGCGCGATCGATCCGTCGCTGGTGCTGGTCGGCCTGGCCGGCTCGCCACTGCTCGGCTGGGCGCAAGCGAGCGGCCTGCGCACCGTGGCCGAAGCCTTCGCCGACCGTGCCTACATGCCCGATGGGTCGCTGGTTTCGCGCCGCGAGAAGGGCGCCGTGCTGCACGACGCGCACGCGGTGGCCGAGCGCATGCTGCGCCTTGCGACCGAGGGCGTCGTCACCGCCATCGACGGCAGCACCGTGCGCCTGCAGGCCGAGTCGGTCTGCGTGCACGGCGACAGCCCCGGCGCGGTCGAGATGGCGCGGCAGGTGCGCGCATTGCTCGAACGCTCGGGCGTCACCGTCGCGCCCTTCGTTGATGAAGGGGCGGCAACGTGATGCGCTTCCTGCCCGTCAACCTCGACGCGCTGCTGGTCGAGCTCGACGACCTGCCGCAGACGCTGGCGCTGCTGGCGTCGCTGCAGGCCGAGCCCATCGACGGCATCGACGAACTGGTGCCGGCCGCGCGCACGATCATGGTCCGCTTCCGGCCGACCACCGTCACGCACGACGCCCTGGTCGAACGCATCGGGCGACGCAGCCTCGCCGGGCCGGTCGAACGTGCGAGCACGCGCGTGGAGATCCCGGTCGACTACGACGGCGAAGACTTGGGCGACGTCGCGCAGATGCTCGGCCTCTCGCGCGACGAAGTCATCCGCCGCCACACCGGCAGCGACTACACCGTCGCCTTCACCGGCTTCGCGCCCGGCTTCGCGTATCTCAGCGGCGGCCATCCGAGCCTGAACGTGCCGCGCCGCACCACGCCGCGCACGCGCATTCCCGCGGGCGCCGTGGGCCTCGCCGGAGCCTTCAGCGGCGTCTATCCGCAGGCCAGCCCCGGCGGCTGGCAGATCATCGGCGTGACCGCCACGCCGATGTGGGACCTGGGCCGCGACGTGCCCGCGTTGCTGCAGCCGGGCTTCACTGTGCGCTTCGTCGATGTGTCGGGGCAGCGCGTGGCGGTGGCGCCAGCGCCCCAGGCCGCCGCCGTCGACACGCCGTCGCACGACGGCCCCGCGCTCGTCGTGCGCAGCACCGGCCTGCAGGCGCTGTTCCAGGACCTCGGCCGCCATGGCCAGGCCGGGCAGGGCGTGTCGGCCTCGGGCGCCATGGACCGCGGCGCCCTGCGCGCGGCCAACCGCCTCGTCGGCAATGCGAGCGATGCGACCTGCATCGAGATCGTCTACGGCGGCTTCCAGGTCACGAGCCGCGGCGACACCGTCGTCGCCTTCGCCGGTGCCGACGCGCCGATCGAACTCGTGCGTGCGAGCGGCGTTCGATGCGCCGTGCCCAGCCACGAAGCCATCGCGCTGTCCGACGGCGACAGCCTCGCGCTCGGCGAGCCGCGCGCCGGCATCCGCAGCTACCTTGCGGTGCGTGGTGGCTTCGCCATCGCGCCCGTGCTCGGCAGCCGGTCGACCGACACGCTCGCGCATGTCGGCCCGCCACACCTCCGCGCCGGCGACGTGTTGCCGGTGCACGCGGTCACGCGCGGCGCCATCGTCGGCGCACCCGAAGCGCCGCGCGAAGACCTGCCGACCGCACACCAGACCGTGGTGCTCGATGTCGTCATGGGCCCGCGCACCGACTGGTTCACGCCCGAGGCCGTCGCGCTGCTGGCGAGCCAGCTGTGGACGGTCACGCCGCAATCGAACCGCGTCGGCCTGCGGCTGGCCGGCGAGACGCCGCTGTCGCGTGAGCACACCGGCGAGCTGCCGAGCGAGGGCACGGCCCTCGGGGCGATCCAGGTGCCGCCGAGCGGCCAGCCCGTGCTCTTCCTCGCCGACCATCCGCTCACCGGCGGCTATCCGGTGATCGCTTGTGTCGCTCCGCACCACCTCGACCGCGCGGGGCAGATCCCCATCGGCGCGCAGGTGCGCTTCAACCCCCTCCGCGCGTTCAGCGCCACCACCCGAGACACCCCATGAAGAAAGTCCTCATCGCCAACCGCGGCGAGATCGCCGTGCGCATCGCGCGCGCCTGTGCCGACTACGGCGTGAGCTCGGTGGCCGTGTACGCCGACGCCGACCTCGACGCGCTGCACGCGCGCATGGCCGACGAGGCGTACGGCCTCGACGGCCAGCGCCCGGCCGACACCTACCTGAACATCGGCAAGCTGCTCGCGGTGGCGAAACGCTGCGGTGCCGACGCGGTGCATCCCGGTTACGGCTTCCTGTCGGAGAGCGCGGCCTTCGCCCAGGCCGTGATCGACGCCGGCCTCACCTGGATCGGCCCGCCGCCCGCTGCCATCAAGGCGCTGGGCGACAAGGTGCAGGCGCGCAAGATCGCGCTCGAAGTCGGCGCACCGCTGGTGGCCGGCACGGCCGGTCCGGTCGCCGGCGTGGCCGAGGTCCTGGCCTTTGCCGAACAGCACGGCATGCCCATCATCATCAAGGCCGCGTTCGGCGGCGGCGGCCGCGGCATGAAGATCGCCTGGCGCATGGACGAGGTGGCTGACCTGTACGACTCGGCGGTGCGCGAGGCCGTCACCGCCTTCGGCCGCGGCGAGTGCTTCGTCGAACAGTTCCTCGACCGCCCGCGCCATGTCGAGGCGCAGGTGATCGCCGACACGCACGGCCACGTGGTCGTGCTCGGCACGCGCGACTGCTCGCTGCAGCGGCGCAACCAGAAGCTGGTGGAAGAAGCGCCCGCGCCCTTCCTCAGCGATGCACAGCGCGAGCGCATTCACCAGGCCGCGCGCGACGTGTGCGCCCAGGCCGGCTACGTCGGCGCGGGCACGGTCGAGTTCCTGCTGAGCCCGAACGGCACGATCTCCTTCCTCGAGGTCAACACGCGGCTGCAGGTCGAGCATCCGGTGACGGAAGAGACGACCGGCATCGACCTGGTGGTCGAGCAGTTGCGCATCGCCGACGGCCTGCCGCTGTCGGTCACCGAGACACCGGTGCCGCGCGGCCACGCCTTCGAGTTCCGCATCAACGCCGAAGACGTCGGCCGTGGCTTCCTGCCCGCGCCCGGGCCGGTGCATGTGTTCGAAGCGCCGTCGGGCCCCGGCGTGCGCGTCGACACCGGCGTGCAGTCGGGCTCGACCGTGCCCGGCACCTTCGATTCGCTGATGGCCAAGCTGATCGTCACCGGCGCCACACGCGCGCAGGCCATCGCGCGGGCGCGGAGGGCGCTGAAGGAATTCCGCATCGAAGGCGTGGCCTCGGTGCTGCCCTTCCACCGCGCGGTGATGGAGGCGCCGGACTTCGTGTCCGACGATGCGTTCAAGGTGCACACGCGCTGGATCGAGACCGACTTCGCGAACACGCTGGCCGCCGCCGTGCGCCCCGAGCCGCTGGCCGACGTGGCGCTGGTGCGCACGGCGGTCGAGATCGATGGCCGCCGCGTGGCGCTGGGCCTGCCGGCGGCGTTGCTGCGCGGGCTGCCCTCCGCGGCACCCGCTGCGGCGGGCGCGGGCGCAGCGGTGTCGGCGACAGCGATCGATCCGGCCGCCGTCGCAGCGCCGATCGCCGGCACGCTGCAAGCCTGGAAGGTCGCCGACGGCGGCACCGTGGCCGCGGGCGACACCCTGGCCTCGATGGAAGCGATGAAGATGGAGATGCCCGTCACGGCGCACCGTGCCGGGCGCGTCACGCTGAAGGTGGCGCAGGGCGCGTACGTGGCGGCGGGCGCGGCCATCGCCGAGATCGGCTGACGCGCGCTGCGTCACGGCCTCACAGCCGCTGGCGGTAGCTCGCCGGCGTCTCGCCGAAGGTGCGCCGGAACAGTGCGATGAAGGCGCTGGCCGTGGCATAGCCGAGGTCGAGCGCCACGGCGGTGACGGAGGCGCCGGCCGCCAGCATCTCCAACGACCGCATCAGGCGAGCACGCTGCCGCCACGCGGTGAAGTTGAACCCGGTCTCTTCGACGAAGCGCCGGCTCAGGGTGCGCGAACTGATGGCCGCCCAGGCGGCCCAGCTTTCCAGGTCGCGCGTGTCGGCCGGGTCGGCGATCAGCGCCCGCGCGATCCGCAGCAGGCGTGGGTCGCGCGGCAAGGGCAGGCCGAAGCTCTCCACCGGCAGGCTGCGGATCTCGTCGAGGATCACCGCCGCCACGTGCGCACTGCGGGCGTCCAGCGGCCCCATGGGCCAGGTGCTCGCGCGCAGTACGGCCTCGCGCAGCAGGCCGGACGTGCGGATCGTGCAGGGCTGCTTCGGCAGGTCGTCGCAGGCACGCTCCGCGACATAGGCGGCCCAGCCGCGAAAAGGGCCGTGCGAACGGCCCGAATGCAGGTGGTGCGGCGGCAGCCACACCGCGTGGATCGACGGCACCACCCAGACGCCGCTCTCCAGGCCCACCGACAGCAACCCGGCGTGCGAGCCGAAGAGCTGGCCGCGCGCATGGTGGTGCGGCTCGGACGAGAGTTCCTCGTCCTGACTCCCCGTCGCGACGAACACGACCGGGCCATCGGCAGCATTGACGAGGGTCGGATCGAGGGTCAGGTCAGTCATGGCGGCGATGAGCTATCGGATGGCCGATCCAGTCTACAGCCGCCACGACGATCGCCTCTATCCTGCCCCGCAACCCTCCAAGGAGCGCATCGCATGCACGCACAGGACGTCCGCCCGGACGACATCGACAGCAACCCGCCATCCAGCGCCATCGCCCAGGGCTCGGCACCGCAGGCCGCGCCGGACCTGGACGCGCTCTACGCGCCCCCGGCCGAGCGCATCCAGAAGGCCGTGCTCGACCGCCTCATCGACATCCACGAGGCGTACCTGAAGGCCGCCACCTTCTTCTGTCTGGCGACCGGCAGCACGGACGGGCTGGACGCCTCGCCGCGCGGCGGCCCGCCGGGCTTCGTCCATGTGCTGGATGCACACACCGTCGCCTTCGCCGACTGGCCGGGCAACAACCGCATCGAGTCGCTACGCAACCTCGTGCGCGACGAGCGGCTCGGCATGGTGTTCCTGTTCCCGGGGCAGGAGATCTTCCTGCGGATCAACGGTCGCGGCCGGATCTCCACCGCGCCCGAACTGCTGGCCCAGCTGAGCGAAGGGGAACGCATCCCCAAGGCCGCGACCGTCGTGGCGATCGATCAGGTGCTGCTCCACTGCGGCAAGGCCATCAACCGCGCCAAGCTGTGGGACGACAGTTCGCGCATCGAACGCGGCACGCTGCCGACCGTCGGTCAGATGCTGGCCGCGTTCGCCAAGCTCGAGAACGCCGAGGCCGAGGCCGACGACGCGAGCATCGCGCAGATCGATGCGCACTACGCCCACGCTGTTCGCCACGACCTGTACTGACCACCGCGTCGAGCGGCCGTCGCGTCGGCGACCCTATCGTGCGGCCAGCCAGGCGTCGAAGCCGATGGTGCCCAGGCGCGGGTGGTCGCCCGGCGTGAGCGAGCGGTCGTCGAGTTCCACGCCGAAGTAGGGCGCCTTCGCATCGGCGACGACGGTGCGCGGGTCGCCCGTGGCCTTCAGGTAGCGCGCGACCAGCGCGGCCAGGCCGACACGTTCGGGCCCGGCGATCTCGACCGTGCCGTTGACCGGCGCGCCGAGCGCGACGTCGGCCATGGCGGCGGCCACGTCGTCCGAGGCGATGGGCTGCACCAGCGCGGGCGACAGGCGCACCGTCTGGCCTTCGGTGCCCGACTGCGCGATGCCGCCGAGGAATTCGAGGAACTGCGTGGCATGGACGATGGTGTACGGCACGCGCGCCGCCTGGATGAGCTTTTCCTGGGCCAGCTTGGCGCGGAAGTAGCCGCTGCCCTGCAGCCGCTCGGTGCCGACCACCGACAGCGCCACGTGGTGCCGCACGCCGGCCGCGGCCTCGGCGGCGAGCAGGTTGCGGCCCGAGGTCTCGAAGAAGTCCATCACCGCCTTGTCCTCGAAGGAGGGCGAGTTGGCGACGTCGACCACCACCTCTGCGCCCTGGAGCGCATCGGCCAGGCCTTCGCCGGTGAGGGTGTTGACACCCGTGTTGGGCGACGCGGCGACGGCCTCGTGGCCGCGCGCGATCAGCTGCTTGACCAGCTTGCTGCCGATGAGGCCGGTGCCTCCGATGACGACGATCTTCATGGTGTGCCTTTCGATGTTTGCGGGTTGGATGCGTCCATCGTAGGATCGGAAGGCAAAGGCTGAAATGACTGATACCCCTGAATTACTGCCAAGGCGCCGAGGCGCCCGACGCGTTCTCTTCGTCGCCTTTCCCGACGTGGGTCTGCTCGACCTCACCGGCGCGCAGACCGTGTTCTGGGCCGCCACCAAGGCGATGGAGGCGCGCGGCCTGCCGGGCTACGAGCGCATCACCGCCAGCCTGGAAGGCGGCCTGATGCGCAGCGCCGAAGGGCTCGAGTTGATGACGGCGCCGTTGCGCGACTTCCGTCCGTCGTCGGTCGACACGCTCATCGTGCCGGGCTCGCCGCAGATGGACGCGGTGCTCGATCGTTCCGCGTCGCTGGTGGCCTGGCTGCGGCGCGCCTCGGGCCGCACCCGCCGCACGGCGTCGGTGTGCAGCGGCGCCTTCCTGCTGGCGGCGGCCGGCCTGCTCGACCACAAGCGCGCCACCACGCACTGGCTCATGTTCGACATGATGGGCCAGCGCTTCCCCGCGGTGCAGATCGACCGCGACGCCATCTTCGTGCAGCAGGGCGCGGTGTGGACCTCGGCCGGCGTCACCGCGGGCATCGATCTCGCGCTGGCGCTGGTGGAGGCCGACTGCGGGCACGACATCGCGATGGAGGTCGCGCGCGAACTCGTCGTCTTCCTCAAGCGGCCGGGCGGACAGTCGCAGTTCAGCGAACTGCTGCAGGCGCAGGCCGACGATGCCGACACCTTCGACGAACTCAACCTGTGGATCGCGGGCAACCTCGAGCGCCCGAACCTCACGGTCGAGTTCCTCGCCGAGAAGGCGCGCATGAGCCCGCGCAACTTCGCCCGGGTCTACAAGGAGAAGACCGGCCGCACGCCCGCCAAGGCGGTGGAGGTGTTCCGGCTCGAGGCGGCGCGCCGCCTGCTGGAAGACTCCGCGCGCAACGTGGACCAGATCGCCGGGCTGTGTGGCTTCGGCGACGAGGAGCGCATGCGCGTGACCTTCCAGCGCCACCTCGGGGTGGCGCCGCGCGACTACCGCAAGCGCTTTTCCACCGCCGCGCGCGGTCAGCCGAAGGTGAAGGCGTAGGCCTGCGCGCCGGCGTCGAGGAACTCGATCTCGAACAGGCGCGGCTTGCCGTTCTCGCGCTGGCGCACCAGCTGGTAGAGCTTCTGCGCATCGATGGTGCCATTGCCCTGGGCGTCGGTGTCGGCGCCGTGGTCGGTGCCCGGTGGCTGGCCATCGATCCGCACGCGAAAGCGCACGGGCTGGCCGTCGTCCGCCGGGCCCAGCACCAGGTGCAGGTCGCGTGCCTGGAAGCGGTAGGCGATGCGCCCCAGCGGGCGGGCGAGCACCGCCGCTTCCTTCTGCACCTTCCAGTCGCCACCGAGGGCCCATTCGTTCGTGCGCAGCGGCGATGCGGGCGCATAGGAGGTCACGCGGTCGGGCACGATACCGCCCGGCGCGGCAAAGCCGCTGGCGCGTTCGTAGCCGAGGTAGGTCTCGCCCGAGCGGGGCGGTGTCGCGCCCGGTGCCGCCTGCGTGCCTTCGCCCTCGGGCGCGGCGAGTGTGGACGGCACGGCGGTCTGTCCCGCCTCGGCCAGCAGGCGCTGGATCACGCGCTCCATCTGGTCGTAGTCGCCTTCCCCCGCCGTCCGATGGCGGACGCGCCCCTGTGCATCGATGAAGTAGAACGCTGGCCACGACTGGTTGCCGAAGGCGCGCCAGACGGCGAAGTCGCTGTCGAGCGCCACCGGGAAGCCGATGTGCAGGTCGCCGACGGCCTTTTCGACATTGGTCCTGCGCTTCTCGAAGGCGAACTCCGGCGAATGCACGCCCACCACCACGAGGCCGGCGTCCTTGTACTTCTCGGCCCAGGCGCGCAGGTAGGGCAGCGTGCGCAGGCAGTTGATGCAGGAGTAGGTCCAGAAGTCGATCAGCACCACCTTGCCGCGCAACGCGTCGGCGCCGAGGGGTGGCGAGTTGATCCAGCCGGTCGCGCCGGCCAGCGCCGACAACGGGCCGTCGGCGCGCGGGCTGCGCGCGGGCGAGGGCACCTGCGCCGCGACCTTCTGCATCGGGCTGTCGGGCTCGATCGCCGCGCTTGTCGGCTGCGCCGGGGACGGCGCGAGCCGGTCGACCAGTGCCTGTTCGAGCGTGCCGGTGGTGCCGATCGACAGACGCGACAACCATCCCGTGTCCAGTCCCAGCGCGATCGCGCCCACACCCAGCAGCACGGCCGCCCCGGCGACCTGCCGCACCCGCTCGCCGGTGCGCAGCGAGCCCTTCATGCGCTCGAACACGCGCCGGCCCAGCAGCAGGGCGGCGGCCAGCGAGGTGCAGGCGCCGGCGGTATAGGCGAGCAGCAGCAGCGAGGTGCCGACGCTCGCGCCGTTCAGCGCGGCGCCGGTCAGGATCAGCCCGAGGATCGGCCCGGCGCAGGGCGCCCACAGCAGCCCGGTGCCCACGCCCAGCAGCAGCGGCGACAGCCAGGAGGCCGAGGCGCCGGATGGGTTCGATGGCGATGCCGCCAGGCGCTCGCCCCAGGCCACCAGCGGCCGGCTCAGCCGGTCGGCCAGCGCCGGGAACAGCAGCGTGAGCCCGAACAGCGCGAGCAGGGCGATGGCGGCGGTGCGTCCGTACTCGTTGAACGTGACGACCCAGCCGCCCCCGACCGCCGCCAGTGTGGCGATGGCCGCGAAGGACAACGCCATGCCCGCCAGCATCGGCAGGCCATGCGCGCGGAAGGGGCGGTCGGCCCGTGCGAAGACGAAGGGCAGCACCGGCAGGATGCACGGGCTCAGGATGGTGAGCACGCCACCGAGGTAGGCGAGGGCGAGGATGAGCATGGTCGGAGTCTCCGGCGCTGGTCTCTGGGGTGGGTTTCAGGCGGATTGGCGGGGCAGCGTGAGCCGGGCTTCGAGCCCGCCTTCCGCGCGGTTCAGGAGCACGAGCTGGCCGCCCATCGCGACCGCGAGCTGATGCGCGATGGCCAGGCCCAGCCCGGTGCCGCCGGTGCTGCGGTTGCGCGAGCCCTCGACCCGGTAGAAGGGCTTGAGCACCGCCTCCAGTTCATCGGGCGGGATGCCCGGTCCGTCGTCGATCACCGCGACGACGAAGCGCTCGGCCGCATCGGCGCGCAGCTGCACCTGCACCTGGCTGCCGAAACTCAGCGCGTTGTCGACCAGGTTCGCCACGATGCGCCGCAGCGCGTTCGGCCGGCTCACCACGGGTGCGCCGAGCTGGCCTTCGAGCCGCACCGGCTGCCCGGTGTCCGCATAGTCGGCGACCAGGCTGCCGAGCAGCGCATCGGCATCGATGCGCGACGCCGGCTCGGTGGTGCCGTGCAGCGTGCGCGCATAGGTCACGCCCTCTTTCACCAGCACGCTCATCGCATCCAGGTCGTGGCGGAACTTGCGCTGCTCCGGCCCCTCGTCCATCAGGTCGGTGCGCAGCCGCATCCGGGTGAGGGGGGTCTGCAGGTCGTGCGAAATCGCCGCGAGGATCTCGACCCGCTCGGCCATGTAGCCGGCGATGCGCTGCTGCATCGCGTTGAAGGCGCGCGCCGCATGGGCGACTTCGGTCGGCCCCTGTTCGTCGAGGTGGCGGGCCTTCAGGTCGGGGCCCAGGTCGTCGGCGGCCGACGCCAGCTGCGCGAGCGGCCGCGTGACCAGCCGCACGGCCTGCCAGACGCACAGCGCCAGCACCAGCAGCTGCAGCGCGAGCAGCCACAGCACCCACGGCGACAGCGGCATGTCGGCACGCCGGGCCAGCACGACCACGGTCGAGCCGTCGCCAAGCCGCACCTCGATCTGCAGGCCCTCGGGCGGTTGCGCGACCTGGCCGACCTTGACGGTCTCGAAGGGCCGCAGCGCGTCGACGATCGCCTTCGCGAACGCCTGCGAGGCGGCGCTGTCGGGCGCCGTGCCGACGGCCTGGCCGTTGAGCACGAAGCGGTAGTTGCGCCGCTCCAGCCTCGCCAGCCAGCCTTCGCGTTCCGCGGCCGGCAGGCGGTCGAGGATGGCGATGGAGCTGGCGATGTCGCGCTCGATGCCGATCATCATCAGCTCGCGCATGGCCATGCCGCGTTCGTAGCGCACGGCCGCGAAGGTCAGCAACTGCGCGATGGCCAAGCCCACCACGATGATCAGCGTGACCCGCGCGAACAGCGAGCGCGGCAGCAGCCGTTGCCATGAGGCGGTGGGCAGGGGCGAAGAGGCGAGGGCGGGATCGGGCATGGCGCCGTTTATAGACCCCGCATCGCGTGGCCGCCGCGCCTGTGTATGGCAGTGTGTCCGGCGACCGCCCCGACACGGAACATTACCTGCCGGCTTCTCTTTGTATGCCTGTGTATCTGGCGCGTTCGACATACACGGGCATACAAGAAGCCGGTTTCCGAACACATCGCGAACACATGCGGTGCATCCAATGGCGGCTCCAACCAACCGCCAGAAAGACAGGAGCACGCATGTCCCACCCTTCCATCGACCTTCAACGACGCCTGCTGCTGGGCGGTGCCGTCGTCGGCCTCGCCGCTGCAGAGCTCGGGCTCATGGGCGTGGCGAATGCCGCGCCCCCGGCGCTGCCGCCGTTCGGCCCCTTGCGGCAGATCCGCGCGGGCGAACTCGACGTCGGCTATGTCGAGATGGGGCCGGCCGACGGCGTGCCGGTGCTGCTGATGCACGGCTTTCCGTACGACATCCACAGCTATGCCGAAGTGGCACCGCTGCTCGCGGCCCAGGGCTGCCGCGTCATCGTGCCGCACCTGCGCGGCCACGGCAGCACCCGCTTCCTCGACGGCGCCAACCCACGCTCGGCGCAGCAGGCCGCGGTGGCGCTCGACCAGATTGCATTGCTCGACGCGCTGAAGATCGACCGGGCGGTGATGGTCGGCTACGACTGGGGCGCGCGCACCGCCTGCATCCTCGCCGCGCTGTGGCCGGAACGCTGCCTCGGCCTGCTGTCGGTCAACGGCTACATCATGACCAACCGGCCGGGCAACCAGTTGCCGCTGCCGGCCAAGGCGGAGCATGGCTGGTGGTACCAGTACTACTTCGCGCTGGAGCGCGGCCGGCTTGGCCTGGAGGCGAACCGGCGCGACATCGCGCGCATCCTGTGGACCACGAACTCGCCGAAGTGGGCCTTCGACGACGCGACCTTCGCGCGCACCGCAGCGTCCTTCGACAACCCGGACTACGTCGCGATCGTCATCCACAACTACCGGTGGCGCCTTGGCCTGGCGGACGGCTTCCCGGCCTACGAGGCCTTGGAGAAGAAGCTGGCCGCCTTCCCGACCATCGGCGTGCCGACCCTCACGATGGACGGCGACTCCGACGGCGTGGTGCCCGCCACCGACGGCAGCGCCTATGCCGCGAAGTTCACCGGCCCGCGCACCCACCGCGTGGTGAAGGCCGGCCACAACGTGCCGCAGGAAGCCCCCCAGGTCTTCGCCGACGCGGTGATGACGCTGGTGCGCACCCGCGCCTGACGCGCCCTGATTCCATTCCCTTTCCCAGTCCGCAACCAACGAAGGAAGTCACCATGACCTTGAAGATCGAGAACCGGCTCTACACCGCCCACACCCATACCACCGGTGGCCGCGCCGGCGCCGGCAGATCCAGCGACGGCGCACTCGACGTGCAGCTCAGCCCGCCCGGCTCGGGCAAGCCCGGCACCAACCCCGAGCAATTGTTCGGCGTCGGCTATTCGGCCTGCTTCATGGGCGCCATCCAGCTGGCCGGCGGCCGGCTCGGCATCCGGGTGCCCGACGGCGTGGCGGTCGATGCCGAGGTCTCGCTGGGCAAGACCGCGGGCGACGCCGCCTACGCGCTGGCCGTGAAGCTCAGCGTCACGCTGCCCGGGCTGAGCGATGCGCAGAAGTGGCAGCTGGTCGAAGGCGCGCACCAGACCTGCCCGTACTCGAACGCGACCCGCGGCAACATCGAGGTCGAGTTCGCCGTCGCCTGACCGGCGCTTCCCACGCGCATGGCGGCCGGGCTACATTCCGGCTGCCATGCCGCCCACGCACGACTCCACGCCATGACCGCCCGAAGCTCCGACCATGTGCTCATCGTCGACGACGACCGCGAGATCCGCGAACTGCTCAGCACCTACTTGGTGAAGAACGGCCTGCGGGTGACCGGCGTGCCCACCGGCCGCCACATGCGGGCTGCGCTGGAGAGTTCGGGCCCCTTCGACCTGATCATCCTCGACCTGATGCTGCCGGGCGAAGACGGGCTCACGCTGTGCCGCGACCTGCGCGCGGGCAAGTACAAGGCCACGCCAATCCTCATGCTCACCGCGCGCAGCGAAGAGGCCGACCGCATCCTCGGCCTCGAGATGGGCGCCGACGATTACCTGGCCAAGCCCTTTGCCGCGCGCGAGCTGCTGGCGCGCATCCGCGCGGTGCTGCGCCGCACCCGCATGCTGCCGCCCAACATGCACGTCGCGGCCGAAGACGCGTCGACGCTGGCCTTCGGCGACTGGCAGGTCGACACCATCGCCCGCCACCTGATCGACGCCAGCGGCACGATGGTCGCGCTCAGCGGCGCCGAATACCGGTTGCTGCGCGTGTTCCTCGACCATCCGCAGCGGGTGCTCAGCCGCGACCAATTGCTGAGCATGACGCAGGGCCGTGACGCCGAGCTGTTCGAGCGTTCCATCGACCTCCTGGTCAGCCGGCTGCGCCAGCGGCTGCGCGACGACGCGCGCGAGCCGCGTTACATCAAGACGGTTCGCAGCGAGGGCTACGTCTTTTCGTCGGCGGTCGAAGCCCGCGCGTAGCGGTGCCGATGCATTCGCAGCCGACCGGGTTGCGGACCTCGTGCGAGAAACCGCCGGCCAGGAAGAGCAGGGCGAACCACAGGCTCTTCATCTCATGCGCCTTTCGACGTGGTGGCTGCCGGTGCCGTGTCGGCCGAGGCCGGCTCGGCCAGCAGGGCCTGGATCTTCTTCTCGGTTTCGCCGTAGCGGCCTTCGCCAAAGTGCGAATAGACGATCTTCCCCTGCTTGTCGATCAGGTAGATGGCCGGCCAGTACTGGTTGTTGAAGGCCTTCCAGGTGCCGTAGCTGTTGTCCTGCGCCACCGCATGCTGGATGTGCAGCCGCTCGATGGCCTCGCGCACATTCTTGGTCGACTTCTCGTAGGCGAACTCCGGCGTGTGCACGCCCACCACCACCAGGCCCTGGTCCTTGTAGCGGGCATGCCAGTCCTTCACCGCGGGCAGGTGGTTCAGGCAGTTGATGCAGGTGTAGGTCCAGAAGTCGACCAGCACCACCTTGCCGCGCAGCGCGTCGAGCCGCAGGGGCGGCGAGTTGAGCCAGGTGTCGATCTGCTGGAACTCCGGCGCGGCGCGGGCGCTGCCGGCCGGTACGTTGCCGCCGGTCGGCGGTGCGGCGAAGGTGAGTGCGGCGATGCACGCGGCCGTGGCCGCGGTGAGGGCGAGAACGCTGGTGCGGATGCGCATGGGGGGCCTCTGAAGGTGGTCGGTCGGGGTTGACCGGGCCATTGTTCGCCGCGCCACCGGGCTTCAGTGCCTCCTGCGTATCGCACTGTATGAAGGCCCCTGCTTCACACACTCTGTTTCGTCGGCGGGCCACCCACCGCCCGTGCTTCGGGCCTTGTCAGGCCGCGCCGCGGAAGCACGACAGCCCCCAGGGCGTGAGCTTGACCGGCAGGTGGTAGTGCTGCGAGAGGTCGGCGACGCCGAAGCGGAACACCTGCACGTCCATGAAGGCCGGCGCGGGCAGGGCCGTGCCGCGGGCGCGGTAGTAGTCGCCGACATGCAGGCGCAGTTCGTACACGCCGATGTCGAACAGCCGCTCGCGGCCCTCGATGCCCTCGACCACGCCGTTGCGGCCCACCTGGCCCGACACCACCGGGGTCCACGTTGGCGCGCTCGCAGCGCCGTCCTGGCGTGCGATGTCCACGCGCATGCCGGTGGCGACCACGCCGTTGGCGACGTCGACGATGTGGATGGACACGGCTTGCATGCGAGGGCTCCTGGGGTAATGGTTCGGCAAGGATAGCGGCCGTCAGCGCCTCGTTTTTAAACGGTGCTGCGCGCCTTCGGAATCGCCCGCCCGCGGCATGTCGGATAGTTGGCGCAGCCCCAGAACGGCCGCGCGAACTTGCCCGAGGTGCGCTCGACCATCTTGGTGCCGCAGCTGGCACAGGTGGGCCGCCAGTACTCGCCTTCGTAGGCCACGGCGAGCAGGGCGGCCTGCTGTTCCGGCGTGCGCTGGCCGATCAGCTTGAGCAACGCCGCGCCGTCCTGCACATGGATGCCGTTGTCGGCAGCGAAGGCCAGCGCGTCGGCGGTGAAGGTCGAACTCGTCACGAAGGTGCCATGCCGCAGCTTGTTCGCCGTCATCACGCCGAGGAATTCGCGCATCTCCTTCACGCCCACCGGCTTGCCCTGCCAGTGCTTGCACTGGACGATGCGCGGCTGGTCCATGTGCTGCGATTCCAGCCAGATGTCCACGCCGCCGTCCGCGCCGTGCGACTGGCTGCGCGTCGTGAGCCCCGCCTGCGCATAGAAGGCCTCGCACACGGCCTCGAAGCGTCGCCACTCTATATCGGCGAGCACGACCGGACTCCAGCTCGCTTGCTGCTTCACGCCGATCGGCGCCGGCGGCGCCACCGGCGCGGCCGGCGGCTTGCGCGCGGCCAGCTTCTTCGACAGCGGCGCGGTGCTCGGCATGACGGGCCGCTGTGGCTCGTCGGCGGGCGGCACCTGGTTCGAACGCTGGACGAAGAAGTTGAGCACCAGCATCACCGCACCCAGCATCAGCGCCACCCAGCCCGCCGGACGGAGCACCTGGCCGATGGTCGGGCCCAGCTGGCTGCGCATTATGTTGGGGATGACGGTGAGGAGCAGCACGCCGATGACCAGGGCGGCCAGGCCTTTGCCGGCGAGGCCGGCACGTGCTTTCGGAGGGGTGGCGTTGGTTCGGGTCGGGGTGGGCATAGGGGCTAAGGATGGTCGATGAGATAGCTTACGACCCCGTCTCAAGCGCTGGGCTTTTGTCGCACTCGAAGGACACACGGTCGGCGTCTAACGGCGGGGAGCGCCCGCATGAACGCCACCAATAGTTCGTGCCGCGCATGCAACAAACGGTCGAACGTAGCGCGCGGGAGCAAGACGCCGACTTGCCGTGCACCGTGATGTCTTCGGGGGTGGCTCCGCGTGACTTCACCAACTCGGACATGCGCGCTTTGGCGTCTTGTAATTCCGAGTTCGCATTTATTTTCCTGTGCTCTGAGAGGCTGCGCCTTATGTCAATGAGGCGTAAGGCATGCTCAGGCGTGTTAGGTGATCCGTATGCGCTCTCTACGCCTCGTCAAGGTCTAGTTGACGAGATTTATTATTTTTTAGATCCAAAATTAATTGTTGTGCCCGTATCTCTATGCCGGATTTCCATCTATAAGGGTTTGACAGGACGGAATTGGATTTTCGAGGGGATGAGCGGACTATTGTTCGCGTCGGCGATGAAAATAAATCGTCTTGCCAAGACTGATATGTGCTTAATGAGAACTCTCTGCAAAAAAGCTCAATTTGTTCGCGTTGTAGAAATCGGGCGACGGCGGCCGCATCCGAAGGGGAGCCTTCGAAAAGTGTAATGTGCGGATTGAATCCGAATCGAATTATCGGATAATCTCGTTTCCACCAGATTTTTCTAATCGCGCGGGAGTGGCTTTTTAGGAAAACGACGTGCTTGTCCGGGAATTCAAATATGCCGATTCCATGCAAAAGAACGCCTTCGCCCTCTATGATTTCCCAGATGTCGCCGAGCTTCTGATCAGGTGGCGGTACCTTGTACGGTCCCCGGATGGTGATGTGTATTGGCGAGCGTGATGTTCGCTGCAGTAGTGCGGAGCGGACACGAGTTAGCAGATCGACCGCTTGAATGTCTTTGATCTCGAGAAAAATTAATGTTGACACTTGGCTTAAATTAGGACGTAGCGTCTTAGGTCGCCATCGATTCGATGGCTGTCAAATGCCTCATGCAGAAAGCGGCCAAATCGATCTGCCAAGTCGGCATGCCGCTTTCTGAAGGTAGGGGTTGTTTCAAACTCAATGCTTCCGATCTCTTTAGCTTTGAGAAAAGATTCATACGTGCCTAGGGCATTTGAGAAACCCTTTTCGAGCGTTGGATCGTCTATTGCGTCCAGCGCATCTGCGAGTCTCTCGATAGGGGTTAAGTTGCAGAGATCTAAAAAGGCGGATGAGTCTGAAGCTCGGCCCGCAAGGAGGCTAAGAACCGTAGAGAAGATTGTTAATTTGCGAGAAAACTTTAGGTTCAGACTCTTCTTTAGCCACGGTCGTTCGGGTTCGTTTCTGTAAACTTCATAATTTAGACATAGCGTCCGCCAGTATCTTAATAGGTCGTTCATTAAAAAGAGTGGGCGAAAATTATCTCGACCCAACCCATCTCTGAAATAGTTTTCCACAACAAGGGCTGTGCCTCTTTGGTAAAGTTCCTCGTTTGTGACTGGCTGGCTCTCCAGTAGCAGTAGCATTCTCGCCGTAAACAGATTTTCACTGTCGTCTTGAGGCGATCCGGTCGCCTTAATCATGTCTTGCAACTCGTAAGTCTTTAGGAATCGTCCGTCGCCGCTAAACTTTGGATAATTAAGGTCCTCATTGATTCGTATGAGTGCGGAAAAAACTTCGTACTCCTCAAGTCGTGATACCGAAGATTTTCCGGAAGTGCGCCGCTCTTCCGAATCGCAAATCATGAAAACGTCAAAATCTGACTTTTCACCGGTTTCCAGTCTTCCAAGAGAGCCGGCTGCAAAAACGCTTAGTCGGTCATTCTGGAGTGCCTCGTAATTGTTTGCTTGACTCCTCAGTTCTCCGAGCTTTATTCGGCTTCGGTTCATGCGGTCTTGCAGCTTGTTATTGTCTTGAAGAATTTTTGAGAAGACCGCCATGAAGAGATCCTTAATAGTGTTACTTGTGGCTAGAGTCGCGCAATGTCACACTACGTGTAATAACTAATTGGCGCTCACTGGTCACCGATTGTTCTATTGAGAAGTATCCATGACGCTCGAATTGAAACCCCGCGCCGCCTTCGGAGTTCGCCAGTGAAGGCTCCACGAACGCCGAGCACGTCACCAAGCTGTTCTTGTTCAGCTCGTCCAGCAATTCCCCACTGCCGGGTTGTGCCTCGGCAAACAGCCGCTCGTACAAGCGCACCTCTGCCGCCACTGCATCGGCCACGGCCACCCAGGTGATGTTGCCCTTCACCTTGATCGCGTCCGCGCCCGGCGTGCCGCTCTTGGTATCGGGGACGAGTGTGGCCTGCACTTCGATCAGCTTCCCCTCGCCGTCGCGCGTGGCGCCGGTGCATTCGATGGTGTGGCCGTACTTCAGGCGCACCTTGTTGCCGGGGAAGAGGCGGAAGAAGCCCTTGGGCTGAACGTCTTCGTAGTCGGTGCGTTCGATCCAGACCTCGCGGCCGATCTTGAAGTGGCGCTCGCCGCGCTCGGGGTGGTGCGGGTGCACGGGTGCACTGCAATCATCGAGGACCTCGTCGCCGCCCATGAGCTCACCCCAGTTGGTGATGACGAGCTTCACCGGGTCGAGCACGGCCATCGCGCGCGGAGCGATGGGGTCGAGGGTTTCGCGCAGGGCGGCTTCGAGGGCGGCGTAGTCGGTCCAGCCGCCGGCGGACTTGGTGGTGCCGCTGCGTTCGCAGAAGAGCTTGAGCGCCTCGGGCGTGTAGCCGCGGCGGCGCAGGCCGGCGAGGGTGGGCATGCGCGGGTCGTCCCAGCCGTCGACGTGGCCTTCTTCGACCAGCTGGCGCAGCTTGCGCTTGCTGGTGAGCACATGGGTCACGTTCAGGCGCGCGAATTCGTACTGGCGCGGGTGCGGGCTGGCGATGAGGCCGCCGGCGGCTAGGTTGTCCAGCAGCCAGTCGTAGAAGGGGCGCTGGTCTTCGAACTCGAGCGTGCAGAACGAATGGGTGATCTGCTCCAGCGCATCTTCGATCGGGTGCGCGAAGGTGTACATCGGGTAGATGCACCACTTGTCGCCGGTGTTGTGGTGCGTGGCCCGGCGGATGCGGTAGAGCGCCGGGTCGCGCAGGTTGATGTTGGGGCTCGCCATGTCGATCTTGGCGCGCAGGATGGCGGCGCCGTCTGCGAGTTGTCCGTCGCGCATCTCGCGAAAGCGCGCGAGGTTCTGTTCGACGGTGCGTGCGCGGAACGGGCTGTCGGTGCCGGGCTTGCCGAAGTCGCCGCGGTTGGCGCGCATCTCTTCGGGCGTCTGCTCGTCGACGTAGGCGAGGCCCGCTTCGATCAGGTACTCGGCGGCGCGGTACATGAAGTCGAAGTAGTCGCTGGCGAAGTATTCGTGCGGCTGCAGCGTGCCCGGGGCGCTGGGGCGGTCGGCCAGGTAGGTCTCGTAGCCCAGCCATTGCACGGCATCGCGGATGCTGTCGACGTATTCCTGCTCTTCCTTCTCCGGGTTGGTGTCGTCGAAGCGCAGGTGGCACACGCCGCCGTATTCCTTGGCGAGCTCGAAGTTCAGCCAGATGCTTTTCGCGTGGCCGATGTGCAGGTAGCCGTTGGGTTCGGGCGGGAAGCGCATGCGCACCTTGGCCGGGTCGGCCATGCCGTTGGCATGGTGCTGGGCATCACCGGGCGATCCGCCCCATTGGCGGCCAGAATAGGTGTTCTGCTGGAGGTCGTTTTCGATGACGTGGCGCAAGAAATTACTGGGCGCGGCACCGGCTTTGGCGGCGTCTTTGTCGGCTGGGGAGGTCATTGGTTCATTCTAGAGGCGGGGGTGCATGAGTTACCTTTGGCAACGAACTTCACCGAGTAGAGTGAACCTGATTAACAGCTGACGCGTTCAATGCATACATGGGCGTCAGTCGCCCGACCGGCGGAATCAATCACGAGTCCGTCAAAAGTTTTACAGGAGTCCCGTCATGAGCCTCACACGTTCGACCTTCTTCAAATGGATGGCCAGTGGTGCCGTCGCCGCCGCAGCGTTGCTCGGCGCATCGGCCGCCAGCGCCCGCAGTGACGTGAGCTGGTCCGTCGGCGTCAACGTGCCCGGCGTCGCGCTCGGCGTGGCTGCGCCAACGTACTACGCGCCGCCGCCGGTGTACTACGCACCGCCGCCGGTCTACTACCGTCCGGCACCGCCGGTGTACTACCGCCCGGCGCCTGTGTACTACGCGCCGCCGCCGGTGTATTACCGTCCGGCACCGGGCTACTACCGCGGTCACGGCGGCCATGGCGGCCACCGCCACGGCGGCTACTACCGCTAACGCTGGCGGCTGACGGCCGGCCTGCGGGTCGGCTTGAAGCAACAAGAAGCGCGCGCTCCGGTTCAGGCCGGGCGCGCGCTTCGTCGTTGGTGCCGTCAGTGTGCCGTCGCCTCCAGTTTGAAGACGCTGACCGCACCGACCAGGGTGGCGGCCTGCTCCTGCAGCGAACCGGCCGCTGCCGCAGACTCTTCCACCAGCGCCGCGTTCTGCTGCGTGACCTGGTCCATCTGGCTGATGGCCTGGTTGATCTGCTCGATGCCCTGGGTCTGCTCCTGGCTGGCCGACATGATCTCGCCCATGATGTCGGTCACCCGCTTGACGCTGGCCACGATCTCTTCCATCGTCTGGCCCGCCTCGGCCACCTGGTGGCTGCCGGCTTCGACCTTGCCCACCGAGTCGTCGATCAGGCCCTTGATCTCCTTGGCCGCCGCCGCCGAGCGCTGCGCCAGGCTGCGCACTTCCGAAGCCACCACGGCAAAGCCGCGGCCCTGCTCGCCGGCGCGTGCCGCTTCCACCGCCGCATTCAGCGCCAGGATGTTGGTCTGGAAGGCGATGCCGTCGATCACCGCGATGATGTCCACGATCTTGCGGCTGGAGGTGTTGATTGCGCTCATGGTGTCGACCACCTGGCTGACCACGCTGCCGCCGCGCACGGCCACTTCCGAGGCGGAAACGGCCAATTGATTCGCCTGACGTGCGTTGTCGGCGTTCTGCTTGACGGTCGAGGTCAGTTCTTCCATCGAGGCTGCCGTCTGCTGCAACGAGCTGGCCTGCTGCTCGGTGCGCGAAGACAGGTCCTGGTTGCCCGAGGCGATCTGGCTGGAGGCCGTGGCCATCGTGTCGGTGCCGTGGCGCACTTCGCCGACCACCTTGGCGAGGTTCTCGTTCATCGTCTTCAGCGCGGTCATGAGCCGGCCGGTTTCGTCGTGCGAACGCACCTCGACGCGCGAGCCCAGGTCGCCGGCGGCCACGGCTTCGGCCACCAGCATGGCTTCGCCAATCGGCCGGGTGATGGAGCGGGTGATGAACCACGCCACCCAGGCGCCCAGCGCCAGCGCGATGCCGCCGACGGCGAGCATCAGCGTCTGGGTGCTCCTGTACTCGGCGTCGCCCGCTGCGGTCGCGCTCTGGCTACGGGCCGCTTCGCGCACCGCGAAATCGTCCAGCAGTGCCAAGGCTTTCTGAAGTGCCGGGCGGGCCTCCTTCACCAGCAGTTGCGTCGCGGGCTCGTTCTCGTTCTTCTGCGCCAGATCGAGCACCCGCCCGGTCAGTGTGCTGCTGGTCGCGGTCGCCTCGTCGATCTTGGCGATCAGGCTCTTGCCTTCTTCCGAGACGAGTCGCTGGCTCAGCGCGTCCTTCGCCGTCGCGTAGCGCTGGCGGGCGTCGACGACGCGCTTCAACTCGTCGGCGATGCCTTTTTCATCCGTGAGAAGAACGGCGATGCTTGCCGAGGCGAGGATGTCCCGGACCGCGCCCTGCATGGCATTGATGGCCGCGACCCGCACGTTGATGCGGTTCGAGATGTTGTCCAGGTGCTGATCGATGCTGCGCATCGACGCGAGGCCCAGGGCCAGTACCAGCATCAGCAGGGCCAGCAGCGTGGCGAACGCGGCACCCATGCGGGTACCGATCTTGAGGTTGTTCAGAGTTTTCATCGAGGTCGGATGGCAGATGGGGCCATCGCCCGCCGACGGCCCTTGTCTGCGTATCGGCCGGGCGCGGCATTTCTGCAGGCGGCTGCCGCATCGCGTGCACGCGATGCGTGCGGTTTTGCTCAGGCCGCCGGTGCGGTGGTGCCGGCGGCGGCAGGCAGCTCGGCAGGCGCTGGCGGTTCGAGCGCCCGCAGCGCGGCGAAGGTCGCGTCCATCTCGACGAGGAAGGCGTTCTTGCGGTCGTCCCAGACCTGGCGCTGTTCCACCGTGGTGCCGCCCGCACGGTAGATCTCGTGGTTGGCCGCATTGATCAGCGTGCTGAGCGCGGCCAGCTTGGCTTCCAGGAAGGCGGGTCGGGCGCGTTGCTCGGCCTCTTGCCGCAGCGTCTCGGCCTCGCGGCGGGCTTCTGCCGCGGCGTTCAGTTGCATCAACAGCGTCATGGCCAGCGCCACGACCGTCAGAAAGCCCAGGGCCGGCCCGATGATGCCGCCCATCAGGAAGCCGAACTGCCCCCAGAGGCCGCTGGCGGCGGCACCGCTGCCGCCAGCGCCGGAGGCCACTTGCGCATAGCGCAGCGCGACATAGGCGGCAAAGCCGAACAGCGCCAGCGCGCAGGCCAGCAGCACCCACGGAAAAGCGGCCAACGCCCGGTTGCGCCGGGAAGGCCGTGGGAGCGCAGCGTGGCTGGGCGTGGTCGACATGCGGGTCGGGCGGCCGCTCAACCGATGGCGATATGCCCGCGCGACGCCGACGTGGGCTTGCGCACGCCGTCGGGGCCGTAGAAGAGTTCGGTGCTGGCCTGCAGGAAGTGCAGGGCGCGCTGGGTGAAGTCGAGGTGGCTGTAGACCATCGAGCCGTTGCGCTGGTTGGCGCTGCGGGCTTCCTCGGCCAGCTGCATCAGGCTCTTCCAGGCCTGCTCGGTGGCTTCGCCGGCTGCGCGGGCTGCGGCGCTGGCGCCTTCGCTGCCCGGCAGGTGGCCCAGGGCGCACTGGGTGGCTTCTCGCACCAGGTCGAGTTCGGCCATCCGGTCCATCAGCCGGGTCTTTTCCTCGGTGATGGCGGCCAGGTCATGAAAGCGGCCTTCGAGCATCGCCTTTTCCTCGCGGTTCAAGGCGGCCAGAAAGTCTTTCAGGCAGGAAATTTCGGCGCAGAGGTCGGCGAGCAGGGTATTCACGGCGTGGGCTTCGAGTCGATCAGGTCGCGCACGCTGGCCAGCAGGCCGTCGGCGATGCCTTCGGGGTTGATCTGGTAGCGGCCGGCGCGGATGTCCTCGCGGATGGCCGCGACGCGTTCCGCGTCGAATTCGCCGTTGGCGGCGGGGTTGGGCATGACGCGCACCCGTGCAGCGGATTTCAAGGCAGCCTCCTTGGCTCGTTCGGCTGCATCGGCGCCCGCCGCCGCAGCGGCGCTCGCCTTGGGCGCCGTGGCGAGGGGCGTGGTCGGTGGGGCGGGTGGGTTGATCTTCACGATGGTTCCTTAGCAGGTTGACCCAGATATCGGCAGCTTGGACGAGAACTTTAGGCCGGGCGTGAAATTTTCCGCGCGGCTCACTGCGACAGGACGATTTGGCCGTCCTCGTCGGCCACGCCCGTGACCATCCGTCCGTCGAGGGTCTTGGCCCGCGCCACCCCGCCGGCGGCGGCCTGGGTCAGGGCCCGGGCTTCGGTGCTGACAGTGAAGCCGGCGCCCTGCGCCACCACCTGGACCGACTGGCCCTGCTGGATGACCGTGGGGGCGCGCAGCAGCTCTTTGCGCAGCGGTGCGCCGGCGGCGATGCGGCCGGTGGCGCGGGCGCCCGCCAGTTCGCTGCCGTTGGTGACGACCGAGCGGGGCAGGGCGGCCAGGTCGCCGGTCTGTGCTGTGAGGTCGGCCAGCCCGATGGCGTCGCCGGGCTCGATGGTGCGGGTCGCCACGTAATAGGTGCCTTCGACCTTCACGTAGGCCGGCACGAAGCGCGTCCACGCGGCGCCGGTGCGGCAGCGCAGGCCGATCGACAGCCGCCCGCGCGCCGCGGCGCCGGTGGGCAGGAAGGCGTCGAAGGCATCGCAGGCCGGCAGCTCGGCGGTGCCGGGCAGGGCGGCGGTCACCGTGGCCTTGCCGGGCAGGCCGGCGGTCTGGCGCTCGATCAGCCGTTCGATCGCGGCCATGGCCGGGCCAGGGAGCGGTTCCGCGGCGCAGGCGGCGCCCGTGCCGAGCACGGTGGCCAGAAGCCCGAGGGTGGCGGGCAGCAAGCGGCGAAGAAGGGGGCGTGGCGTCATGGCATGGGGCGGAGCACGGTGCGCATACAGGGGCGCGGGGTGTCCTTGATGCGAGCAATTCTAGGGAGCGGACCCCGCCCGCGAAGTGAGGAAGTGACGCCGAAAACACCCTTTGTTCGACCCATTGCAAAAGCGGCTCGTGCCTAGACTCGCTTTCCATCAGTCGCCACGCCTCGTGCTGAAGCGATGCCCTCCAACCCATGGAAGCACACGATGGACAAGCTCGATGCAGCTTTGAACTTCAACCGCGAAGCACTCAACCTGCGCGCCCAGCGCCAGGAGGTGCTGGCGTCGAACATCGCCCACGCCGACACGCCCAACTACAAGGCGCGTGACATCGATTTCAGCAGCCGCCTGACCGAGGCCGTCGAGCGCGGCCGGGCCTCGCAGTCGATGAGCATGTCGGTCACCTCGTCGCGCCACATCCGCGCCGAAGCGCAGGCCATGCCCGACCAGAACCTGCTCTACCGGGTGCCCCACCAGTCCAGCATCGACGGCAACACCGTTGAGATGGACGTGGAGCGCATCAACTTCGCCGACAACGCGCTGCGCTACGAGTCGAACCTCACGGTCATCGGCGCCAAGATCAAGACGCTGCTGTCGGCGGTCCAGCAATAACCGCGGCCACCGCCGCCGGAGAGAACGCATGCCCTACCCCAGCAACTCGATGAACATCTTCAACGTGGCGGGCTCCGCCATGACGGCGCAGTCGCAGCGCATGAACGTGACGGCGAGCAACCTCGCCAACGCCGAGAGCGTCGCCGGCCCCGACGGCCAGCCCTACCGCGCCAAGCAGGTGGTGTTCGAGGTCGCGGGCTCCGGCCGCAGCGACGTCGGCGGCGTGAAGGTGGCGTCGATCCGCGAAGACACGTCGCCGGCCAAGATGGTCTACGACCCCAAGAACCCTCATGCGAATCCGCAAGGCTATGTGGCCATGCCCAACGTCAATGTGGTCGAAGAGATGACCAACATGATTTCCGCCTCCCGCAGCTATCAGGCCAACGTCGAGGTGCTCAACACCGCCAAGACGCTGATGGTCAAGACGCTCACCGTCGGTCAGTAACTCTCCACTCTCACTTTCACACCATGGCCATTCCTTCGACCTCCAACGTTGCCAACGACCCAGCGGCAGCAGCCGCCGCCGCCGCGGCATCCGCAGCCGCAGCGGCCGGCGCCTCCGGCACGACCAACGCGGACAGCGAGAAGCGCTTCCTGAAGCTGCTCGTCACCCAGCTCAACAACCAGGACCCGCTCAACCCGATGGAGAACGCCGAGCTCACCTCGCAGCTCGCGCAGATGAGCACGGTCAGCGGCATCGAGCAGCTCAATGCCACGCTCAGCGGGCTGGTCAATCAGACCGGCTCCAGCCAGGTGCTGCAGGCGGCCTCGCTGATCGGCTATGCCGTGCTGTCGCCCGGCAACGCGCTCTCGCTCGAGATGGTGGAAGACAAGGCCACCGGCGTGAAGACGCCCAAGGAAGTGCCTTTCGCGGTCGAACTGCCGGCCAAGGGGGCCACCGACGTGACCGTGACCATCACCGACGCCAACGGCACCAAGGTCCGCACGATGGAACTCGGCGCGCTCCCCGAAGGCGCCAACGGCGTCAAGTGGGACGGCAAGAACGATGCGGGCGAAGTGGTCGCCGCAGGCAACTACCAGTTCAGCGTGGCGGCGACCGGCGCGGGCGCCGCCGTCAAGGCGGAGGCGCTCACGTTCACCCAGGTGGCTGCGGTCAAGCAGGGCGCCAACGGCGTGACGCTCGACCTCTCGACGGGCAAGAGCATCAGCCTGTCCGACGTGCGCATGTTCCTCTGAACCCAGGCCTTTCATTTCTCCCGGCGGCAGCCGCGTCGCGGTACGCCGTTCCCTCATTGCATTGATACAAGGACTTCATCATGGCTTTCTCCCAAGGCATCAGCGGTCTGGCCGTCGCCGCCGCGAACCTCGACGTCATCGGCAACAACATCGCCAACTCCGGCACGGTCGGCTTCAAGTCGGCGGCGGCCACCTTCCAGGACGTGTATGCCGGCTCGCGTGTCGGTCTCGGCGCCTCGGTCGCGAGCGTGACGCAGAACTTCACCCAGGGCGTGACGCAGAGCAGCAGCCGTCCGCTGGACGTCGCCATCCTGAACGGCGATGGCTTCTACCGCCTGGCCAGCCCGAGCGGTGAGGTCATGTACTCGCGCAACGGCCAGTTCACCCGCGACAACGCCGGCTACCTCGTCAACGCGGCCGGTCTGCAGCTGACGGGCTACGGCGTGTCGGCCACCGGCACCATCAACGGCGGCACGCCGGCACCGATCCAGATCCCGAACGCTTCCATGGCACCGAAGGCGACCACCAGCATCGATGCTGGGTTCAACCTCGACTCGCGCCTCGCGGTGCCGACCAAGACGCCGTTCAACGCGACCGATTCGGACACCTTCAACTACTCCAACGCGCTGGGCCCGATCTACGACTCGCTGGGCAACCCGCACGAGC
The DNA here is from genome assembly GCF_030317205.1 of Variovorax sp. J2L1-78. Lineage (NCBI taxonomy): Bacteria > Pseudomonadati > Pseudomonadota > Betaproteobacteria > Burkholderiales > Comamonadaceae > Variovorax > Variovorax arabinosiphilus. The sequence goes on along the minus strand of NZ_JASZYB010000004.1, from coordinate 12,308 downwards.
TGGGCGCCTACTTCGTCAAGACCGGCGCCGGCGCCTGGAGCGTCTACGGCACGATCGACGGCGCGCCGATCTCCACGGCCACGCCGCCGGTCCCGATGGCCAACTACACCTTCGACGGCAACGGCAACATGCTTACGCCCGCGGGCGGCACGTTCAACGTCGGCCCGCTGGCCTTCGGCAACGGCTCGTTGCCGCTGACCGCGGCGGTCGACCTGACCGGCACGACCCAGTTCGGCAACGTGAACGAGATCCGCAAGCTCGCGCAAGACGGCTACACCTCGGGCACGCTGACGGCCTTCTCGATCAACCCCGACGGCACCATCACCGGCACCTACTCGAACGAGCAAAGCAATCTGCTTGGCCAGGTGGTCCTGAGCTCCTTCGCCAACCCGAACGGCCTGGAGCCGATGGGTGAAAACGTCTGGGGCGAAACGCAGGCCTCGGGCGCGGCGCTCACCGGCGTGCCGGGCAAGGGGAGCAAGCAGGGCTCGCTGGCCTCGGGTGCACTCGAAGCCTCCAACGTCGACCTGACCTCCGAGCTGGTCAACCTGATCGTGGCGCAGCGCACCTACCAGGCCAATGCGCAGACGGTGAAGACGCAGGACCAGATCATGCAGACGCTGATCAACATCCGCTGACGCGCAAGCCTCGCCTTCCTTCGTCACCTTTTCAGGAGCACCCAGTGGATCGAATGCTGTATGTCGCGATGAGCGGCGCCAAGCAGGCCATGGAACAACAGGCCTCGGTCGCCAACAACATGGCGAATGTCTCGACCCCTGGGTTCCGCGCCCAGGTCAATGCGTTTCGCGCGGTGCCGGTGGTCGGCGAGGAAGCGCAGACGCGCGCCTTCGTGGTCGCCACCACGCCCGGTGCCGACTTCAGCACCGGCCCGATCACCGAGACCGGCCGCGAACTCGACGTGGCGGTCAAGGGTGACGGCTGGTTGGTGGTGCAGACCGCCACCGGCGAGGCCTACACCCGCGTGGGCAATCTGCAGGTGGCGGCCGACGGCCAGCTCACGACCATGGGCGGACGCCCGGTGGTCGGCGAGAACGGCGCGCTGGTGATCCCGCCGGGCGCGACCGCCACGGTGGGCAGCACCGGCGTGATCGCGGCGCGCGGCGCGGGCGACCCGACCGTGGGCGTGGCCGAGGTCGGCCGTCTCAAGCTGGTGAACCCGCCGTCCACCGACCTCGTTCGCGGCGACGACGGCCTGTTCCGCATGCGCGAGGGCCTGCAACCGGCGGACGCCGACCCGGCCGTCACGGTCATGAGCGGCGTGTTCGAGGGCAGCAACGTGAATCCGGTCGAGGCCATGGTGGCCATGATCGCCAACGCCCGCAGCTTCGAGATGCAGATGAAGTCCATCACGACCGCCGACACCAACGCGCAATCCGCCAACAAGTTGCTGGCGTACGGCTAAGCGGCTGAGCCCAAGCCCCGAGGCCTAGTCCACGACGCCGTTCCACAGGAGTATTTCCCATGATCCGTTCCCTCTATATCGCCAAGACCGGCCTCGATGCGCAACAGACGCAGCTCGACGTCGTCTCCAACAACCTGGCCAACGTCGGCACCACCGGCTTCAAGCGCAGCCGCGCCGTGTTCGAAGACCTGATGTACCAGAACATGCGCCAGGTCGGCGGCCAGACCTCCGACCAGACGCGCCTGCCTTCGGGCCTGCAGCTGGGCACCGGCGTGCGCGTGGTCGCCACCGAGCGCCTGCACTCGCAAGGCAACCTGACCAAGACCGACAACCCGAAGGACGTGGCCATCAACGGCGGCGGCTTCTTCCAGGTGCTGATGCCCGACGGCACCACGTCCTATACCCGCGACGGTTCGTTCCAGACCAACGCCGAAGGCCAGCTCGTGACCGCCAGCGGCTTCCAGATCCAGCCGCAGATCACCATCCCGCAGAACGCCACCAGCATCACCGTCGCCCGCGACGGCACGGTGTCGGTGACGCAGGCCGGCTCCACCGCGACGGTGCAGGTCGGCCAGCTGCAGCTGGCGACCTTCCTGAACCCGACCGGCCTGCAGAGCATGGGCGAGAACCTCTACACCGAAACCGACGCGTCGGGTGCCGCCAACGTGGTGGTCCCCGGTCTCGAAGGCGCCGGCATCCTGACGCAGGGCTATGTCGAGGCCTCGAACGTGAACGTGGTCGAGGAACTGGTGAACATGATCGCCACGCAGCGCGCCTACGAGATCAACAGCAAGGCCGTGCAGACCTCGGACCAGATGCTGGCCAAGCTCGCCCAGCTGTGATGACCATGCGCAGTCCCATTCTTCCCGCACGCGGTGTCGCTGCGCCCGCAGCGCCTGCATCGCCTGCATCGCGCCTCCTGCTGGTGCTGCTGGCCGTCGTGGGGGCGGGCTGCGCGCAGATTCCGCGCGAGCCGCTGGTGCACCAGCCCATGACCGCACGCGCCGACACCTACGCATCGGCAACGGCGCGCCGGCCCACGGGCGCCATCTTCCGAGACGGCCCCGGCGCCAACGCGCTGTTCGAAGACCGCCGGCCGCGCAACGTCGGCGACATCCTTACCGTCGTCATCAGCGAGCGTGTCAACGCCAGCAAGAACTCGGGCGCCAACGCCAGCCGCAACGGCAGCACCACCGGCACCTTCGCCGGCGGCATTCCGAAGCTGATCGGCTCGCTGCTCAACGGCCAGGACACCAACCTGGCCGGCACCAACACGCTTCAGGCGCAGGGCGGCGCCAACGCCAACAACACCTTCAACGGCGTGATCACCGTGACCGTGACCGACGTCATGCCCAACGGCAACCTGCTGGTGAGCGGCGAGAAGCAGATGGGCATCAACCAGGGCACGGAGTTCATCCGCTTCTCGGGCGTGGTGAATCCGCGCACCGTCTCTGGCACCAACACCGTGCCGTCGACGCTGGTGGCCGACGCCCGCATCGAATACACGGCCAAGGGCTACATCGACGAGGCCCAGCACATGGGCTGGATGCAGCGCTTCTTCTTGAACGTCATGCCTTTCTGATGGCTCTTCTTCAGAACAGAAAGCAACTCCCCATGCATACCTCGCGAACTTTGCGTTCAATCCTCGGCCTCGTGGCACTGTGCGCCGCGGCGCTGGGCGTGCCTGCCCACGCCGAGCGGCTGAAGGAACTCGCGAGCATCCAGGGCGTGCGCGACAACCAGCTGATCGGCTACGGCCTGATGGTCGGCCTGGACGGCACGGGCGACCAGACCACGCAGACGCCGTTCACGGTGCAGAGCCTGAACAACATGCTGCAGCAGCTGGGCATCACGATCCCGCAGGGCGTGAACATGCAGCTCAAGAACGTCGCGGCGGTGATGGTCACCGCCACGCTGCCGGCCTTCGCGCGGCCGGGCCAGGCCATCGACGTGACCGTCTCATCGATGGGCAATGCCAAGAGCCTGCGCGGCGGCACGCTGCTGCTGACGCCGCTCAAGGGCGTCGATGGCCAGACCTATGCACTGGCGCAGGGCAACATGGTGGTCGGTGGCGCAGGCGCCTCGGCCAATGGCAGCAAGGTGCAGATCAACCAGCTCGGCTCCGGCCGCATTCCGGCCGGGGGCCTGGTCGAGCGTGCCGTCGAGGCGCCGCTCGGCGGCGACAGCACGCTGTCGGTCGAGCTCAACCGTTCCGACTTCGGCACGGCCAAGGCCGCGGCCGATGCCATCAACCGCGAGTTCGGCGCCGGCACGGCCGATGCGCAGGACGCGCGCGTGATCGTGGTGCGTGCGCCGATGCCCGAGGCGCGCGTCGGTTTCCTCGCGCGGCTCGAAGCCATCGATGTCACGCCATCGCAGGCCACGGCCCGCGTGGTGGTGAACGCCCGCACCGGCTCCGTGGTGATGAACCAGAACGTGCGGGTGCAGGACTGCGCCGTGGCGCACGGCAACCTGTCGGTCGTGATCAACACCGAGCCGGTGGTGAGCCAGCCGGGCGCCTTCTCGGGCGGCCAGACGGTGGCCGCGCAGACCTCGCAGATCTCGGTCAACCAGGGCGGCGGCGCGCTGCAGATGGTCAAGGGCGGCGCTTCGCTGGCCGACGTGGTCAAGGGCCTGAACAGCCTGGGTGCCAACCCGCAGGACCTGGTTTCGATCCTCCAGGCCATGAAGTCGGCCGGTGCCCTGCGCGCCGAGCTCGAGATCATCTGAGGACGCGTGATGGCCATCACGGCAGCCAATTCCTGGGGCGGCGGCGATGCCGCCCGCAGCGGTGCGCTCGACCAGCGCTTCTCGCTCGATGTGCAGGGCGTCGACGCCCTGCGCCACACCGTCCGCACGTCGCCGGAAGAGGGCCTCAAGCAGGTCTCCCGGCAGTTCGAGGCGATGTTCATGAACATGGTGCTCAAGAGCATGCGCGAGGCCTCGCCCTCGAGCGGCCTGATCGACGGGCAGAACGAGAAGGTCTACCGCTCGATGCTCGACCAGCAGCTGTCGCAGAACCTGTCCGGCCGCGGACTCGGGCTGGCCGAAGCCATGCTGACGCAGCTGCAGCGCGCGGGCGGCAACGCCGAGGCCGATGCCACCGGTGGCACGTCGAAGGGCTTCGCCCTCGACCGCCTGGTGTCGTTCCCGCTGAAGGAAAACGCAGGCATCCCGATCGGCTCGTCACCCGGGCCACGTGCCGGTGGTGCCGACCTGAACCTCTACCGCGTCAACGGCGACCGTGGCGGCTCCGGTGGCGACAACCCGTCGCTGCAAGGCAAGGTCGACGACTTCGTCGCCCGCATGGGCAGCTCGGCCCAATCCGCCAGCGCGGCGAGCGGCGTTCCCGCACCGCTGATCCTGGCGCAGGCCGCGCTGGAGTCGGGCTGGGGCAAGCGCGAGATCCGCGGCGACGACGGCACCCAGAGCTTCAACCTGTTCGGCATCAAGGCCGACCGCAGCTGGAAGGGCCCGGTCGTCGAGACCATGACCACCGAGTACGTGGACGGCGAGCCGCAGAAGGTGCGCGCCAAGTTCCGCGCCTACGGCTCCTACGACGAGGCCTTTGCCGACTACGCCAAGTTCATGACGCGCAACCCGCGCTACGCCGACGTGCTGAGCACCGGCGACCCGGCCGCGGCGGCCCATGGCCTGCAGCGCGCCGGCTACGCCACCGACCCCGACTACGGCCACAAGCTGGTTCGCATCATGCAGAAGTTCGGCTGAACGCCCGGCGCTGCCGGCCTGGTACCTCTCCCTGAATCCCCCGCGCACAGACCACCGAAAGACACCCATGGCAGAAGTACTCCACCGGCCGAACCAGGCGATCGCCATCCCGGCCGACGGGCGGCTCGAGGTCGTGACCTTCACGCTCGGGCAAGAGGAATACGGCATCGACATCCAGCGCGTGCAGGAGCTGCGCGGCTACGACACGGTGACCTGCATCGCCAACGCACCGGCTCACATCAAGGGCGTCGTGAACCTGCGCGGGATCATCGTGCCGATCATCGACATGCGCATCAAGTTCAACCTGGGCGAGCCGCGCTACGACGAGTTCACCGTGGTGATCGTGCTGAACATCGGCGGCCGCGTGGTGGGCATGGTGGTCGACAGCGTGTCGGACGTGATCACGCTCGGCGCCGAGCAGATCAAGCCGGCGCCCGAGATGGGCTCGGCGCTGGACACCGACTACATCATCGGCCTGGGCACCCTGGACACGCGGATGCTGATCCTGGTCGACATCGACCGCCTCATGTCCAGCGAGGAGCTGGGCCTCATCGAACAACTGGCCACCTGAGCCGCGTCCGACCCAACCCTAGAACGAGAGACATATGAAGAACTGGAAAATCGGAACACGCCTGGGCACCGGCTTCGCGCTGGTGCTGGCGCTGGCGGCGGTGATCGCGGCCATCGGCGTGATGGGCCTGCAGCGTGTGGGTGACGGCACGGAACGGATGGCGCAGCGCTCGCTGGCCAAGGAACGCCTGGCCGCCAGCTGGCTGCAGGCGACCAGCAACAACAGCGTGCGGACCTTCGCCCTGGTCAAGAGCAACGACGCCGCGGTGCAGGCCTACCTGCAGGAGAACATCGGCCGGACCAGCAAGCTGATCTCCGAGACGCAGAAGAAGCTCGAAGCGATGCTCGAGACGCCGGAAGAAGAGGCGCTGAGCGCCGACATCAAGCGCCGGCGCACCGAGTACATCGACCTGCGCAACGCCATCCTCAAGCTCAAGGCCGAAGGCAAACAGGACGAGGCCGGCCAGATCACCGACGCCCGCCTGGTGCCCATGCTGTCGGGCTACGACGGCAGCATCCAGGCCATGCTGGCGCACCAGCAAAGCGAGATCGACCGCACCGCGGCGGGCATCGACGCGCTCTATCGCTCGGGCCGTATCGGCCTCATCAGCCTCACCTTTGCCGCGCTGGCCCTCGGCGCGGCGCTGGCCTGGTGGCTGACCCGTGGCATCACCCGGCCCCTGGGGCGTGCCCTCAACGTGGCGCAGTCGGTGGCCGGGGGTGATCTCACCCAGGAGGCGGAGGTCGACTCGACCGATGAAGTCGGCCAGCTGCTGCAGGCCCTCAACGAGATGAACCGGAACCTGGTCAAGATCGTCGGCGATGTGCGCCACGGCACCGACACGATGGCCACGGCGTCGAGCCAGATCGCCTCGGGCAACCAGGACCTGTCCTCGCGCACCGAAGAGCAGGCCAGCTCGCTGGAAGAGACGGCGGCGTCGATGGAAGAGTTGACCAGCACGGTCAAGCAGAACGCCGACAACGCCCGCCAGGCCAACCAGCTCGCAGCCTCGGCGTCGGAAGTGGCCGTGCGCGGCGGCAGCGTGGTCAGCCAGGTGGTGAGCACCATGAGCGCGATCAATGCGTCGAGCCTCAAGATCGTCGACATCATCGCGGTGATCGACGGCATCGCCTTCCAGACCAACATCCTGGCGTTGAACGCGGCGGTGGAAGCGGCGCGTGCCGGTGAGCAGGGCCGCGGCTTCGCGGTCGTCGCTTCCGAAGTGCGCAGCCTGGCGCAGCGCTCGGCCGCAGCGGCCAAGGAGATCAAGCTGCTCATCGACGACTCGGTGGGCAAGGTGGGCGCCGGCAGCGCGCAGGTGTCCGAGGCGGGCCGGACCATGGACGAGATCGTCGCGAGCGTGCGCCGCGTGACCGACATCATGGGCGAGATCTCGTCGGCCAGCCATGAACAGACGCTGGGCATCGAGCAGATCAACCAGGCCATCAGCCAGATGGACCAGGTCACGCAGCAGAACGCGGCGCTGGTGGAAGAGGCCGCGGCGGCTGCCGCCTCGCTGCAGGACCAGGCCGGCAGCCTCTCCCAGGCGGTCAGCGTCTTCCGGCTGGCGCCGGCCACTGCCTGAAAAATCTGGCGGCGAGGACTTTAACTTTTGCTTTCGCTGCCGATAACCGGAGGTGGCCGGAGTGCGCCGCCGCATGCGGCGAGTTGCCCGGCTGGCTCCACACGACCGTCTTCACGTTTTTTCTGCAAGGTAGAGCGTCATGAATCTGCGAGATCTGAAAATCGGTACCCGCCTGGGTGGTGGTTTCGCCGTCATGCTGCTGCTGATGGTGCTGATCGCAGGCGTGGGCATGGTCCGGCTGAATGCGGTCGCGGATTCCACCGCCAGGATGGTCGAAGAGGCGCTGGTCAAGGAGCGCCTGGCCAACCAGTGGGCCAACCTGCTCGGCCCCAGCATTGTCCACTCCTTCGGGATGGCCAAGGCCACCGATCCCGAGAACGAAGCCTATTTCAAGAAGAGCCTGACGGCGGGCGTGGCGTCCATCAACCCGGTCCAGCAGCAGATGGAAAAGCTGCTCACCGCACCGGAAGAACGCCAGCTCTTCCTGGCCGTGGCCGATGCGCGAAAGCGCGTGCTGGAGCACCTGGCCGGCATCAACCAGCTGAAGGCGGCCGGTGACCGCGAAGGCGCCGCCAAGCTCGCGGACACCCAGTACCAGGCGGCGCTGGTCGTCTACCAGAAGGCGGTGCAGGCGATCGCCGACGCGCAGCGCGTGCAGATCGACACGATGGCCAAAGAGATCCAGCGCGACCATGACAGCGCCGTCCAGCTGCTGGGCCTCCTGTCCGCCCTGGCGGTGCTGGTCGGCGCCGTGTGCGCCTGGTGGCTCACCGTCGGCATCGTGCGCCCGATGCGCGGTGCGGTCGAACTGGCCGAGAGGGTGGCCGCCGGCGACCTGAGCAGCCGCATGGTTGCCGATTCGCGCGACGAGGTCGGCCAACTGCTCACGGCGCTCAAGGGCATGAACGACAGCCTCGCCAAGGTGGTCGGCGAAGTGCGCCAGGGCACCGACACGATGGCCACGGCCTCGAGCCAGATCGCCTCGGGCAACCAGGACCTGTCCTCGCGCACCGAGCAGCAGGCCAGCTCGCTGGAAGAGACGGCTGCGTCGATGGAAGAACTCACCTCGACCGTCAAGCAGAACGCGGACAACGCGCGCCAGGCGAATCAACTGGCCGTCTCGGCCTCGGAAGTGGCTGTGCGCGGCGGCAGCGTGGTCGGTCAGGTGGTCGACACGATGAGCTCGATCAATGCATCGAGCAAGAAGATCGTCGACATCATTTCCGTCATCGACGGCATCGCCTTCCAGACCAACATCCTGGCCTTGAACGCCGCGGTGGAAGCGGCACGCGCCGGCGAGCAGGGCCGTGGGTTTGCGGTGGTCGCCTCGGAAGTGCGCAGCCTGGCGCAACGCTCGGCCGCAGCGGCCAAGGAAATCAAGGGCCTGATCGACGACTCGGTGAGCAAGGTCGAGGCGGGCAGCCACCAGGTGGCCGAAGCGGGCCAGACGATGGAAGAGATCGTGGCGAGCGTTCGCCGGGTGACCGACATCATGGGCGAGATCAGTGCGGCGAGCCACGAGCAGACGCAGGGCATCGAGCAGATCAACCAGGCGATCACGCAAATGGACCAGGTCACGCAGCAGAACGCAGCGTTGGTCGAAGAAGCCGCCGCAGCGGCCGGTTCGCTGCAGGAGCAGGCTGGCAGCCTGTCGCAGGTCGTCAGTGTCTTCCAGCTCGACGTCTCCCACGGGGCTCAGCGCTGATCACCATCGCACCGTTTTCATTCCAAGAGACAAATTCATGCGCGTCAACCTCCCCACCACCGCCGTCGAGTACCTGCTGCCCCCCGGCGCTGCACTGGTCTCTCGCACCGACCTCAAAGGCCGCATCACCTACGTGAATCCGACCTTCGTGGAAGCGAGCGGTTTCTCGGTCGAAGCCCTGATGGGCAAGGCCCACAACATCGTGCGGCATCCCGACATGCCGCCGGAGGCCTTCGCCGACCTGTGGCAAACGCTCGACGAAGGCTTGCCCTGGACCGGCGTGATCAAGAACCGCCGCGCGAACGGCGACTTCTACTGGGTGCATGCCAGCGTCACGCCCATCCGCCGCAACGGCACGACCGTGGGCTACATGTCGGTGCGCAGCCGGCCGGAGCGCGCGCAGGTCGAGGCCGCCGAGGCGCTGTATCGCAGGATTCGAGAAGGCACCGGTCAGAAGCTCGTGCTGCGCCACGGCGACGTGTTGCGGCCGGTCTGGGCCCAGCCGCTGGCCGCGCTGCGCCGGGTGCCGGTGCGCCGCCGCCTGTGGGCGGCCACGGCGATAGCGGCCCTCTTCACGCTGGCGTTCGGCGGGGCAGGGTGGTGGTCGCTGTCGGCCGCAGCGGGTGGCGCGGGCGCCTGGCCGACGATCATGGCAGCGTTCTCCATCGCCTCGGCGCTGAGCTGGGTCGGGTTGGGCTTCTTCCTGGATCGCACGGTGTTCGGACCGCTCGACGATGCGGTCGAGGTGGCCCGCACGATCGCCAGCGGCGTCCTGGTGAAGTTCGCGATCCATCCCGAGGACGAGACCAAGGATCTGCTGACCGCGCTCAACCAGATGAGCGCCAACCTGTTCGGCATCGTCGCCGACGTCAGCGCCAGTGCCTACGGCGTGACCTCCGCATCGGGCCAGATCGCCTCGGGCAACCAGGACCTCTCTTCGCGCACCGAGCAGCAGGCCAGTTCGCTGGAAGAGACCGCCGCGTCGATGGAAGAACTCACCTCGACCGTCAAGCAGAACGCGGACAACGCGCGCCAGGCGAATCAACTGGCCGTCTCGGCCTCGGAAGTGGCTGTGCGCGGCGGCAGCGTGGTCGGTCAGGTGGTCGACACGATGAGCTCGATCAATGCATCGAGCAAGAAGATCGTCGACATCATTTCCGTCATCGACGGCATCGCCTTCCAGACCAACATCCTGGCGCTGAACGCGGCGGTGGAAGCGGCACGCGCCGGCGAGCAGGGCCGCGGCTTTGCGGTGGTGGCTTCGGAAGTGCGCAGCCTGGCGCAGCGCTCGGCCGCCGCGGCCAAGGAGATCAAGGCGCTCATCGACGACTCGGTGCACAAGGTCGAGGCCGGCAGCGCGCTGGTGAGCGAGGCCGGCCAGACGATGGAAGAGATCGTGGCGAGCGTGCGCCGGGTGACCGACATCATGGGCGAGATCAGCGCGGCGAGCCACGAACAGACGCAGGGCATCGAACAGGTCAACCAGGCGATCACGCAGATGGACCAGGTCACGCAGCAGAACGCGGCCCTGGTCGAGGAGTCGGCCGCTGCGGCGACCGCTCTGAACGTACAGGCGGGCGGCCTGGTCGAGGCGGTGTACGTCTTCAACCTCGACGCGACGGCGTCGAAGCCCGCCACGCGCGGCAGCGACCGCCGAGGCCCTCCGGCCGCACCCCGCATTTCTTCCCGTCCCGCGGGTCGACCGGCCATCGCCAAATGACCCACCCACCCGAGTGAACTGATTCTTTTCAACTGAGAGAGGCGCATCCCATGCTCACGAAATCGACCCCCACCTCCAAGCCGGCCGACATGCCGGGCGCCAGCCGCGCGGCGGACAAGCCGCTCGAGTTCCTCTCGTTCACGCTCGGTGACGAGGAATACGGCATCGACATCCAGAAGGTGCAGGAACTGCGCGGCTACGACGCCGTGACCCGCATCGCCAACGCGCCGGCCTACATCAAGGGCGTCGTGAACCTGCGCGGGATCATCGTGCCGATCATCGACATGCGCATCAAGTTCGACCTGGGCGAGCCGAGCTACGACCAGTTCACCGTGGTGATCGTGCTGAACATCGGCGGCCGCGTGGTGGGCATGGTGGTCGACAGCGTGTCGGACGTGATCACGCTGAGCGCCGAGCAGATCAAGCCGGCCCCCGAGATGGGCTCGACCCTGGACACCGACTACCTGATCGGCCTGGGCACGCTGGAAGAGCGGATGCTGATCCTGGTGGACATCGACCGTCTCATGTCCAGCGAAGAGATGGGCCTCGTGGAAGCCGCCGCCGCCTGAAGACGACGGCGCTTTCCTGCGCCCCAGACCCACCCCAAGACCGGACCCCGCCATGACCTCCCTTCGCAATCTCCGCATCGGTACGCGGCTTGCCCTCGGCTTCGCCATCGTGCTCGGATTGACCGTCGTTGCCGCGGCCTTTTCGCTGGTCAGCGCCCTCCGCAACGCAGAGGCCACGCGGGTCATGATGCAGAGCCCGCTCGCCAAGGAGCGACTCATCTCCGACTGGTACGTGCTGACCTACTCGGCCATCGCACGGACCGCGATGATCTCCCGCACCACGGACGAGACGCTGCCGGTGGTCTTCAAGGACGTCATCGCCGACAGCGTGACGAAGGGCAGCGAGACCATCAAGAAGGTCGAAGCGCTGCTGATCACCGACGAAGAGAAGGCCGCGTTCAAGGACATCGTGGCCAAGCGTGCCAAGTACCAGGCCGCCAAGGACCTGGTGACGAAGGCCAAGGCCGGGGGCGGCGGCACATCGGAGGCGGCTCGCGCCTTCGACGAGACCTTCACGCCCGCCGCCAAGGCCTACGAGAGCGGCGTGCTCGCGCTGCTGGCGATGGAACGCAAGGCCATCGACGACATGAGCCAGGCCATCGACCGAGCCAACGCGCGCAGCCTGCAACTGGGCGTGCTGCTGACCGTGCTCACGCTGCTGGCGGGCGCCACCTTCGCGTTCTTCACCACGCGCAGCATCGTGCGCCCCCTGCGCCAGGCCGTGAAGGTGGCGGAGACCGTGGCGGCTGGCGACCTGAGTTCGCGCATCGAGGTGCAGTCCGCCGATGAGACGGGCCAGTTGATGCAGGCCCTGAAGAACATGAATTCCAGCCTGGCGAAAGTGGTCGGCGAAGTGCGCCAGGGCACCGACACGATCGCCACGGCGTCCAGCCAGATCGCCTCGGGCAACCAGGACCTGTCCTCGCGCACCGAAGAGCAAGCCAGCTCGCTGGAGCAGACGGCCGCCTCGATGGAAGAACTCACCTCGACGGTCAAGCAGAACGCC